>NZ_CP107835.1 GCF_036346595.1 Streptomyces sp. NBC_00525
AAAAACGCAGAAAGCGTTTCACGATAAATGCAAACAACCAAGACTACAGCCTGAAGGAGTAACAATCACCTTCCGAAGTGTACGAACGAACATGCCGATATCGGCTCTTAAGTTGGGCCTGGCGGCCCAACTCCCGCCTGACGGCGGGAGACTGCCGCGGCTTCATGCCTGACGGCATGAAGGGGGTTGGGCGTGGGCTTGCTCCCTGGCGGGAGCAAGGGGTTGGTAAGGGTTGGGCCTGGCGGCCCAACATTGAGCTGGCGTCAGCTCCGGCCTGGCGGCCGGAGGGTGGTGGTGTGTCATGCCTGACGGCATGACGGGTTGGCGGGCTCCCCCTTCCCTATCGGGAAGGGGTGTTTCTAGGGCGCCTGTCGGCGCCTTGATGTCGTATGGGTTTGTTGAGCAGACATTTGATTTGGTGCCCTCCCCTGGCGGGGAGATGGACCGGGCGTCGCTGGACTCCGGGTGGGAGCTGTGATCCTCGCTCTGTTCATGGGTGGGGCCTAAAAGTAAGTGCTGAGGTTTCCATCGGGCCTGGCTTGAGAACGAACCCAGGGGCCCCTATCCAGATTCCGGCTTATGGCTGGTGATGCCTGTGACAAGGACACTGATCGATGCCGACGTGGTTGATCATCGCGGAGGAGAGTGTCACTACCGATGCGGCCTCACCGCAGCGCCGCATCGAGATCATCCGGACCGTGATCGGTGGCAAGAGCCGGGAGGAAGCGCTCGCAGAGCTGTACAAGGCGGCCAAGAGTCACGTGCCTGACTCTCCAAAGGGAACGTCACGCGTGGTGGGGCGGGACGGCGACGGTTCCTTCTGGGTACTGCCGAAGAACGGTAAGGGCCACGCGTCTTGCCATGTCCGCCTCATCGAACAGGTCTAGGCAGTTTCGTTTGGATCACCGCGCTGACCAGAGGAAGATGCCCGCGATGTGGAGTCCAGCGAGGGTCCCTTCTGGACGATCATCCCGAACAGGAGGCCGGTACCGCCGTCGCACGGTGTGACGGCGCGGATGGCCAGGCGCACGCGGGAGCTGTGAAGGCTAGCCGGAAGGTGCCCGGCAGCCAGGCGTACCAGGCCGGTGGTGTGCAGGGTCAGGCATGGCCGGAGCTGGAGGCGGCCGGCAGAGTCGGCGAGCGCTTGTCCGGTGGTGCGCCATTCGACCATGCCGAAGGTCTTCCCTGCCTCCAGCACGCTCCGAAGGCGCCGGAGGCCTGTTCGAGGCAGGCCAGGCGGCGGAGACCGCGTCATCCTCGACGGGCTGGGGACGGCCGTCGTCAGCGAGTCAGGCGCTGAAGGCCATGAAGCGGCCGCAGTCGGTGCCCCAGCGGCGGTGCGCGTCCGGGGCCTGGGGCAGGCGCAGCAGGCCGGGGGCGTTCCAGGCGGGGGTCAGGCAGATACGCAGGAGGTCGTGCAGTCGTGGGGGGCGCCGGGTCGTGGCGGCGGTGCCGAAGGCCGTGAGGAGGGGGCCGAGTTCGGTGCTGCCGAGGGAGGGGCCGGTGGCTGGACCCGCGGGCCGGCAGCGGGGCTGAGCCGGGATGTCCGGCGTGTCCGGCGAAGATGGTCAGCCACTGGCCGGGGCCGGCCGTCCCAGGTGTGTCGGTGCGGTGGAGGCACTCGCGGGCGGCGGCGAGGAGCTGGAAGGCGTGCGTCCGGCGGTGGCGGGCGGCTTCGGGGGCGGGGGCGGGGGCGGGGAAGCTGCCGGTGCAGATGAGGATGCCGTTTCCTCGGCGACGGCTCCGGCACTCTGGACATCACCCGTCTCAACGGGCGCTCTGCAGTCCTGCGCACCCGTGCCGGAGCCGACAAGCTGCCAGCCGTCACCAGCCACTGCACCCCGCCGCCGAGACCGCGCACGGCATGCTGCGGGCCGAAAAGGACCACCGCCGCTCCGGAGCCCAACGACCCAGCGCAGCCGAACGCGGCACTCACGTCCCAGACACCCCCACGACCTGGCCGGCCACGCCTGAACCCCGCACGCCGGCCGGCAGGCCGCCGCACGGCTCAGCAAGCGCGGGTCCTGCGGCGTGTCGCGGGACCCGCGCCGGGCAAGAGCACCCTCCCAGCTCACAGCATGCCGGTTCACCGGGGCGAAACAGCCAGGTCACTCCCCACGGGCCGCCCCGCACACACCGCCGCAGGGCACGAAGCACCGCCTCGTGGGGAACCTGTGGTCCCAGAGACGGCTGCACCCCGGGGATGCGCACCGAGCGGATGCACATGTCCCGCCCGGCCGGAACCCGCCCGCCCGCGCGACGGGGCCGGGACGCCCGTGCGGCAGCCGCGGCCTCACCCGGCGGCCGCACCTCGGCGGTATCGCCCGCCGCCCCGGCATCCCCCAGGCGGGCGGCCGTCCGGGGGAAACACGAGCCCGTCCTGCCACCCGCTCACCTCGGTACCTGCCTGCAGAGCACGCATGCCAACCGCCTCCCGGACAAGGCGGCAGCCTACGGCGAGAAATCTGACGCGGCTTGCGTTGCCGGCGGCCCGCAGAGCCGGCGGGTTCCAGGGCCTTCCCGTGAGACACCGGTACCCATCCCGCCCGCGGCACACCGGTCCCCGGCAACAGCCGGTACAGACCTGCCGCCGGGCAGCCCGGGAAGGAACCCTTCCCGGGCTGCCCTTCGATGTGCGCCGGCCCGGATCCGCAGGCCACCGGACCGGGACCACCAGAGTATGCGATCGCGCGTACCTCCCTCATGTCGAGGACCGAGGCGATCGACATGACGGACGCTGCCCCTTCTCCCCGCGCAACCCGCCCGACGTCTCCGGGACCGGCAACCAACACGCGGGCGGGGGCGGCGAAGATACCGGCGTTCCCGACCACGAGAAGCACTGGACCGCCCCCGGCCCCGCAGGCGGCAGCGGCAGGTGCGCCCACAAGGCCCGCAGGAGCCCGGGCGTGAGCCGGCCCGGCGTGAACCGAACGGATGCGGCCCAGGCCAGTTCCGGACGCCACACCCCTCACCCGCAGACAAAGCTGAGGGCAAGAACGCGGCGGTAAGCACTCCGACAGCCCCGGCAAGGCCCGTACAGCGGCCGGCGGGAACACACCACGAAGGCCGCGCCGGCAATGACGAAGACTTCCCACAGCCCCGCAGGAACAAGAACCCACCATGCCCCCTCCCCCGACTCCCCCGAATACCACAGACACACCCCACCACCCACAGGAGCCTCCTTCCTGCCCGTCCCGGTACCGAGCAGAAAGTTAAAGCCCACCCGAAAATACACACACCCTCGCTTTACTCACCGCATTCACCGATGCTATCGTCTCCCCATGACCGTCCAGCACTCCGTCCAGCTCGATCCCGCCACCGGCCAGAAGGTCGACCTGCTCGCCCGCGCCTGGAACACCACCCCGGGCGAGGCAGTCAGGCGCCTCGTCGAGCACTTCGAAGACTCCCCCGCCCCGGCCGCCCACTCTGCGCCCGACGTGGCCTCCCCAGCACTGGTGCCGGTCCACGTCTTCTACTCGGGCCACAGGATCTCAGGCACGTACGACCGGGAGAACCGGAGCCTGACCATCGCTGACGGTCCGGCGGCCGGCACCTACAAGACCCCCAGCGGCGCCGCCAGCGCCGTCCTGCATGCCCTCCGGCCCGATGTGCGGCCCAACCGCAACGGCTGGTCCTTCTGGACCGTCGACGAGACCGGCGAGATCCTCCAGTCCATCAGGTGAGCGCTTGAGAATATTGAGCATTCCAAGGAACGTCATGAGGGTGCTCAGCACTCCGTCTCCCCCGCCGCCCGCCCGGCGCCGGACGCCAAAACTCTCGATCACCGCGCCGGCAGGCGTGCACGCCGGCACCTCATGGCGCCGGGAAGGCTGGTGAATTACACCCTTGCGACAACAGCTCCTGGGAGCCGCCGCTGCCCTGCCCACCGCACTCACGGGTGCTCCCTGGTGGGCGATCGCGGCATGCGTGGTACTCGGCGCGCTGGTCGGCCAGTTGCGAGGCCTGCTTCGCGACCGGGCCTCGAGGAAGCTGGATGCATTCTTCATGGCGACGATCAGCGAATTGGCGGATGCCCAGGAGAAGGCCCGGGTCCTCATCGACTACCGGCGAGCGGGCGCACCTGAGCCGGCTGAACCCGGCACAGGTGACGGCCGGCCGGAAGACTCCGCCTCGTCCTGAGACTCCGCTCCCGCGGCCCCGCACACCCGTCCGGTATCAGGGCACGCTCAGCCCGGCACGGGCGCCGCACTGCGCTCGCGCCCCGAGCCGCAGGTCGGCGGCCGAACACATGCGCGCGGACCCAGGTCGTCACCCACCACACCGGCGGCCCCGCCCCCATCAGAGACCCGCACAGCCGGTTGCACCCGCGACGCCCACAAGGCGCCGATTCCTACCGTGTGATCGTTCGCTGATCCGTGCATGGCGGATCTCGTGGAGCAACTGGTGCCTGACAACCTGCCGAGGCTGTCCAGGCGGGTGGTGCCACCGACTGAGGTGACACGTCCGCAGGGCGGTGGCCGGCGCCGGGCCGGTGACCGCAAGGCTCTGGCGGCGATCACCTTCGTGGCAACCCCGGGCTGCACCTGGCGGCAGCTGCCACCAGTGTCTGGCCTGGCCCACGGTCTATCACCGGTTCGCCCAGTGGAGCCGGGACAGAGTCCGGGCGAAGCTCCACCGCGTGATCCTTGATGCCCCCTCTTCCGCCTGACGTGGGCGGAGTCGAGGGCGGCCCGGAACAGGCCGAGCAGGCCGGCGTCGTCCAGGCGGTGTGGGAGCTCCCTCGTGCAGCCGACCCCAGCCACCAGCTCTCGACCACGTCAGGAACCTGCAGTGGGCCGTCTTGCTCTTGGGTGGCTGGTGGCGCGTTGTCGTCGTTGGCGGGCGGATGCCGTTGACCGGGGCTGCGGGGGGCGGTTTGCTCTG
Source organism: Streptomyces sp. NBC_00525 (assembly GCF_036346595.1). Classification (GTDB taxonomy): domain Bacteria; phylum Actinomycetota; class Actinomycetes; order Streptomycetales; family Streptomycetaceae; genus Streptomyces. The sequence goes on from NZ_CP107835.1 coordinate 4,885, forward strand.
CTGTGCGCGGCCACCGGTATCGGCGGGTTCGACCGCGCCCGCATACATCAGGGGAGACGACGGAGGGGACGGCTATGGCCGAAGGATCGTTACGTGGGACGGGCAGGGGCAGAAAGAGGGGGTGGCCGCCCGTCCGGCAGGCGGTGCGGGGCGGTGGAGTCCTGGCCCTCGTGGCGCTGTTGGGCGCCGGTATGGCCCTGCCCGCGGGGGCCGCAGGGCCGGCGGAGGCCGGGCCGGCGGTGGTGCCGGGGCTCACTCAGCGGGTGAGCTACGGGCCGGGCGGCGGGCAGCTCACGGCCCCGTCGCAGGGCGGCGGCGTGAGTGAGAACGGGCGGTTCGTCCTGTTCTTCTCCGGAGCGGACGACCTCGTGCCGGGAGACACCAACGGCATCTCGGACGCCTTCGTCCGGGACACCTGGACCGGACGCGTCCAGCGGGTCTCCCTGGGAGACCACGGCAAGCAGATCACCGTCCCGCTACGCGGGGTGTCGCTCAGCGGCAACGGCCGCTTCGTGGCCTTCGCTTCGGAGGAGCCCGGGCTGGTGGAGGGCGACACGGACGACCGGAGCGACGTGTTCGTCCTCGACCGGGTCACGGGCCGCACGGTGCGGGCGACGGCGGAGGGCGAGGGGGGCGGTTTCGACCCGTCGATCAGCCGCGACGGGCGGTACCTGGCCTTCTCCTCCACCCGCAGGTTGGACCTTCCCGGTGGTGAGCGGGGCCACCAGAACGTCTACGTCCTCGATCGCAGGACCGGCGTCACACGGCTGGCCAGCATCACCCGTGCGGGTGGCGTTCCCCTTCAGCCCTCCCGGTCGCCCAGTATCAGCGCCGATGGGCAGCGCGTCGCCTTCATCTCCCGGACCTTCAGCCTGGCGGCGGACGACGGCGACTTGGGTGACGAGAACCAGGCGCCGGAGGAAACGGGGACTGCGGGGACCGGGCAGGACGGCGGCGCCTCGATCCTCAAGCCGAGGCTCTATCCGATGTACGTCTACGACCTGCGCACCGGCCGTGTCCAGGGCGGCAGCGTGGGACCGGAGCGGCTGCTGGGAACCCCCTCCGGCCAGATCACCCCGGACGGACGGCACGTCGCCTTCATCGGCTGGGAGATCGACAGGCGCCCCGATGCCCCCTCCGGTGGACTGCTCCCGCACCGCTATATCGCCTACGTCCACAACCTGGAGACCGGGAAGACCGTCCAGGTGGCCCGGACCGCCGCCGATGAGGACGGCAACGGCGACGAGACAAGGATCGTCACCAGCGGTGACAGCCGCTGGGTCTACTTCGACTCAACCTCGGATGGTCTCGTTCCCGGCGACACCGACGGCCGACGTGACCTCTTCCGCCGCAATCTGCTGACCGGACGCACCGAGATGCTGTTCGACCTCGGGCAGAACACCACGGATCAGGCCGGCGCCCTCGTCGCCGCCGACGCCCACGGCACCTCCGTGCTCGTCGCGGGCCCGGACGGCGTCTTCGGATACCCAGGGGACGCCAACGGGCACAACGACGTCTTCGTACGCCGCATCCTGCCCTGGTGAACCCCGACCAGCCCTCCGACGTCCAGGGAAGAGCCGTTCTGACCTGGGCATACGCGTTTCCTCGGGGCTGATTCGCTACGAGGTGGCCGCGCAGGGCGGGGTGTACGGCAGCTCGGTCACGTAGCGGCGCCACTGCTCCCGGCCCAGCGCTCCGGAGCTCGCCTCGCAGATGCGGCGGACGGCGGACTCCACATCGAGGTTCCAGAGCGTGCCCACGCCGTCGTCGGTGGTGGCGTCCGGCTTACGGCTGTCCGGCGAGAACGCGATGCGGTTGGAGTAGACGTGGGGGCATGCAAGATTCAGGGGCTTCTTCACGGGTCCGACGTCGTCGGGGCGCGTGACGTTCCGCGGTTGTCCGGGCCGAGCGGCGTGGTGCGCACCGTGGCCTGCAGCCCGGACGGGACATCTCGATCAACTGCGCGGGGGCCTCGCTCGTTGCGCTTCACGGTCCATCACCCGATCGGTGGCCAATTCGAAGAGGCTCGTTGAAGTACACACCCGCCTCCTCCCCCTCCGCCGTACTGACCAGCAGGAAGTCCGTCTCGGGGTCCCGCACCACCGCATAGGGGTCCAGTACCCCGTGCGCGGCACTCATGTCCAACGTCGCCGGCTCACCGTTCTGGAACCGGCTCACGAAGACGTCAAAACTCATGGAGTTCTTTCTAACCTTTGGTTGAGGCGCGGTAAAACGACCACGGTCTTCGCCTGCACGGTCTTCATCGCCTCGGCCAGGATCGGCGTGGCAGCGGCCAGGACGTCGATCACCCCGCGTCTGTACCGGTACGTGGTAGCGACGTCGATGCCGAACCTGCCGGCACGCCACGCGTAGATATCTCCACACTGCAGGTGAGCAAGTACAAGCAGGTCCTGATGGCTGACAGACAGCCGTCGCCACCGGGCAGTGTCGGAGGGTGTCCAAGCCCGATAAGTGTGCGGTCGAGCATCTTCGGCTCCGACGCGGCATCAACACCACGGAGCAGAACGACCATTCGTCATGGCCTGCGGACCGATTCATCCGAGTTTCGTTCCGGTGGGTCGATCGCGACGAGTTCGACCTCGAAGCCGTCGTCGTTCTCCAGGTAGGCGGCGTAGTGCTCTCCGCCGCCGGCGTATGGATGCCGCTCGCGGAACATCAGCTGCCAGCCGTGCTGAGCGGCGTCGGCAGTCAGATTCTCGACCGTGGCGGCGGCGTCCTCGACGTGGAAGGCCAGGTGATTCAGTCCTGGGCGGCAGCGATCGTACCGTTGGGCAGTGAGGGCCGGGGACTGCTCGATGACCAGGTGGGTCGGCCCGAGCCGCCGGCTGCGGCCGCCGTCCCAGCTCTGGTGGGCGGCGTAGCCCGGGGATTCCAGCAGCCAACCGATCGAGGCGAGTGCGGACCCTATCGGTTCGTGCCGTCGGCGGCGTACGGGCCTGCCTTCCGTGTGCACCGCTGTGACCTGGCCCGATGCCGTATCCGAGAGTCTTCGTCGACCCTGGCTGATGAATAATGAGGTGCCCCGACCGCACGCGGTTCGGGGCACCCGGCGGGATGCCCTACGACATGTGGTTCTTCCGGGAAGACCGGATCGTCGTTCGCCGAGGGAATTCATGCGCCTGTCCAGCTACGTCAGAAAACTCTCCATGGGCGCGGCGTCGATCCCGCTCCTCGCCGCGTGCACCGGGGGCCACTGGGCGGAGGAAGCCGCCGAACGGGTCGCGGAGAGGCCACAGCCTTCCTCCTGGACGGACCTGCCCGTGCAGACCGGTGCGCGCGACGTCGTTCACACGGACACCGACGACCGGTCGTACAAGGTCAGGATCACGGTCAAGAGCCTGGTCCGGGGGTCGGAGGAGGACATGCGGGGCGCACGCGTGGACGAGGAACTGAAGGGCACGGTCCCCCACTACCTCACCTTCGAGGTCACCAACACCGGCCCTGAGAAAATCCCCGCCGCCTACATGGTGTACAGCAAACTCTCCCTGAACGGCACCGATTGGACGCACGGGGAGAAGATCTCCCTGAGCGGCGGCCGCCCTGGCGGGGTCGACCTGCCGTGCGCGGACACCGCGCCCAAGACGCTGGCACCTGGCGACTCGTACGAGACCTGCGTGGCCTACGCGCTGCGCAAGGGTGTGGGCGTGCTGTCGCTGACGCACAGCGCCGATGGCTACTTCGACGAGGGCGGGGCGGTCGCCACCTGGTCCGTCAAGGGAGGTCTCGAGGAGGCGTCCGCAGGACTGGCCGAGCCGGGCACCGGCATCCGTGTTCGGTGGGAGGACATCGAGGACGGCGTGCTGGAGTTCCCCGCCGCGCTGGTTTCCGTGCGCCGGGGCCGCCCGGCCGACCTCGCGCGCCTGGACCTCGACCTCAATGAGAACGAGCGACGCGGCGTCCCCTACTACGTATGGGTCACCTACACCAACCCCGGGCCGAAAGACCTCTACGCCGACCAGGCCGGGCAGGTACGACTGGTCACCGAGAGCGGCCGACAGATACCAGGCCAAACGCCCTTCCTCCACGGAACGGAAGAGATCCCCAACTGCCCGACCGACTGGACCACCCAACTGGTTCCACCGGGCGAAAGCGTGACGGAATGCAGCGTTCACCTCGTGACCGGCGACGACAAACCGTTCGCGGTGGGGTTCTCCGAGGCCGACCGGCCGGGGCTGGCGGCCTGGCGCGCCCCCACTCACTGAAGCGACCGGGGCCAGTGTCCTGAGCGCGGCCAAGGCATCGGCACGACGCGGATGACGCTCAGGCGCACTCGGCGGGAACCACCGGGTCGGCGGCGGCCCGGTCTGCGGGGTTCGGGCGGGTGGCGCGGAGCGCGGGCGCGATGGTCAGGAGGGCGAGGGCTGCGAGTGTGATGCCCAGGACGAGGGGGGCGCGGAGCCCGTAGGAGGGGACGAGGGCCGAGCCGATCGCGGAGCCGAGGATGACGCCGAGGGTGATGAAGGACGCGTGGACGGTGTTGACCAGCGGTGACGTACTGCCCGCGCGCTGCACCCGTACGGCCATCGCCGGGTTCATCGTCACCCCGGTCAGACCGATGCCGAGCATGGTGACGAGGGCCAGCGGCGGGATGGCGGTGAACAGGGCAAACCCCGTGAGGAAGACCGCGTTGAGCGCGGTGCCGGCCAGAAGCGTGGGGATGGTCCACCGGTCGGCGAGGCGGGCGACGACCGTGTTGCCGACGAGCGTCGACGCCCCGTAGGCGAGCAGGAGCAGTGGAACGAGGCTGTTCGGGAAGCCGGTGACCTCGGTGAGGATCGGTGTGAAGAAGCTGAACGCCGAGAACGTGGCCCCGATGATCAGCGTGCTGGAGACGAGGGCCAGGACGAACCGGGGGCGGCGCAGCACGGTGAGTTCCTCCCGTACCGATGTGCGCGGCTCTTCCCGCGCGTCCGAAGCGGGGGGAATCCGCACGAACTTGACGGTCAGGGCGGCGGCGAGGACGGTGAGGGCGGAGATGGCCCAGAACGCGGCGCGCCAGCCGAATCGGTCGCCGGTGAAGGTCGCGATCGGCAGGCCGAGCAGGGTGCCGAGCATCAGCCCGTTCATCGCGACCCCGCTGGCGCGGCCCCGCATGTCCTCGTCGACGAGCCGGGCGCTCAGCGAGATGCCGATGCCGAAGAACGCCTGGGCGGCGACGCCGCTGATCACCCGGGCGCCCACCATGACCGGGTAGGAGAAGGACAGGGCGGCGAGGATGTTGCCCGCGAGGAAGATCCCGAAGATCGTCAGCAGTGCGGTCCTCGGCGGTACGCGCAGCAGAAGCACCGTCAGGGCCGGGCCGCCGACCGTCATCGCCACGGCGAAGACCGTGACGAGATAGCCGATCTGCTCGATTCCGACGCCGAGGCCCGCGGCCAGCTGGGGCATCAGCCCGGCGACGGCGAATTCGCTGGTGGTCATCGCGAAGATGCCCGCGGCGATGACGTGGACGGCCGCGGGAACGGTCCGGGGCGGGGCCGTGGTGGTGGACGAAGGCATGACATCTCTTTCTGTGATTTGGAATCCAAAATAAGGGCACAAGACAGCGCCCGGCCGGGGACCGGGCGCCGGTCAGCCCAGGAGCGCGCTCAGTCCCGCCAGTGCGATCCGCCGCAGCTTCTCGGGCTCCATCCCGGACTGGGCGGTGACGCGCAGCCCCGAGACGACCGTATGGACGAGCGCGGCGCCCTCCTCGGGGGTGATGCCGTCGGGGATGGAGCCGTCGGCCCGGCCCGCGCGCACGGCTCCCGCCAGCAGGGCGGTCCGGGCTCGCAGGTCGCGGTCCAGGATGTCGGCGACCCGGGCGTCGCGCTTGCGCAGATCCGGGCTCATGAAGCTCTGGACGACCATGCAGCCGGCCGCGTGGCCGCGCCGTGCGGCGGACTCCTCCTCGCCGATCACGATGTCGATCAGTGCGCGCAGCCGGTCCGCGCCGCTGAGCGCGCCGTCCTCGAGGATGCCCGTCTGGCGTTCGCGGATCGCCTCGACGTAGCGCTCCAGGGCGCGCACGAACAGTTCGTCCTTCGAGACGAACGCGTTGTACAGGCTGCTGCGCCGTACGCCGGCCGCCTCGCAGAGCCGCTCGGTGGAGGTTCCGGCGAAGCCGTGCACCCGGAACTCGCCGGCGGCGGCGTCCAGTACCGCGGTCTCGTCGAACATGCGTGGTCGTCCCATGGCGGTCACGCTACCAGGTTGTGTATTCGGCAGTACAAAACTGGTGGGCCGTGCGGCGCCCGAGGCGGGGGCTTCGGCGGGTGACGGCGGGAGGGCCCCCGGGGGCGGGGGCGGCGGGGGCGTTGCATGAGGCTGCAGGTGCGGTGCAAGCGGATGGCCGGAATCCGACGTGCGCGGAGGGGCGGCGCTGGCTCCATCAGGGGGAACCCGGCACGCATGCGTTGAAAGCGGAATGCTTCTTTAACATTGAATGATCATGAATCCGCGAATCTTTAGTTGAAGGTGCCAACTAACCGAGTTTTGACCTTTGCATCTCAAAATAAATGTTTAAGCGTCCGCCATGCCGTGTCGGATGCGGGGCTCTTGACCTCCTGCATTCCTTGCGGCAGGGTGTCCCCGGACCGGGACGCTCTTTGGAGTTGTGCACTCCACTCCCCCGCGCCCGTACCACTGAAATGCCTGCAGAACTGCTGCTTTTGACCACCACGTGACGTCAAGGGAGCTTTGGTGAGTTCAGTGCACGACGAAACCGCGATGAGTAAGAAGCAGTCGCTCGCAGGCATGCTGGCGCGGGCACGTGCACGCGCCCGAATCACCGAGGGACCCCGGCCGCGTCAGGACCGGAACAATGTCCCGCTCTCCCATTCGCAGAATACCCTCTGGTTCATCGACCGGTTACGGACCGGAATGTCGACCTACAACGTCGCATTCCTGTTCCGCCTGGAGGGCGAACTCGACACCGAGGCCCTCACCGAGGCGCTCGCCAGTATCGTCATGCGGCACGAGGCACTGCGGACCTACGTGCTCGTGGAGAACGACGAGTATTTCCAGGGCATCGTCGATTCCCCGGAGGTCGTCGTCGGGAGAACGACTGCGGAATCCGAGAGCGAAGCCGTCCGGATCATGGACGAACTCGCCGGCACCGCGCTCGACCTGACCGAGTTTCCGCTCTGGCGGGCCAGTCTGGTGACCGTCGGCGAGGACCTCCACTACTTCGGCTTCCTCGTCCACCACATCATCTTCGACGGCGTGTCGACGTCGGTCTTCTTCGATGAACTCGAGCGCGAGTACAACGCGCGGCGGATCGGTGCCCAGCCCGAGATCGAGCCCCCCACCGTGCAGTTCGCCGACTTCAGCGTGTGGCAGCGCAAGCGTATGGCCGCCGGTGCCTGGCAGGAGAGCGTGGACTACTGGGCCGGCGCACTCCGAGACGTTGATGTCATGGACATACCAGGTGACCGGCCGCTTCCGCCCGAGACGACGTACTCCGGTTCCGCGGAGGTGAGCACCTGGCAGGGCCTGGCCGCGCAGGTGAACGATCTCGCCTCGTCCCTGTCGACGACGCCGATCACGGTCTACGCCACGGCCATGGAATGCCTCTACAGCAGATACTCAGGAGCCGAGGACGTCATCTTCGGAATGCCGACGGCCAATCGCACCGAATCCGAATGCGAGAGAACCATCGGCTTCTTCATCAACATGCTTCCGCTGCGTTGCCGGATCGATCCCGATGCGACGTTCCGGGAATGCCTGTCGGATGTACAGCGACGTTTCCGCGAGGCACAGGCCCACGGTCAACTGCCGCTCGAAGAGATCATAGCCGGGGCCGGTGTCAAGCGTGAATCGTCGCGCTCCACCCTTTTCCAGTACACGCTGACGATGAATGAATGGGCGGAACCGCTCCGACTCGACGGCGTTGTCGCCACCGAGAAGGAGCCCGACACCACGCACGCGAAGTTCTTCCAGTCCTGGACCGTCACGCAGCACGGTACGGACCTGGAGATCCACACCGCGTACAACACCGACATCTTCGACGCGGCAACGATCGCGACCATGCAGCGCGTATTCGTCGGAATACTGCGCAGGGCCGTTTCCCTTCCGGATATCAGTATCAAGAAGTCATGGGCCCACGACGAGGAATCCCGGGCGGTGCAGGCGGTTCTCGGAAAGGGCCGTGTGACGCCGACGCCCACCGGAAACGTCTTCACGCATTTCTGTGCCGTCGCGGACGAGCACGCCGAGCGCCCGGCCGTGAGCACCCCCGGCACGACGGTGACCTACGGCGCCCTGCGGCGCCGGGCGGACGCGCTGCGTGTCCACTTCGCCTCGCTCGGCATCGGCGCCGGCGACCGGGTGGGCGTCGCGCTCGAACCGTCCCCCGACTTCCCGGCGACCGTCCTCGCGCTGATGGCGCTGGGGGCCGTGTACGTCCCGATCGACGCGATGAACCCGCCGGGCCGCGTCGCATCGATCATCGGGAACGCCGAGCTGCGGAGCGTGGTCTGCGACGCGACGACGGCCGGCGTCGCCGCCGGGCTGGAGTTCCCGCTGCCCGCGGATCTTCCGGACGCGGTGCCCGCGCCGCCGGTGGCCCCCGGCGAGGACGCCGTCGCCTATCTGATGCACACCTCGGGAAGCACCGGCACCCCCAAGGGCGTGCTCATCAGCCACGACAACATCCTGGGGTTCATCCGCAACGTCCGCACGCTCTTCGAACTCACCCCGGAAGACCGCTTCCTCGGCTACGCCTCGTGCGGGTTCGACGTGTCGGTCTTCGAGATGTTCGGCGCCCTGCTGACGGGCGCGTCGCTCCACTTCGTACCGTCCGCGACCCGCCTCGACATGGCGGGCGTCCAGCGGTTCCTCCAGGAGCACCGGGTGACGGTGACCGACCTGCCGCCTTCGGTCATGAAGCTGCTCGACCCCGCTCCGCTCACCGACCTGCGCATCGTGTTCGTGGGCGGCGAGGCCTTCTCGCACGAGCTCGTACGGGCCTGGGGCAAGGGCCGCCGCATCTTCAACGGCTACGGCGTCACCGAGTGCACCGTCACCAGCATCGTCGAGGAGCTGACGGAGCCGTTCTCGTCCGCCGCCCTGCCCATGGGCGGACCGATGGACAACCACGTCGCCTACGTGCTCGACGACCAGAACCTGCCCGTGCCCCAGGGCGTCATCGGACAGCTGGCCATCGGCGGGGTCGGGCTGGCCGCGGGGTACTGGAACCGCGACGAGGACAACCGGCGGCGGTTCATCCCCGACCCGGTGGGTGACGATCCCTCGGCACGCGTCTACCTGACCGGTGACCTGGCACGGCACAACGGGGACGGCCGGCTGGTGTACGTCGGGCGGGCCGACAAGCAGGTCAAGATCAACGGGGTGCGCATCGAGATCGGCGAGATCGAGGCCGTCCTCCGCGCCGCCCGCGGGGTGCGCAACGTGTACGTACGGGTCCAGCAGCACGAGGACCACAAGCGCGTCGTCGCCTACTGCGCGACCGGCGGGGCGTCCGGCGTCTCCGAACCGGCGCTGCGCGAGCACTGCCGCAGGCATCTGGTGTCCACGATGGTGCCGAGCCGCTTCGTGCTCCTGGACGAGCTCCCCATCAACGGGAGCGGCAAGATCGACGAACGCGCGCTGCCGGGCGTCGGCGAGGCGGCCGCCGAACCGGGGCCCGCGGACCGGCTCACCGACGTCGAGAGCAAGATGATGACCCAGGCCTTCGGGGTGATCCTCGGCAGGACCGACTTCGCGAAGAACGTCAGCTTCTTCGACCTGGGCGGCACCAGCCTCCAGGCCGCGCAGCTGGTCTCCAAGATCAAGAAGATCTTCGCCACCGACATCTCCCTGGCCGCCTTCTTCGCGGACTCCAGCGTGCAGAGCCTCGCCCTGGAGGTCGAACGCTCCCGGCTGGCCGGGCTGTCCCCCGAGGAACTCCAGCAGGCCATCGAGCAGATGAGTGAAGAGGACGTCACCCGGCTGCTGTCCGAGTGAGTACTGACGACATGGACCGCGACGGCAGCAGGGAACGTGTGATGCAACGTGAAGGCGAGCGCCTGAACGCCTATCTCCGTACGAGGTCGGCGACGGCGGGATCATCCTCTCTCATCGAACTCAGCCGCTCGGCGCCCTCCGGCCGGGTGCTCCTGTTCGCCCACCCGGTGGGCGGCAGTCTGCTGGCCTACCAGCCGCTGGTGCGCAGACTCGGCGACCACCGGTGCCTCGGCGTCGAGGCGTCGCGGCGCATGCTCGCCGACGGCGGTCCCGCCGAGTCGGTGCAGGAACTGGCCCGGCGCTATGTCGAGAGCTTCGGCGACGACTGCCCCGAGATCGACGTGGTGTGCGGCTGGTCCTTCGGCGGGGCGCTCACCTGGGAGATCGCCTGTCTGCTCGCGGCGCGCGGGCACCGCCCGAAGGTGGTGCTCCTGGACTCCACCTGGGCAGACGGGGAGGTCCCCGAGTGGACGCGCAGGGAGGCGGTCCGGGGCTTCCTGCACGACGCGCTGCGGCTCAGCGGGCGCGACGACGAGGTCACGGCGGAGTCGGGCGACGAGGCCGCCGCGGTGCTGGACATGGACCCGGACACGTTCGCCGAGCGGCTGGAGATCTTCGCGCACAACCGCCGGCTGGTCTGCCGGTGGCGGCCCACCCCCGGGGACCTCGACGTCGTCTGCGTACGGGCCGCGGAATCCCTCACCTCCGACTGGCGCACCGCGACCACCGGCGACGTCCGCCTCCACGATCTGCCCGGCGACCACTACGGTCTGCTCGGTCACGCCGGCAACGTCGCCGCGATCGAACAGATCATCAGGGACGACCGTGCCGTGCCCGCCCCGGCGGAGCCCGGACGGTCCGCGGAGCCCGGACACCTCGCGGAGGCCGGGGAGCACGACGCGGCGGATCTACACGCGTCATTGGCGAAACTCGTGGACTCCCCGCACTGGCGTGACCTCGTGATCCGCGCTCGCAGGATGCATCCCGACGCCATCGCCGAGGCGTACCGGGAGCTCGGCGGGCGCGGGCTGCTCACTCCCGACTGGCCGCGGGAGTACGGCGGCGGGGGCCTGCCGACGCGGGTCGCCATCCAGCTGTTCGAGGGCTTCTGCGCGACCGGGCTGCCGGACCTCGTCTACGCGCTCACCGTCCAGATCGTCGGCAACTTCGTCCTCAAGTCCGGCTCGGAGCGGCTGAAGCGCGAACTGCTCCCCCGGATCGGCCGGGGCGAGGAGTTCTCCACCGTCCTCTACAGCGAACCGCGCGCCGGCAGCGATCTCGCCGCGCTCCGCACCAGGGCGGAGCGGCGCGGTGACCGTTACGTCCTGAACGGCGTCAAGGTGTTCAGCATCTACAGCGATCTCGCGGGCTCCGCCCTGGTGGCCGCGCGCACCGGGCAGGGCGGGAACAAGTACGACGGCATCACGCTCTTCGTCATCGATCTGGCGGCCGAGGGTGTGAGTGTCGAGCTCGTCGAGACGGTGCAGCGCGAACGGATGTGCCGGGTACGGCTCCGGGACGTCGAGGCCGAGAGCTGGCGCCGGGTCGGCGAGGAGGGCCGCGGCTGGGCCCTGCTGGACGGGGCCCTGGCCATCGAGCGCACCGGCATCGACCACGTCGTACGAGCGGCCCGATGGCTGAACGCGCTGCGTGAGACGGCCGGGCTCCGCCGGGAGCTCGAACGCGTCGAGGGCCGGGTCGAGTGCGCCACCACGCTGGCCCGCGCGGCCACCGAGGTCTTCCTGCGGGCCGACGTCCGGGCGATCGACACCGCCGTCGCCAAGCTGTACACCAGCGAGACGTGCCAGCAGGTCGGGCACGAGGTGCTGCGCCGCTGGAGCACGCTCGGCGCGATGCCCGGCGTCGACGAGCTGGTCCACGAGGAGCTGTTCTCGGCGCTGACCGAGTCGCCGGGCCTCACCCTGTCCGCCGGTACCTCGGAGATGATGCTCTCCACCATCTCGGCGGACCTCAAGGAGGAGTGCTCCGAGCGCTGTCTCGGCATCCTGCACCGCTTCGGCGGCGAGCTGGCCGACACCGTCCTGGAGGTCCTGGAGCCGGTGGGCGCCGCCGTGCGGGTGGAGCCCCTGTTCGCCGCCTCACCGGCCCGGCGCGCGGCGCTGGCGGAAACCCTGTCCGACCTCGGCTTCGACGGGATCGAGCGGCCCGAGGCCGAAGGCGGCCTGGGCCTCGGCCTCACGCTGGGCTGTGCGATCAGCCTGAGCACGGGCTACCTCGGGTACGAGAACGCCTATCAGCCGTGCCGCCTCCGAGGCCCGGGCGGCCCGTCCCACGACGGCTGCGCGGAACCGGCGTGCCGGCTGCGGCACGCGGCCTATGTGCTCGGGCTCGGCATCGGGCTGTTCCGGTGCGCCTGGGAACACGCCTGCGCCCGTGAGCAGTTCGGCCGGACCCTGGTGGACGTCGACGCCCTGATGTTCCCGCTGATCCGCGGCTACGCCGAGCTGAACGCCCTGAGCGTGCGGCTCCGGGAGATCACGGACGACGTGGCGGACGTGGACGAGGCGGCCGTGCGGCGCTTCGAACTCGTGGAGCAGGACGCCATGGTGCGCGTCGTCCGCGGCGCGATGCAGGTGCTGGGCGCCCAGGGCATCACCGAATGGTCGGTCGCCTCGCGTTTCTACATGAAATGCGCGGAGAACATCGGCCTGCTCGACCGCGAGGACACGGTGGCGGACGGATAACCCGGACCGGACCGGAGTTTCGGCAGCCGTGCGCCGCCGATACCCCCCGGCCCCACCGAATCGTACGAATGTTGTTCGAGTGTCGTGCATTTCCCTGCGAAGGAAGTCTTTCGATGCGCATTTCTCTCAAGGGTCCTGAACCCTCGGACATGAGGGGGTCGGACCTCTACGAGGAGTCGCAGTACGCGACACGGAACATGCATTCCGTGTGGCGGGAGCTGCGCAAGAGCGACGGGCTCCGGCCGCAGCTGACCACCGACGGCCAGGAATTCCTCGCGGCCCTGCGCTACGCCGACGTACGCGAGGTCCTGGGCGACCACAAGGCGTTCTCCTCGGCGTACAGCACCATGCTCACGGTCCGCGGGGACGGGGACGCGGCGGCCGGCGCGGCCATCCACCTCACGGACCCGCCGCTGCACTCGGGCATCAAGCAGCACTTCGCCCCGCTGATGACGGCGCAGGCGACGCAGCGCCTCCGGCAGGGGATCACGGACCGCATGGCCGAGCTGTTCGAGACGGTCCGCGGCCGGGAGACGTTCGACTTCTGCGAGGCCATGATCACCCTGCCGATGACGATCACCGGGCGGCTGATGGGCATCCCCCGGCAGGAGTGGGCCGTCACCGGCCGGGCCACGGTGCGGGCGATGGGCGGAGTGGCCGCGGACCGCTCCGAGTACCAGCGCCGGTTCGACCTCTTCGAGGCGCACACGACCATCATGTCCGTGCTCGGGGGCGTCCTGGAGGGCTCCCCGCCCGCCGACTCGGTGAGCGGCCGCTGCCCGGCCGCGGCCCGGGTGGTGGCGGACACGGGCCGGGACGTGCCGCTGCTGAACGCGTACGCCTTCCTCATGGGCGCCAATCCGACCGTGCCCCAGACGATCAACCAGACGCTGATCCTGCTGGCCGGCGACGACGAGCTCTGGTCCTGGTTCGCCCGCCAGGAGGAGACCGACCAGCGGTTCGTCGACGAGGCGCTCCGCTGGGCGAGCCCGGTCAACCACGTGCTGCGGCGGGCGACCGCGGACACCGTGGTCGCCGGGACCGACGTACCGGAGGGCGGTCTGGTCTCCGCCTGGATCGGCTCGGCCAACAGGGACGAGGAGGTGTTCGCGGACCCGTTCCGTTTCATTCCGGACCGGTCCCCGAACCGTCATCTGGCATTCGGGCTCGGCGTCCACCGGTGCATCGGACAGCATGTCGCCGCACTCGGCATGAAGATATTCTTCGATCTCTGGCGGAAGAACGTGCGATCCGTGTCTCTCGACGGCGATCCCCAGCATCTCATTTCGAACTTCCTGAACGGCGTAACCTGTCTGCCGCTGGCAGTGACCTGGAAGTAACCGACCCCGGTGAAAAGGTCGACGATTGCATATGCGGAAGGCAGAAACGATGAGCGATTTCGTAACCAAAGTGGTCGGGCCGGACGACTGGCCCGAGGTCGGCGCCTTCTTCCGGCCGAAGGGCCTGGTGGAGAACTGCTGGTGCACGTACTTCCGCATGACCGCCAAGGAACGCTCCTCCTGCGGAACGGCGGCGCGGGAGGACAGGCTGCGCGACCTGGTCGAGTCCGGTGAACGCGTGGGCGTCATCGGCTCGGTCGACGGTGTCCCCGTCGGCTGGATCGGGGTCGGCCCCCGGCCCGGCTTCCCGAGGCTGCGCGGGTCCCGGGCGGCGAAGCTGCTCAAGGGCGAGGACCCGGAGCACATCTGGTCCGTCGTCTGTCTCTACCTCGCCCGCGAGCACCGGCACCAGGGACTGGCCAGGGTGCTCATCGAGCGGGCGGTGGAGTGGGCACGGGACGAGAAGGCCGAAGTCATCGAGGCGTACCCGGAGGACGACCGGAAGCCCGAGTTCGAACGCGGCAGCTTCCACGGCCGGGTGAGCACCTTCGAGTCCTGCGGGTTCACCGTCGTCGAGCCCCGGTTGCGGCACAGAGCGCTCGTACGGAAGGAACTGCGTTGACCGTTCACCAGATACTCGCGCTGGACCCCTTTCTGAACAACCAGGCGGCGACCACACCGGACAACCTGGCCGCCGGCCGGCTGAACGTCTGGCGCAACTCGCTCCCGGCGCGGTCGGCGCCGCTGGAGATCGTCGTGGACGACGTCCCGCTGCGCAGTGCCCCGCTCGACGGACGCGGACCGGACAACGTCCTGTGCTCGGGGCAGCGGATCGAGGTTCCGGAGCGGCGGTGGGACTGGCTCTACGTGATCGGCTGCGGTGAGCGCCGGGTCAGGGACGTCGTCACCTGGCATTTCTCCAACGGCACTGTGGACCGCGACCAGTTGGCGCTGTCCGATCTGTGGGAGGGCCGCTCCGACTTCGGTGAGGACCTCGCCCTGCGCACCAGCGTCATCCACTACCCGCACCATGTGCAGGAGCGCATCGGGATCACCCTCTGGTGCCAGCGCGTGCCGGTGACGTCGCGCAAACCGCTGGGCGCCATGTCGCTGCCCAGGAACCCGGCCGTGCACCTCTTCGCCATGACGCTCGTCGGCCGCGGGGCCGGCGGCGACTCCGCAAGCGATCCGCAGATACGGGGGAACCGGCCGTGAACACAGGCAGCACGACGGAGACGACAGCGCGCCGGGCCCGGTGGAACGGCGTCACCGGCAGTTACCCGCAGTGGTACGAGGACCCGTTGAGCTGCCTGTTCACCACGCTGGGCAGCGTCCTCATGGAACACGGGCTGCGGCCGGTGGACGTGCTCGGCGCGGCCTGCGAGTTCGCGTACGCGCCCGGCGACGCGATGTGCGAGGAGTTCTACCGGCCCGCCCAGAGCAGCCGGGGTGTGGCGGCCGACCTCTGCCCGTACCACGACATCGAGTCCAGCTGGACGACGGGCTCGGACACGAAGGATCTGATCCGCCTGGTCGAGGCGCACTCCGGCGTCATCGTGGCGGTGGACAACTACCACCTGCCGTTCCGTCCCGCCTTCCACGACGTGCACGCCGCCCACCTGGTCGTGGTGCCGGGATGGCGCCGGACGCCCGGCGGCGAGGCGGAGTTCTACGTCTCCGACGCGCAACCGCCTAAGTTCCAGGGCTGGCTGGCCGCCGAGCATTTGGTGAACAGCTGGCTGTCCGGCAATCCGTCGGACGTCCAGGACATGTTCTTCTCCAGCCGGGAGATCGGCGGCCGCGTCCTCACGACGAGGGTCCGGCCGCACGCCGACGGGTCCGGCGGCGTCCCCACCGCGCGGGCGCTCCGCGGCAACCTCGACCGCTGGGACACCGGTACGGCGCGGGCCGCGGACCGGGTGTGGAGCGGCCGGGCCGGGCTGCGCCGCTTCGTGGAACGCCTCCGGGAGAACCGCGACGACCCGGAGGAACTGCGCGGCGCCTACACGTTCGGCTGGACGATGCAGGCGCAGGCCTTCCTGCACGGCCGGTTCGCCCAGGAACGCGCGCGGCTGACCGGGCGGCCGGCTCTCCTCGAAGTGGCGGCGTCCGCGGACCGGGTCGTGTCGGCCTGGTCCAATGTGCGGCTGCTCGGCGCCCACGCGGCCCGGACGGAGGGCATCGCCGGTCTCGTGCCGCGTCGCGGCGCCGAGCTGGTGCTCGCGTACGAGCGGCTGGCCGCCGACTGGCGGCTCGCCCTGGCCGGGGAAGGGGCGGGCCTGCGATGAGCGGCGGATTCGTGGGCGAGCTGGCCCTCACCGGCGGCGAACCGGTCCTGGGCGCGCTCGCGCCGGTGCACTGGCCGAGGACGACGGACGCGGACCGCGCGGCAGTGCTCTCCGTACTGGACTCGAATGTGCTGGTCTCGGACCGGACGGCCGAGGAGACCGCCGTCGAGCGGCTGGAGCGCTCCTGGGCGGACTACCTGGGCGTCCGGCACTGCGTCGGGGTCAGCAACGGCACCACGGCCATCGAGCTGGCGCTCCTCGCGCACGGGGTGGGCCCCGGTGACGAGGTGGTGGTGCCCGCACTGACCTTCGTGGCGACGGCGATGGCCGTGGTGCACGTCGGGGCGACCCCGGTGTACGCCGACATCGACCCGGTCACGTTCACCATGTCCCCGGACAGCCTGGCCGCCCGGATCACGGAGCGGACCAGGGCCGTCGTCCCGGTCCACCTGCACGGCCTCAGCGCCGACCTGGACCCGATCGGCGACCTCGCGCGCCGCCACGGCTGCGTGGTCGTCGAGGACGCCGCGCAGTCCCAGGGCGCCCGCTACCGGGGCGTTTTGTCCGGCGCGTCCGGCAACACGGCCACGTTCAGCCTCCAGATGACGAAGAACCTCCCCACCTGCGGGGAAGGGGGGCTCGTCGTGACCGACGACGAGCGTGTCGCCGAGCGAATACGCCAGCTCCGCCAGTTCGGGGAGACGATCCGCCCGGACCGGCCCCGCCGCTACGTGAGCCACCGGCTGGGCTTCAACGCGAAGCTCAACAACGTGCAGGCGGCCTACACGTCCAGCCAACTGGAGCGGTTCGACGCGTACCGGGAGGCCCGCCGGTCCAACGTCACGGCCTTCCTGGCGCGGCTGCGCCCGCTGGAGGGGCTGACCTGCCCGTCGGAGCCCGACGGCTACGAGCACGCCTGGCACATCCTGCGCTTCGTCGTCGACTTCGAACGGTTCCTGCCCGGCGTGGACACCGGGGCGGCGCGGAACCTGCTGATGCGGGCCCTGCGCGCCGAGGGGATGCCGGCCACCAGGTACCAGATGATGCCCGTCCCCGATCAGCCGGCGCTGCGCGCCCTGAGCGGCCGGACAGCCGCCTCCTGGCCCGTCGCCCAGGATGTCGTCGACCGCAGCTTCACCCTCCAGCAGCGCCATCTGCCGCCCGACGCCGGTCCGGTCCTCCAGAGCTTCGCCGATGCCGTGGAGAAGGTCTGGTCGCACCGGGAGACCCTGGTGAAACTCGCGGAAGGCGCGGACCGCTGAACGGGGCCGAGCACCTGCCGGGCCCGGCGCGCCTCGAAGCGCGCGCACGGGCCGTCCGCGAGCACATCGTGGACATGTGCGCGGGCCCCGAGGGCGGGCACCTGGGCGGCTCGATGTCGGCCGTCGAGATCCTGGTCGCGCTCTTCTTCCACACGATGCACATCGACTCCGACGACCCGGAGTGGAAGGAACGGGACATCTTCGTGCTGAGCAAGGGCCATGCGGCGATGGCCCTGTACGCCACGCTCGCCGAGCGGGAGTTCATCACCCGCGAGGAGGTCGGCACGTTCTGCCGGCCGGGGAGCCGGCTCGCCACCCACGGCAACGCCGCCGTCCCCGGCGTCGAGTTCGCCACCGGGTCCCTCGGGCACGGGCTCGCGCTGGCCAACGGCACGTCCTGGGCGCAGCGCCAGGCCGGCCCGGCGCCCGCGCACACGTTCGTGCTGCTCGGCGACGGCGAACTCCAGGAGGGCACGGTCTGGGAGGCGGCCCAGGTGAGCCGCGCGCTGGACGCCGTCAACCTGGTCGCGGTGATCGACGTCAACCGGTTCCAGCAGACCGGGGCCGTGCGCGAGGTGAGCGACGGAGCGCCGGTCGCCGACCGCTGGCGCGGCTTCGGCTGGCACACCGTCGAGGTGGACGGGCACGACCTGGGGGCGCTCTGCGCGGTCCTCGACGAGGCGACCCGGACGCCGGGGCCGACCGCGGTGGTGTGCCGCACGGTCAAGGCGCGGGGCGTGGGGGTCCTGGCGGGCCGGGCCTCGTCCCACTTCGTCCGGCTGGACACCGAGCGGAAGCTGGCGCGGGTCCGCGCCGGCCTGGGCCGGGCCGCCGCCGGCGCTCCGGCCGCTCCGACCGCCGAGGGGGTGTCCGGCCATGACTGAGACCACGTCGGAGCAGGTGAGCACCCGAGCGGTCTTCGCGGACGCCCTGCCGGAGCTCGCCGTACGCCACAACGTGCTGGTCGTCGACACCGACACCGGAAGCATCAGGCCGACTCCCGAGATGGACTACGTCAACGTCGGCATCGCGGAGAACGCCGCCATCGGACTCGCCGCCGGTGCCGAGCACTGCGGACGGCGGGCCCTGGTCTGCACATTCGCCGCCTTCTCGGTGAGCCGGGCGTTCGAGTTCATCAAGCTCGACATCGCCTACCCCCGGCGGCGCGTGTGCGTCGTCGGCACGCACGGGGGTGCCAGCGGGGGCTGGCTGGGGCCGACCCACCACGCCACCGAGGACCTGGCGCTGATGAACGCCCTGCCGCACATGCGGGTGGTCGTCCCGGCCGACGCCCGCCAGGCCGTCTCGCTGCTGGAGCAGTGCCTGGAGTACGACGGCCCGACCTATCTGCGGCTCGGGCGCAAGGCCTCGCCGGTCTTCGCGGACCTGCCCGCGCCCGAACTCGGCGTCCCCCAGGAGGTGCGCCCCGGCGACGACGTCGCCCTCGTGGCCACGGGTCCGGAGGTGCTCGCCACGGCCCTGGAGGTCGCGCGGGGGCTCGCCGGGGCGGGCTACGGCGCCCAGGTGATCAACGTCCATACCGTCGATCCGGAGTCCGCCGGGGCGGCCGGCCGGGCCGTGGCCGCGCGGTGCCGGTGGCTGGTCACGCTGGAGGAGGCGTGGACGTCCGGCGGTATGGGCGCGCAGGTCGCGGCGGCGGTCGGGGCCCGCGGCACGCCGTGGCTGCCGATCGGCGTCACCGGCTTCCTCCCACCCGGCAGCCACACGTCCTTGCTGGAGGCGAGCGGGCTCACCACCGAGTCCGTTCTCCGCCAGGTGCTGAGGTTCGTCACCCGTCCGAAGTGATCGAGAAAGGGACCGAAGAGATGGATACGGAGTGCGTCAGCTGTACCGGCACATTGCGGATACCGGCGGACAGCTATCAGGGGGAGATCGTGAGCTGCCCCGGGTGTTCGGCCGAGCTGGAGATCCATTCGACGCAGCCGCTGCGGCTGGCGATCGCGCCCGAGCCCGAAGAGGACTGGGGTGAATGAGCCGGGGAAGGGGCCGGTGCCGGTCGGAGTCCTGCTGTCGACCGTCCGCTACGAGGAGCGGCGGCTCCTGTCCGAACTGGAGCACCGCGAGATCCCGGTGGTCCGGCTGGACGCCCGCACCATGTCGTTCGGGCCCGCGGACACCGGGGGGCTGCGGGGGATGACGGTGCTCAACCGTGAGATCTCCAGCCAGCGCGCGGCGCTCGCGGCCGAGTCCCTGGAGGCGTTCGGGGCCCGGCCGCTGAACGACGCGTCGGCGACCCGGGTCTGCGGCAACAAGTGGTCCACCTATCTGCGGCTGACGCGGTCCGGTGTACCGACCCCGGTGACCCTGCTGGCGCCGACCCCCGAGACCGGCAGGGCGGCCATCGCCGCGGTCGGCTACCCCGCCGTGGTCAAGCCCCTGAGCTCGTCCTGGGGGAACCGGGTCGGCCTGATCACCGACCGGCACGCGGCCGACGCCGTCCTGGAGACCTGTGCCGCGCTGCCGTCGGCGGTCGCGAGAACGGTGATCGTCCAGGAGGCGGTCCGGCCCGGCTCGCCGGACATCCGGGGCATCGTGGTCGACGGTGTCTGCCTGGGCCTGATCAGCCGGTCGGGCGGCGACTGGCGGAACAACGTGGCCCGAGGGGCGACGGTCGAGCGGCTCGCGCCGAGCGAGGAGCTGCACCGGCTGTGCGTGCGGGCGGCCGCCGCCGTGGGCGCGCGGATCGCCGGGGTGGACCTCGTGGAACGGGCGGACGGGGCGCACACGGTGATCGAGGTGAACGCGCGGGTGGAATTCCAGGGATTCGAGCGGGCGACGGGTGTCGACGTCGCCGCACACATGGTCGGGGCCTGCACGGCCGGGACGACCGAGGTGAGGGAACCGGTATGAAGCGCATCGCAGTTGTGGGCGGCAGAGGGTTCGTGGGGGGTGAGTTGCTGCGCCTGCTCGTCCACCATCCCGGTGTCGAGGTCGCCGCCGTGACCTCCGAGACGCACGCCGGCCGTGCCGTGGAGAACGCCCACCCGCCGCTGCGCGGCAGCGGTCTCCGGTACAGCGGGCGCGCGGATCTGGCCCCCGTGGACCTGGTGTTCCTCGCGGGTGTCCACGGCTCCACGGCGGAGATCCTCGACGACATGGCGGCGCTCGCGCCGAAGATCGTCGACCTCACGGCGGACTTCCGGATCGAGGACGCCGCGCTCATGGAGCGCTACTACGGCTGGAGCCGCCGGGGGGCGCGGGCGAAGGCATTCGTGCGGGGTCTGCCGGAGCTGCACCGGGAACAGATCGCCGGCGCGGACCGGGTCGCCGTGCCGGGCTGCATGGCCACCAGCGCGATCCTGAGCCTCGCTCCGCTCGCGGTCCGGGGCCTGCTGAAGGACGTACAGGTCGACGCGCGCACCGGCAGCAGCGGCGCCGGTGCCTCCGGCGGCGCCGGCAACTCCCACGCGCTGCGCAGCGGGGTGATGCGGGTGTTCGCCCCCTTCGACCACCGCCACGAGGCCGAGGTGTCCGAGGCGCTCGGGGTCGACGCGTCGATGACGGTGACGGCGACCCCCCAGGTGCGCGGCGTGCAGACGCTGACGAGGGTCGCGGTCGGGGAGGTGACCGAGCGCGAGCTGCTCACCATGTACCGCGAGGACTACGGTGCGGAGCCGTTCGTCCGTCTGGTCAACAGCCCGCGGGGCACCTACCGCTACCCCGATCCGAAGGTGCTGCTCGGTTCGAACTACTGCGATGTCGGTGTCGTCGCCGACCGGCGCGGCAGGGCTCTTGTGATGGGGAGCCTCGACAATCTGATGAAGGGGGCCGCGGGCGGTGCGGTGCAGTGCATGAATCTGATGCTGGGTCTGCCGGAGACGTCCGGGCTGACCTTTCCCGGACTGCACCCGGTATGACCGTGCCGAGGATCGTGGTGAAGTGGGGCGGCAGCCTCCAGGAGAACGGCGGGGCGATCGCGGACGACATCGCCGCCCTGTGGCGTGAGCACCGGATCGTCGTGGTGCACGGCGGCTCGCGGGACATCGACGAGACCGTCGCGGAGCTCGGGCTGCCCCGGCGCACCCTGACGTCCCCGGACGGCATGGTGACGCGGTACACCGACGCGCCGACCCTCTCCGCGCTCATGATGGCGATGCGGGGGCGGACCCAGCCGCGGATCGTCTCGGAGCTGGCGGCGCGCGGCGTCACGGCCGTCGGTCTGTCGGGCATGGACGGGGGCCTGGTCCGCACCGAACGCAAGGCGGCGGTCCGCGCGGTGTTCGGCGAGAGCGTCCGCGTGGTGCGCGACAACCTCGCCGGCCGGATCGTCGGCGTGGACACCCGTGTGCTGGACGCGCTGCACGCCTGCGGGATGCTGCCGGTCGTGTGTCCGCCGGGCATGACGTCCGGCGGGCAGCCGACCAATGTGGACGCGGACCGGATGGCCTGCGCGATCGCGGCGGCGTGGCGCGCGGACCGGCTGCTGCTCTTCACGGACACGCCGGGCGTGCTGGCGGACCGCGAGGACCCGGGCTCCACGATCGCTTCGCTGAGCCGGGAGGACGCCCGGAGCCTGCTGCCGGAACTGAGCGGCGGCATGCGGATGAAGGTCGCCGCCGCGGTGGAGGCACTGGGCGGGGGCGCACAGGCGGTTCAGGTCTGCGACGGCCGGGTCCACGCGCCCGTCGCAGCGGCTCTACGAGGCAGCGGAACCCTGATCGGAAAGGCCGTGACAGCTCAATGACGACTCATCAGGAAAGACCTCGGGAGAGGCGGCTGACCGACCATGACGCGGTCGCGCTGCTGGCCGAGGTGGTGGCGATCCCGTCCGTGTCCGGCAGCGAGCAGAAGCTCGCGGAGCGGTTACGGGACTTCGCGGCCGGATTCGGCGCGGAGAGCCACCTGGACGAGGTGGGCAACGTACACGCCGTGGTCGGGCGGGGAACGCGTACGGTCATGCTGCTCAGCCACCTGGACACCGTGGCGGGCGACGTTCCGTACGAGCACGGCGAGCATCTCGTCCGGGGTCGTGGGGCCGCCGACGCCAAGGGGGCGCTGACGGCCATGCTCGTCGCCGCGCTCACCAGCCGCCACCTGGGGCTGCGCGTCCACTGGGTGGGCGTGGTCGAGGAGGAGACGCTGTGGTCGCGGGGTGCGGAGTACGTCCGTACGAGCGTGCCCGTGCCCGACGCCGTGATCGTGGGGGAGCCGAGCGGGGCCTCGTCGGTGACCATCGGCTACAAGGGGATGGTCGAGCTGGAGGCGCGTTGCGAGGTCGCGCGCACCCACACGGCGACCCCCGGACCGAAGTCGAGCGAGATCCTGGTCCGCGCTCTCGCCCGGCTCTTCGACAGGTACGGGACGCGGGGGAACGACCGCTTCGGGGACGTCGGGATGGTCGTCCGGGACGGCCGGTTCGAACCGTTCTCCAGTGTGTGCTCGCTGGTGTTCCGGACACCGCCCGGCACGTCGCCCGAGGAGCTGCGGCGCGATGTCGCGGCGGTTCTCGGCGAGGCGGTCGAGGTGTCGGCGGTGTACGACGTCCCCGCCGTCGTGGTGGCGCGCGATTCGGTGTGCGTACGTGCGCTGTCCCGCGCCATCGCGCTCCGGGGGCAGGTGCCGAACCACAAGCTCAAGACCGGAACGAGCGACATGAACACGTTGAGCAGGAGCTGGCAGGTGCCGATGGCCACCTACGGGCCGGGCGACTCCCGTCAGGACCACACCGACGACGAGCACATCCTGATCCGGGAGTACCTCGACGGAACGCACATCCTGCGGGCCGCCCTGGGCGAGCTGGACAGGACTCTTCCGGAGGCCGCGTCATGACGGATCAGCCGGGTCTGCTGGCCCTGTGGTGCGTGCCGCGCTCACGGTCGACCGCGTTCGAACGTGCCATGTACGAGCGCGGCGACCTCCTCGTCGTCCACGAGCCGTTCTCCCGCGTGTGCGACTTCGGCGAGGCCGAGGTCGCGGGCCGTACCTGCGCGAGCCAGGAGGAGGTGATGACGGCCCTGACCGAAACAGCGGCGGACCGGCCGGTCTTCTTCAAGGACACGACCGACTTCCGCCTCGACCGGCTGGGCGCGAGGCCGGACTTCCTGCGGCGCTGCCGCCATGCGGCGATGGTCCGCAACCCCCGCGACACCGTGCGCTCGCACCTGGTGATGCAGGCCGACGCCACGTCCCCGGCCATGGGGTTCGGGCATCTGTGGGACATCGTCTCCACCGTGACGTCCGCCGGGCATCCGATGCATCTCGTCGACGGCGACCGGGTGGCCGGCGACCCGGAGACGGAGATGCGGCGCTACTGCGCGGCCATGGGGATCGAGTTCCTCGCCTCGTCGCTCGACTTCAGGAAGGAGCCGCCGGCGAGCTGGAAGGCCACGGAACGCTGGCACGCCGGTGCGAGCGAGTCGAACGCCCTGGGCGCCGCCCCGGCCGGGAGGAAGCGGTTCCCGGAGGGTCTGGAGGAGATCGCCCTCGCCTTCGAGCGGGACCAACTCCCCTACTACGAACGGATTACGGCGGCACTGGGCGGAGCCACCCGCTAGGAACCCCGTCGATCATGGCGGGTGCTCGACCCATGGAGCAATGCGTATGCGCAAGGACGACAGAGGAGCGGACACATGACGTTGGGCCGTAGTTTCACCAAGCTGTGGTGGTCGCAGGGGTTGTCCAACCTGGCTGACGGCCTGGTGCTGGCGGCTGTGCCCCTTCTCGCGGTGACGATGACCCGCGACCCGCTGCTGGTCTCGGGCATGACGGTGGCGCAGTTCCTGCCGTGGCTGGTCTTCACCCTGCCGGCCGGGGCGCTCGCCGACCGCATCGACCGGCGCCTCATCATGGTGTGGGGCAACGCGCTGCGCGCCGTCGGGTTCGGTCTGCTCGTCCTGACGCTCGTGGCCGATCTGCGCAGCATATTCATCCTGTACCTCGCCGTGTTCCTCGCGGGGACGGCCGAGACGCTGGTGGACAACGCGGCGCTGACCGTGCCGCCCCGCCTGGTCGAGCGCGGCGACCTGGAGCGGGCCAACGGCCGCCTGTTCGCGACCCAGTCCGCCATCAACAACTTCGTCGGCCCCACGGCGGGCGCCGCCCTGTTCGCCATGTCGGCGATCATGGTCTTCTCCTCCACCGCGGCGCTCTTCGCCCTCGGCGCCCTGGCCGCGTTCACCCTCCCCCGGATGCTGCCCACCGCGAGCGACACCAGCGGTTCCGAGCACACCCCCGGCGAGGTCGTCCGCAGTATCCGGGCGGGCTGGTCCTACTTCTGGAACCACCGGCTGCTGCGCCGGGTGGCGTTCATCTCGGGCTCGATCAACCTGTTCTCCTCCGCCACCGGCGGTCTGCTGGTCCTCCTGGCGACCGGGCCGCTGGGTGTCTCCGCGTCCTGGTACGGCATCTTCATCGCGGTGCCGGCCGTCGGTGCCGTCATCGGCTCGCTGATCGCCGCGAGGGTCGTCCCGGCCATCGGCGGCGGGCCCGTCACCTGGCTGGCGGCGCTGGTGCCCGCCGCCAGCTACGTCGTCCTCGGTGTCAGCGGCAGCATCGTCCTCTCCGAGGTCGTCATGTTCTTCGCCGCCATCGCCACGGCCCTGAACCAGATCGTGGTGAGCACGCTCCGGCAGGCCGCGGTTCCCGACGCGCTCCTCGGCAGGGTCACCGCCGGATACCGGCTGATCGTGCTCGGCGCCGTGCCGGTCGGCGCGCTGCTCGGCGGCGGGCTGGGCCGCTGGCTGGGCCCGGAGTCCACCTTCGTCGTGTGCGGCATCGGACTCGCCCTCGCCGCGTGCGTGTTCGCCTCACGGGTGACGACCCGGGCCCTGCGGGAGGCCGAGCGCGACAACGAGACCACGACCACCGAGCAGATCTCCTGAACACCGCCCCCATGTCCGTGAAGAGCGCGCGGCCACGACCGGCCGAGCAGACGAGAACAGGAGATCCCGTGACCGAGAACCGTGCCGCCGTGTGCAAGGCCGCGTACGAGCGGCCTGCCGACGACCTGGAGGAGCAGGTCGCCTGCGTCATCGCCGAAGTGCTGGACGTCGACCTGGTGGGCCGGCGCGACAGCTTCTACGACTTCGGGGGCACGTCGCTGGCGGCCATCCGCATCTGCGCCCGCATCGAGCGCCGCCTCGGCCTGCGCGTCGACCCGGCGTGGCTGCTGGAACACGACGAGCTGGCCGACTTCGCCGAGCAGATCCGGCTCGGTGCGGCGTGACCGGGGCGCGGCACGTACCGCCGCTGCGCACCGTGCACGCCGCGGTGACCGCGTACGCCGAGCGGGCGCCCCATGACCTCGCGCTCGTCCAGGGCGGGGAGCGCGTCGACTACCGGACGCTCACCGCCGCGGCGAGGGTGCTGGCGGCCCGGCTCGCCGGCTGGGGCGTGCGGCCGGGGGACGTCGTCCCGCTGCTGGTCCCGCGCGGTGTGCATCTGATAGCCGTTCAGCTCGGGGTGCTGATGAGCGGTGCGGCGTACGCCACGCTCGATCCGCGCTGGCCGGCCGGCCGCGTCGCCGCCGTCCTCGACCAGCTCGACGACCCGGTCGTCGTCGGCCTGACCGGCGGCGAGCCGCCGGGCGTCACCCGTACGTTCGACGCCGCGCCGCTGTCCGTGATCGCGGAGGGCGCGGGGCCCGGTCTGCCCGAACCGGTGCGGACCGGGCCGGACGATCCGGCCATGGTGTTCTTCACCTCCGGCAGCACGGGCGTCCCCAAGGGGGTGCTCGTCCCGCACCGTGCGGTCACCCGGATGTTCGGTCCGGGCGGGCTGGACGGATTCGGGCCGGGGCACATCACGGCGCAGGTCGCGCCCGGCGCCTGGGACATGTACGCGTTCGAGCTGTGGGGCCAGCTGACCACCGGCGGCGCCTGCGTCGTGGTCGAGGAGAACCATCTGATGCCCGGCCGTCTGCGCACCCTGGTCGCCGACCAGGGCGTCGACACGGTCTGGCTGACGACCTCCCTGTTCAACCTGATCGTCGACGAGGACCTGGACGCGTTCGAGGGGCTGGGGACGCTGTACGTCGGCGGCGAGAAGCAGTCCCCGCGGCATGTGGCGCTGTTCCTGGACCGCTTTCCGGGCCTGCCGCTGTGGAACGGGTTCGGCCCGGCCGAGAACTGCATGCTCACGACGGTGCACCGGATGCGGCCGGCCGACAGCGCCGCGCCCGCCGGCATTCCGGTGGGCGTCCCCGTGCCCCACACGACGGTGGTGCTGCTGCGGGAGGACGGTTCGCCCGCACCGCGCGGCGAACGCGGTGAGATCGTCGCGGCCGGTCCGGGCGTGGCCCTCGGCTACCTGAACGACGAGGCGCGGACGAGGGAACGCTTCCCGGTCCTGGAACTGGCCGGCGAGAAGCGGCGCGTGCTGCGCACCGGCGACATGGGCATGGTCGACGACGACGGGGTCCTGCACTACTTCGGCCGCCGCGACCGGCAGATCAAGCTCAGCGGGAACCGCATCGAACTCGGCGACGTCGAGGCGGCCGCTTCGGCGATCCCGGAGATCCGGACCTGCGCCGCCGTCCCGCGCACCGGGCCCGGCGGGACCGTCACCCACATCCTGCTCGTCTACACCCTGGTCGAGGGCGCCGGACCGGCTCCCCGTGACATCCGCAAGGAACTCACCACGAGGCTTCCGGCGTACGCCGTGCCCGCCAGGTTCGAGCAGGTCGACGAACTGCCGCTGCGCGACAACGGCAAGGTCGATCTGCGGGCACTGGAGAGGCGCACCGGCTGATGCGTGAGTATCCGCAGACCTTCGAGCAGGAGTCGCTCTGGATCGCCGAGCAGTTCATGGCCGATCCCTCGCCGTTCCTGGAGACGTGGGCGCAGCACATCGTGGGGCCGCTCGACGTCCCCGCGCTGGAGCGGGCCCTCGCCGCGCTGGTGGAACGGCACGCCGTGCTCCGCACCGGCTTCACGCTCGGCGAGCAGGGCCCGGTGCAGTGCGTCGACCCGTCCGGCACGGTGTCCCTGGAGCGCCTTCCGTGGCCCGGCGGCGAGCTGCGCGACACTCTGCGGCGGGCCGGGCAGCGCCCGCTCGACCTGGCCGTCTCACCGGCCCGGCTGACCCTGTACGACCGGGCGCCGGACGAGTACGTGCTGCTTCTGCAGATCCACCATGTCGCCGTCGACGACGCCTCGCTGGTGCTGCTCGACCACGAGCTGTCGGCCCTCTACGCGCAGGAGGCCGGGGGCGGGCCGGCCGGGCTCGCCCCGCCCGGACTGTCGCTCGGCGAACACGCGGTCCGGGCCCGGAAGGCCGGGGTCGCGCCGGACGACCTCGCGTTCTGGGCCGGGTTCCTGGACGGGGCGCCGGCGCTCGCCCATCTCCCGCCCGTGCGCCGTCCGCTCGCCGCCCGGCGCGGACCCGTCTGCGCGTGCGTGCGTACCGCCGTGCCGGCCGCGCTGGGCGACGCCGTACGGGCGGCGGCACGCGCGCTGCGCACCACGCCGCATGTGCTGATGAGCACCTGCATGGCGGTGACCGCCGCCGCGGTCAACGGTGAGGACGTGGTGATCGGGAGCCCGGTGTCCCGCCGCGGCGAGCCGGATCTCGACGCCGTCTTCGGCTGTCTGACCGATCTCCTGCCGGTGCGGTACCTGGTGCCCGCCACCGCCACGTTCGGCGAGGTGTGCGCCGAGGCGAAACGCCGGTCGCTGGACGTACTGCGTCACCGCAACGTGCCGTACGCCCGCATCGGCGGCGGTGTCACCCGCGAGCGGGGCGTGCTGTCCGGCGAGCACCTGGCCCGCATCTGCCTCGTCCTCGACCAGGCGCCGAGCCGGCTGGAGCTGCCGGGGCTGCGGTGCGAACGGGTGCACGTGGGCGGGGCCTCGGCGAAGTTCGACTGGCTCCAGTACGTCGTCGCGGACGGCGGCGGCTGGGACGTACGGGCCGACTACGCCACGGACTACTTCACCGAGGACGAGGCCGTGCTCGTGCTGCGGCAGTGGCTGACCGCGCTGACGGCGGCCACCGACGACCCCGGTGTGCCGGTGCGCGAGCTGTTCGACCGGCTGGCCGCGCTCGGATGACCGCACAGGTGGATCTGCCGCAGGCGGACGACGCCGGACCTCCGGAAGGGAGAGCGACACCGTGAAGACGGAGCTGCGAACCAGCGTGACCGCGCGCGACTGCGCGTGCGGCGGGACGGTATGGCTGACGGGCCTGCCGAGCTCGGGAAAGACGACGGTGGCCCGCGCCGCGGCCGACCGGCTGCGTGCGGCGGGGCGCCGGGTGGAGGTGCTCGACGGCGACGAGTTCCGCCGGACCCTCTCGGCCGGCCTCGGCTTCGGCCGCGCGGACCGGTACACGAACGTCCAGCGCATCGGGCTGGTCGCGGAGGTGCTGGCGCGCAACGGGGTGCTGGTGCTCGTGCCGGCCATCGCCCCCTACGCGGACAGCAGACAGGCCGTGCGGGAACGTCATGACACCTCGCGCACTCCCTATCTGGAGGTCCACGTCGCCACGCCGCCGGGCGTCTGCGCCGAACGCGATGTGAAGGGGCTGTACGCCAGGCAGGCCGCGGGCGAGCTCACCGGACTGACCGGGGTCGACGACCCCTACGAGGCGCCGCACGCGCCGGACCTGCGCATACCCGCGCACGAACAGTCCGTCGCCGAGTCCGCGGCGGCGCTGCTCGGCCTGCTGGCGGAGAGGCGGCTGATATGAGTTCCCGCCCCGGCGACCCCTTCGCCGGCCACTGGTCCGCCCTCAGTCACCTGGACGCGCTGGAGTCCGAGGCGGTGCACATCCTCCGCGAGGTGGAGGGCGAGTTCGAACGGCCCGTGATGCTGTTCTCGGGCGGCAAGGACTCGATCGTCATGCTGCATCTGGCGCTCAGGGCGTTCGCCCCGGCCCCGGTGCCGTTCCCGTTGCTGCACGTGGACACCGGGCACAACTTCCCCGAGGTCATCGGGCACCGCGACCGCGTGGTGGCGGAGCACGGGCTGCGGCTGCACATCGCCTCGGTCCAGGAGTACATCGACGCCGGGAAGCTCCGGGAGCGTCCCGACGGCACCCGCAACCCGCTCCAGACGCTGCCGCTCACGGAGCGCATCCGCAGCGAGCGGTTCGACGCGGTGCTCGGCGGCGGGCGGCGCGACGAGGAGAAGGCCCGCGCCAAGGAGCGGGTGTTCTCGCTGCGCGACGAGTTCTCCCAGTGGGACCCCCGCCGCCAGCGCCCCGAGCTGTGGAACCTGTACAACGGCCGGCACGCGCCCGGTGAGCACGTCCGCGTCTTCCCGATCTCCAACTGGACCGAGCTGGACGTCTGGCAGTACATCGCCCGCGAAGGCATCGTCCTCCCCGAGATCTACTACGCGCACAAGCGGCCCGTCTTCCGGCGCGGCTCCATGTGGCTGACCGCGGGCGACTGGGGCGGTCCCGGCGAGGGCGAGACGGTCGAGACCCGGCAGGTCAGGTATCGGACCGTGGGTGACATGTCGTGCACCGGCGCCGTCGACTCCGAGGCGACGACCGTCGACGGCGTCATCGCCGAGATCGCCGCGTCCCGCCTCACCGAGCGGGGCGCGACCCGCGCCGACGACAGGCTCTCCGAGGCCGCGATGGAAGACCGCAAGCGCGAGGGGTACTTCTGAGATGACCACCACCACCGAGCAGCTCAGCGGCACCACCCTGCTGCGCTTCGCGACCGCGGGCTCCGTCGACGACGGCAAGTCCACCCTCGTCGGCCGGCTGCTGCACGACTCCAAGTCCGTTCTCGCCGATCAGATGGAGGCCGTCGAGCACGCCTCGCGCTCGCGCGGCTCCGGTACGCCCGACCTGGCGCTGCTGACCGACGGGCTGCGGGCCGAGCGCGAGCAGGGCATCACCATCGACGTGGCCCACCGTTTCTTCGCCACCGCCCGGCGCCGGTTCATCCTCGCCGACACGCCCGGCCATGTGCAGTACACCCGCAACATGGTCACCGGCGCCTCCACCGCCGACCTCGCGGTCGTCCTGGTCGACGCCCGCAACGGCGTCGTCAAGCAGACCCGCCGGCACGCGGCGATCGCCGCGCTCCTGCGCGTCCCGCACGTGGTGCTCGCCGTCAACAAGATGGACCTCGTCGGCTACCAGGAGGATGTCTTCGCGCGCATCGCCGGGGAGTTCACCGCGTACGCGGCCTCCCTCGGCGTCGAGAACGTCGTCGCGATCCCGCTCTCCGCGCTGGCCGGGGACAACGTCGTCGAACCCTCCACCCGTATGGACTGGTACGGCGGCCCCACCGTCCTCGCGCACCTGGAGTCGGTCGAACCTGGGGACCGGGCGTCGGGTGTCTCCTCCCGGTTCCCCGTCCAGACGGTCATCCGGCACGAGGGGGAGCGCTACTACGCGGGCCAGCTGCTCACCGGCCTCCTCCGGGTCGGGGAGACGGTGACGGTGCAGCCCTCCGGCCGCGTCACCACCATCACCTCGCTCGACGTCCTCGGCCGCCCGGCAAGGGCGGCGCCGGCGGGCTCCTCCCTCAGCGTCCGGCTCGCCGACGAGATCGACGTCGGGCGCGGCGACATGCTCACCGCCGGGCCGCTGCCGCCGCGGATCGCCAGGGAGATCGACGCGACGGTGTGCCATGTCGCGGACACACCGCTCACGGTCGGTCAGCGGGTGCTGCTCAAGCACACCACCCGCACCGTGAGGGCGATCGTGGAGGACATTCCGTCACGGCTCACGCTCGACGACCTCTCCCAGCACCCGCACCCCGGCCGGCTCGTCGCCAACGACATCGGCCGCGTCAGGGTCCGTACGGCCGAGCCGCTCGCGCTCGACTCCTACGCGGACTCCCGGCGCACCGGGTCGTTCCTCCTGATCGACCCGGCGGACGGCACCACGCTCACCGCCGGCATGGCGGGCGACGTCTTCACCCCTGTTCGAGTCGCGGAGCCCCGGCTTCAGGACCGCCGGTCCTCACCGCCGCGAAGACCGCGCTGATCAGCGGATGCCGATCGCGATGCCGACCTGCTGGCTCTGGGCGGCCATGCCGGTGGCCATGCCCTGGGCGTCACGGGTTCCAGGTCATGGTGGCGTAGACCCGGTCGAAGCGTCCGGCGGCCAGGTCCTTCCGGGAGATCGACCAGGAGTAGAGGGCCGACTCCAAGCCGTCGAGGCCGTGCTCCCACTGGGCGAGGCATACCCAGTCCTCGGGAGGGACGTCCGTATCGGGCGCGGGCAGTTCGCCCCGTACCACCGCGCGCGCCGCTTCCCGCCCGGCCGCCACGCTGGGGTCCTCGTCCCAGTCCTCGTCCTCGGCGTATCCCCCCAGCTGGAGCCCGAGGCCGCAGCCCTCGCCGGGGAGGTCCGTCCATATCTCGATCAGTTCGTACGCATGGGGATGTCCTGTGTCGTCCGCACCGTCCGCAGGATTTCGGGACATGTCGAACGAGGTGTGGTACGGGAGGGAAACGTCCGTACTCAGGTGGAGCCGCCCTTCCGGGAGATCCGTTTCGTACGGGTAGTTCTTCCATTCCGGATCGAGGTCCACCGGGCGTTCCTCGACGGGCGTACCGGCGGGAATGTGGAGTGCGGTGCCCAGGTTTCCCGTTCCGATCCGGTCGGGGTCGGGGTCGGCGAACAGCAGCAGGTGGCCGTCGGCGGGGAGGTCGAGGCCGGTCGCTCCGGCGGGCAGCGCGGCAAGGTCGATGGTGGCGGCGAGCTTGCACCACGGGTCGGGGACGTCCGCGGGAAGCATGAGGGGCCCGCCGAGCCGGCCGACCACCGGGCCGTCTCCTCCGGTGTCCAGAAAGGCGCAGGGGCGGGCGAGGTCCGTCCACCGTGCGATCTCGTCCGGCGGGATGCCTTCTTCCAGGGCTCTCTCACGGAACTCGTCCAGTGTGTCGGGTGTTTCGGGGTGCACGGGAAGTCTCCTTGCGGGCAGGGTTCGCCACGGTCGGTGCGGCACGGTCGGTGAGCGGCGGATCGTGCCCGGTCAGTGGTGCAGCGTGACGGTCACGCCTCGTGCCCGGAGTCCGGTGACCACGGGATCGAGCGTCCCCGGCGCAGGGGCCGCGATCCGCTCGGGCAGACGGACGTGGACCAGGGCCGGCATGTCGAGCAGCGGCCGAAGGTCCGTCAGGGACCGGCAGTGGCGCAGGTCGAGTTCGGCGAGCCGGGGCGAGGTGGTGAACGGGGTGATGTCCCGCAGCGCGTACCACTGCGGTCCGGCAACGGCGAGTGAGCTGAGCTGTTGCAGGGGTATGTCCTCGGCCGGGACGCGGCCCTGCGAGCAGCGGACGGTCAGTTCGCTCAGGCCGGGGCAGGCCCGAAGGGCGCTGAGCGATTCCAGGTCCTCCATGTACAGCAGGGTCAGCTTGGTCAGCGGAGATCCGGCCAGGTCGTCGAGGTCGCGGACGGGCGAGCCGTTGATCATCAGCGTCCGCAGCGCGGGCAGCCGGCCGAGGTCCGTGAGGTCGGCCAGCGCGGGGCAGCCGGTGAGGGTCAGCTCTCGCAGATTCGGCACGGCGCCCAGCCCCTCGGTGGTGCGCAGCACGGCGCTGCCGTGAATCCCGAGTTTCGTCAGCCGGGGGTGACCGGCCAGCCCGTCAAGCGTCGCCAGTCCGTCGCAGCTGTCGAGTTCGAGGGACCGGAGCCGGGGAAGGGCCGCGAACGGCGCAAGGTCGCCGAGGTGGTCGCCGGTCAGCCGGAGGTGGGCGAGGTGCGGCAGTTCGGCGAGTGCGTCCAGGTCGGTCGGAGCCGCGCAGCGCACGAGGCGGAGGGATTCCAGGGCTGCGAGCGCCGCGAACGGGCGGAGGGAGCGTACGCGGGTGTAACTCAGGTCCAGGTGACGCAGGTTGGTGAGGTTCAGCAAGGGTCCGAAGTCCTCGACGGCACCGCACCGGCTCAGATCGAGGCGGGCGAGCCGGGAGAGACGGCTGAGCGGGGTGAGGTCCGCCACGCCGCAGCCGCCGAGATCCAGCTCGGTGAGGCTCGTGAGCTCACCGGCCTCGGTGAGGTCGGTGAGTCCGTCGCACTGGTGCAGGACGAGCTTCTCCAACATCGTGAGATGCCGCAGACCGCGCAGGGACGATGCGTACGGCAGCCGGAGTTCCGTCCTGCCCTCCTGGCGGAACGCCGGGGCGAGCAGGTGCTCGGCGAAGCCGTCCGGGTCACGGTCGGTCCGCCACAGACGCATGAGGAACTTGGACGCGTACGGGTCCGCGGCAGCCAGCCGGGCAGCGAGTTTCAGGGCGGCTCCGCCGTCGCCCGGCTCGGACAGGGCCACGAGCCTCCTCACCGCCTTGCGGGCGCGGTAGGCCGGGGCGTCCAGGTCCTCGCAGAATCCGAACGGGTCCCCGTCGGCGATCGCCCACAGCCGGAGCAGTTCCTCGGTGGAGCAGTCGGAGATCGCGCTGTACCGCGCGGCCAGTGCCAGTGCCGCGTCACCGCCGCCGGACTCCGCCGACGCCATGAGTTCCCGGACCGCCTCGCCCGCCTCGGCGGGACTCGCGGTCCCGAGAAGCTCCCCCAACTGTCCTGTTCGAGCTGCTGTGTTCTCGCTCCGCGCGGCGTCGGCGGGCATGCCGGAAGGAGCTGTTCGTGTCATGGCCGCAACCTAGGTGACGGGTGTGACAACGGCGCCGTGAGCGGGCCGGTCAGGGTGTGCCGGAGGCCAGGCCGACCCGGTAGGCGAGGACGACGGCCTGGACGCGGTCGCGCAGCCCGAGTTTCGCCAGGATGCGCGACACGTAGGTCTTGACGATCTCGGGCGTGATGAACATCGCGGCGGCGATCTCCGCGTTCGACAGCCCCTCGGCGATCAGCTGGAGCACTTCGAGCTCGCGGGGGGGCAGCGCGTGCACGATGTCCTGCCGGGCCGGGCGGGCTCCCCTATCACACACCCCCTTGACCGCGACCTGATCGTCCGGGATCCAGCGCCCGGCCCAGCTTTCGCGGGCGGGGTGGGCGGTGTCGGCGTGGCGCTGTGATGATCGTCGGGTGCGTCCGCGTTCGCGGCGCCGACCAGGGAGGAATGCCCATGTCCAGCGACGTCACCGCTGAGGGTCTCGTGAACCGGCCGGCCCACGGGACACTGCATCACGTCGAGATCTGGGTTCCCGATCTCGGGCGGGCCGTCGCCTCGCTCGGCCGGCTTTTGCGGGCGCTGGGGTACAGCGTTCACCAGAGCTGGGAAGGCGGTCGCAGTTGGCGGCTCGGGCCGACCTACCTCGTCCTCGAACAGTCTCCGGCCATGAGTGCCGGCCGGTACGATCGCCGGCGCCCCGGGCTGAACCACCTCGCCTTCCACGTCGAGGACGCCGCCGTCGTCGAGGAGCTGGCCGCCGATGCCGTCCGTCATGGCTGGAGGCTGATGTTTCCCGAGCTTCACCCGCACGCCGGTGGCGCACAGCACTATGCCGCCTACCTGGAGGACGCCGACGGCTTCGAGGTCGAGCTTGTCGCGATCGACTCGTCCCGGCACACGACGTGACCGGGGCCGATGCACGGTTGCCGGGCCGTTCCCCACGCGCCGCAGGTGAAGTACGCGCAATCGGGCGGTCACCCGAACCGGTGACTTCGGGTCAGCGGGGTCCGGGCCCGCTCAGGCCGGAGTCCGCCCACGGGGCGCGCGGTGGCCTGCCGGGCGCGGCCACGGCTGCGCTCCCCCGGGCAGCACAGTCACCCACTGTATCTTGAGCGTTGCTCAGCGTGGCAGGATCTGTTGAGTGGACTACCAACGCTGTACAGAGCTCCTCGCCGCGGTGCACGAGAATCCCCACAGGCTGACGCGGACGGCCCGTCAGAAGAACGTCCCACGGTTGTTGGAGACGCTGGGCCGGCCCGAGCGGTCGCTGCGCGGGATGCTGGTGGTCGGGACGAACGGCAAGGGGTCGACGTGTGCGTTCGCCGTCGCGGCGGTGACGGCGGCCGGCGCGCGGGTGGGCAGCATGCCGAGCCCGCATCTGCAGGAGCCCAGGGAGCGCATCCGGATCGACGGGGTTCCGGTCACGCGGGCGGAGTACGCCAAGGCGTTCGCCGAGGTCTGGCACGCGATCGAGCTGCACGGGCTGCCCGTCCTGGCCCAGGGCATCCACGCGGCCACCGCGGCCGTGCACTTCCGGCGGGCCGGTGTGGACGTCGCGGTCGCCGAGGCGAGCATCGGCGGCAGCAGGGCCGCAGCCGCGGAACTCGGCCTGGACGTCAAGGTGGTCACCGGCGTCGGGCTCGACCACACCCGGCTGCTCGGCGATTCCCTGCACCAGATCGCCCGGGCCAAGATCGCCGCCGCGCAGAACGGGGACCACGTCGTCCTCGGACGGCTGGCCCCCGAGGCCGCCGCAGGCGCCGAGCAGGTCCTGCGGGACCGGTCCGGACTGACCGTGTGGCGCATGGACCACGAGATCCGCTACACCGCCCGGCCCTCGGCATCCGGCACGGGGGCACTGGTGGACGTCACCACGCCGCGCACCGTTCACCGCGGCCTCCCCTGCCCGCTGTCCGGCGCCCACCAGCACCACAACCTCGCGACCGCCGTCGCGGCCGTGGACGCGATGGCCGAACGCGGGCACATCCGCGAGCCCGACGGCGAGCTGCTTCGCGCCCGGCTCGCGGCCACCCGCTGGCCCGGCCGCCTGGAGCTCATCGACCCGGCCCGGCTGGACCACTGGACGGGCCGCGTGCTGCTGGAGGGGGCCACCAACCCGCAGGGCGTCGCCACCGTCGCCCCGGAAATCCTGCGGCACGCCCGCGCCGGCGACCTCCCCGGCCCGCCCGTCCTGGTCTTCGCCGCGATGCACGACAAGGACGTGTCGGGCATGCTCGCCCCGCTCCCCTCCCACTGGCCGCTCGTCCTCACGCGCACCGGTTCCCACCAGGCCGCCGACCCCGCCGGCCTGCACCACCAGCTGGCTCCGGGCCGCCAGGGACCGTGCCTGACCACCGACGACACTCCGGCAGCCCTGCGCCTGGCCGCCGAGCACGCCGGGCCCGGCGGCCTCGTCGTCGTCCTCGGCTCCCTGCGCCTGGTGGGCGAAACCCGCACCGCGCTCGGGCTGCACCCCGCGTAACGGCGGAACCTGCGGGACTTCCGTAGCCCCGGGAGGGCAGCCTTCCGCAGCTCCGCTGCAGCGTTGGCCGCACACGGCCGGGGGGATTGACGGGTCTCTACGGCCCCATGACGTCCAGCGGTTCTCGTTCGACCTGGAACCGGCGGAGGCGCGCTGGATTCTTCGCCGTCGAAACGACGACATCCACATCACGATCCGCCGCTTCCCGGACATGTCGACGAGCTATGACGCACCGGACGGGCAGGGCACCCTGGTGTGGACGTCGACACGTCCTCGCGCCTTGCCGGCGCACGCGGTTCTGATGGCCGCCGAGAAGGTGTGGCACACCCACGGCGAGGACGGCTGTCTCCGGAAGTGGCAGCCGCATCCCTTCCCCACCCGCGAACTGGAATCCCTCATGTCTCTGCACCTGCCGTGGACGACTGCGCTCTCCGGCGCAACGGCTGAGCCGTCCCCGGCTCCCGGCGGCGGTGGGTCAGGTGATCGGGTTGGTCAGTGTGCCGATGCCGTCGATGGTCACCTCGACCACGTCGCCGCGCTTCAGGTACCAGCGGGGGGTGCGGGCTCGGCCGACTCCGCCGGGGGTGCCGGTGAGGACGAGGTCGCCGGGGCGGAGGGGCAGCATGGTGGAGATGTACGCGATCAGCCGGGTGGGGGTGAAGAGGAGGTCGGCGATCGCGTGTTCCTGGACCGTCGTGCCGTTGACCGTGGTGGAGAGGGTGGCGGTGGCGGGGTCGAAGGCGTCGGGTGTGGTGAGGACGGGGCCCACCGGGGTGGAGCGGGCCCAGATCTTGCCCTGGAGCCATTCGGTGGTGCGGTTCTGCCAGCCGCGCATGGAGATGTCGTTGGCGATCGTGTATCCGGCGATGCACTCGGCTGCCTCGTCCTCGTCCACCCGGTACGCGGTGCGGCCCACGACGACGGCGAGTTCTCCCTCCCAGTCCATCTCCGGGTCCTCCGGCACGGCGGCCACGGGGTCGGCGGGGCCGGTGAGGGTGTCCGCGAACTTCGCGAAGAGGGTGGGGTGGGAGGGAAGGCCCCGGCCCATCTCCTCGATGTGGCTCGTGTAGTTGAGGCCGGTGCACAGCACCTTCGACGGGTTCGGCACGAGGGTGTCGAGTGCGGCGTCCTCGGCCGGGACGCGGCGTCCGTCGGCGCCGGCCGCCCGCCGCCGCCAGTCCTCGTTCCGCAGCAGGTCGCCGATGTCGGCGCAGCCGGGGATCTCGGTGAACGTGTCGCCGTCCAGGCGGGCCGCTGCCGTTCCTCCGGGGGTGCGCAGGGTTGCCAGTTTCATGCTGTTCTCCTTCTCGTCGCGCGGAGGGGCTTCAGGCGTGGGCGGCGGGGCGTTCGGGGACGATCAGGTCGAAGAAGCCCCAGTGGGCTCCGGCGGGGAGGGTGCCGGACAGCATGCGGCCGCACTTCTGCGTGACGATGTGGGAGGAGCCGCGGTGCTGGCTGCCGGCGTGGCTGTCGCGGAAGAAGCGTTGCAGGACGCCGTCCCGCATGACCCGTGCGCCGGCGAAGCGGTGGACGAGTTGGCTGATCTCGACCGCGGTGCGGCCGGCGAGGCTGCACGCGAGGCGGGACATCGTCTCCTGCTCGTCGCTGAGGCGTGCCCCGGTGGAGAGGGTCTCCTCGTTGTCGCGCCAGGTGTCGCGGAGCAGCGCCATCGTGCCGCGGACGTGCGAGAAGTGGCGGGCGAATTCGCCGAAGAACTCGTCGCTGGTGACCGGGGACTCGTGGGCGGGGTTCCTGCTGAGGGTGAGGTCGCGCAGTTCGTCGAGCATGCGGCGGCCGACGCCCTGGGACCAGGCGGCCTGGTGGAGGCCGGCGGAGAGGGCGGGGCTGAGCCGGTTCTCGGGGCGGCCGCGGCGGGCGTGGCCGGGGCCGATGGCGTAGATGTAGGCGTCCTCGACGAACACGTCCTCGGCCCGGTAGTCGAGGCTCGCGGTCGCGCGCAGGCCGAGCATGTCCCAGTTGTCGCTGATCCGTACGGCGGAGCGGGGGACGAGGCAGACCACTCGTTCTCCGGTGCCCTCGACCGTGGCGGAGAGGTTGAGGTGGGTGGCCATGGAGACGCCGGGGGCGAACTGCCAGTCGCCGCTGACCCGGCAGCCGCCCGTGACCCGGACGGCCCGGCCGGTGAACGAGGTGGACTGGCCCGCGACCAGGGGTTCGGCGCCGTCGGCGAAGAGGGCGGCCACGGCTTCGTCGCCCAGGTGGGCGGCGGCGGTGGCGGTCTCGCTCGTGAGGGACCGGACGAGCCAGCCGAGGGAGGCGTCCGTGTGGGACAGCTTCTCCATGACTTCCAGGATCTGGAGGGGGGAGGCGTCCAGGCCGCCGAGTTCGGCGGGGACGGTCAGTTCGAGGATTCCGCTGTCGCGCAGGGCGTCCTGGACCGCCGGCGTGGGGCGGCGCAGCCGTTCGCTGTCGGGGGCCTCGCTCAGCAGGAGGGGGCGGATGGTGTCCAGTCGTGCCAGGAGGGCGGTGATGTCGGCGGGAGGGGTGGGGCTGGTCACGGTCGGTTCCTTTCGGACCGGGCGCCGGTCTCGGTGCCGGCTTCGGTTTCCTGGGCCAGCGCGCTCCACTGGCCGCGGTAGAAGAGCAGGGGGCGGGCGTCGTCCTGCTGGCCGTGGGCCGTCACCCGGCCGAGTACCAGGACGTGGTCGCCGCCGTCGTTGGCGGCCCAGGGGGTGCACTGGAAGTAGGCGGGTGAGCCGCCGATGCGGGGTGCGGGGCCGTCCGTGATCCAGTCGATGGGGCGGTCCTGGGGCCGGCCCGCGAAGTGGAGTGCGGTGTCGAGTTGGTTGTCGCCGAGGACGTTGACCGCGAAGGGCCGTTCCAGCAGGTGGTTGAGGGCGCGTGAGGTGCGCTGCATGGACACCAGGACCAGGGGCGGGTCCAGGGAGACCGAGGTGAAGGAGTTCACGGTGACGCCGTAGTGGGTGGTGCCCACGCGGTAGGTGAGGACGACGACGCCGGTGGCGAAGTTGCCGAGGGCGTTGCGGAGTTGGCGGGGGTCGGCGAGCGGGGGGTGCGCGGTGTCCGACGCGGGCGGTACGGCGTCGGCGGCCTTCTCGTAGATCTCGGCGTCCCACATGATGTCGGTCATCGGGGAACCTCCTGGAGGGGTCGCGGGGCCCGGCGCGCGGGGCCGGGGCGGGCTGGGGAGAGGGGGTCCGGGGCGGCGGCGGGAGGGGGGCGCCGCAGGGAGTGCGGGGCCGGGAGGACTCCACCGCCGCCCCGGGGTTCAGACGGCTTCCTCGACGGCTTCCTCGCTCGCGGCGAAGGAGGTGCCCGTGCCCTCGGGGAGCCATGTCCGCAGGGCGGGGTAGAGGAGGAGTGCCGCGACGAACGACACCAGGAAGCCGAGGGCGAAGACGTCGGTGGCCATGAGGATCATGCCGATGGCGGCGGAGGTGGTGAGGGTGATGACCCCGGCCCAGTTCCACTTCTCCACCCGGTGGGTGGCGCCGTCGTACCGCGCCCGGCGGACCAGGTAGTAGTCGGCGATCATCACGCCGCACATGCCGAGGGTCATGGCGCCCAGGTACGCGAGGTAGGTGGAGAACTTCTCCAGGATTCCGGCGCCGATCATCACCAGGGCGATGACGTTTCCGGCGACGACCATCGCGGCGCGGCCGGGTTTGCGGCCGGTGAGGGCGTCCACGAGGTTGACCAGGGAGAGCGAGCCGGAGTAGGCGTTGATGGCCTGGGCCTTGGCCTGGGCGGCGTAGATGGTGACGAAGCCGAGCCAGGCGGCGAAGATCACGAAGAAGGCGCCGGTGTTCTGCATGACGAAGTCGCTGCCCGCCGCGCCTGCGGCTTCGGGGGTCAGGGTCTTGTCGTGGTCCATGAGGTAGGTGACGACGTCGGGCATGCCGCCGATGACGACGAGGGAGCCGAGGACGGTCATGAGGATGTTCTGGGTGACCGGGCCGGCCGTGGCCAGGACGGTGACGTCGCGGCGGGTGCGGCAGTAGCGGGCGAAGTCCGTGGTGACGAGGGCGATGGTTCCGGCCGTCGCGCCCATGACCGATATCGCGGCCTCGAACTTGGGCCACAGGCCGCCGGGGACGACCCCGTCGTAGCGGAAGACGTCCATGGGG
Source organism: Streptomyces sp. NBC_00525 (assembly GCF_036346595.1). Classification (GTDB taxonomy): domain Bacteria; phylum Actinomycetota; class Actinomycetes; order Streptomycetales; family Streptomycetaceae; genus Streptomyces. The sequence goes on from NZ_CP107835.1 coordinate 45,532, forward strand.
TCGGCGCCCTCGATGACGTAGATGTGGATGATCATGTAGATGGTGACGAGGAGGGTGACCGCGGTGAGGACGCCGGAGGCGCGCAGGGCGGGTTTGAGCCCGAAGACGGCGAGGCCGATCCACAGCAGGGTCATGAGGCCGTAGAGCAGGACGCGGTTCGTCCAGGAGTCGGGCAGGTCGAACATCAGCAGGGTGCCCTGGTAGAGGAGGGCCGACTCCATGGCCAGGAAGCCGAGGATCATGAAGGCGAAGACGGCGGAGCCGATCGACGATCCCCGCAGGCCGAATCCGAAGAACCGGGAGGTGATCGTGGAGGACATGCCGGTTTCGAAGGCCATCCGGCCGAGGGCCTTGCCGAGGAAGACGCCGAGGGCGGCGACGAGGACGCCGACGATCATTCCCACGGTGAAGCCGGCGAGGACGACGGTGAAGCCGGCGATGGCGAAGACGACGAGCGCCGTGGCGACGCTGACCGGGCTGAGGGCGAGTTGATGGCCGCTGCGGCGCTCGGCCGTCGGCACGCTGACCAGAGCGTGGTCCTCGGCCGCCGCGGACAGCGTCGAGGGGGTCGGCCCCGGGGGGTTCGTTGTTGACGACACAGTTCCTACCCATCGGAGAAGAGAGGGCGTCCGCGGCGCGTTCCGCGGGGGAACGCGCCGGGTGTCGCCGTGGTCGGTCAGTCCGTGCTGCAGCCCGCGATCGCGAGGGCTTCGATCTCGACGAGGATTTCCGGCTTGGCCAGAGCGGCCACCTGGACGAGCGAGCAGGCGGGGAAGTCGCCGGTGAAGAACTCCTCGCGGGCCTTCCACACCTGGGCGTTGTCACTCATGTGCGTGACGAAGATGGTCATCTTGACGACGTCGTCCATGGCGCCGCCGGCCGCCTCGATGAGGTCCTTGATCTTCTGGAAGACGACGCGGGACTGATCGAGGGCGGTGTCGCCGAGGACGCTCTCGCCGTCGTTGCCGCGTGCGGTCATGCCGGAGATCAGGATGAGGTCGTCGACGCGGAGGCAGTTGGACCAGGTCCGGGCCTTCGGTTCCCGCACGGCGTCGGAGATGAATCGTTTCTTCTTCATGATGGCTGCGGTCCTCACAGGTCGATTCGGCTGTCCCAGGCGGACGTGCCGCCCCAGTTCACGCACACGCTCTGGCGGCGCATGAAGCCCTGCCACGCCGTGGACCCGGCGGTACGGCCGCCGCCGGTCTCCTTCTCGCCGCCGAACGCCGCGCCGACGTCGGCACCCGTGGTGCCCATGTTCACGCGGACGATGCCGCAGTCGCTGCCCCGGGCGGAGAGGAAGGTCTCGATGTGGTTCAGGTCGGTGCTGTGCATGCCCGAGGCCAGGCCCTGGGCCACGCCGTTGTGGATCTCGATGGCCTCGTCGAGGTCGTCGTAGACCAGCACGGAGACGATCGGGACGAAGGTCTCGGACTGGGCGATCTCGAAGTGCGGCTCCACGCCGGTGACGATCGTGGGCTCCACGTACAGTCCGGGCCGGTCCATGACCCGGCCGCCGTGGACCACGGTGGCCCCGTCGAGTTCGGCGCGGGCGAGGACGGCGCGGTAGTCCTCCACGGCCTGCGCGTCGATCAGCGGGCCGACGACGGTGTCCGGGTCGCGCGGGTCACCGATGGTGATCTGGTCGAAGGACTTCTTCATCAGCTCGACGAGCCGGCCGGCGATGCTCCGGTGGGCGATGACCCGGCGGGTGCTGGTGCAGCGCTGGCCGGTGGTGCCGACCACGCCGAACGTCAGGGCCTTCGCCGCGAGTTCGAGATCGGCGGTCTCGTCGACGATGCACCCGTTGTTGCCCGAGCACTCCAGCTGGTAGCGGCGTCCGAGCGTCGAACCGACGATCTCGGCGACCTTGCGTCCGACGCCGGTGGAGCCCGTGAAGGAGATCATCGCGACCCGGGTGTCGGCGATCAGCCGCTCGGCGACGGCGTTGTCGGCGGGGGTGAACAGGGAGAAGACGCCCTCGCAGCCCATCTCCGCGGCCGCCCGGTTGACCAGCTTCTGCAGCGCGACGGCGGTGAGCGGCACCTTGGGGCTCGGCTTCCAGACCACGGTGTTGCCCGCGATCGCGGCGAGGAAGCCGTTCTGCGCCCAGACCGCGGCCGGGAAGTTGTACGCACTGATCAGCCCGACCACGCCCAGCGGCAGCCACTGGTCGTACATGCGGTGCTCGGCACGCTGGGACTGCTGCGTGAAGCCGTACATCATCCGGGCCTGCCCCGCGGCCAGGGTCGACATGTCGACGGCCTCGCGCAGCTCGCCCCTGGCCTCCATCATCGACTTGCCGGTGTCGAGGCAGACGACGGCTGCCAGCTCTTCGATGTTCTCCTCGATCAGCAGGCCGATGCGGCGCACGAACTCGCCGCGCCGGGGCGGCGGAACCATGCGCCACTTCTTCTGCGCCGCGACGGCGGCGGCCACGACGCTCTCGTAGTCCCCGGCGTCGGAGGCGGCGATCCGGCCGACGGTCTCGCCGTCGGCGGGACAGACGGCCTCGATCACCGGGCGGTCCTCGACGGCGCCCCAGCCCAGGGTGTCCGTGTACGTGCCGGAGTGCACCCGGTCCAGGCCGAAGGCGGCCAGCACCTTGCCGGTGTCGAACAGGGCGCCGGCGGTGCCGGGCGTGCGGTCGGTCGTCTCGGTCATCGTCGTTCTCCCTCGGTTTCCTGCGACGCCTCGGGTCCGGCGTGCTCCTGGGTGCGTCCCGGCGTGTCAGTCCTTCGCAAGGAAGTCCCCGATCGTCTCGTCGGTGTGGTACTCGGGCTTCTCGTAGTAGTGCGGGCCGTCGTAGATCTCGATCAGCACGCTGCGCTCGTGGGCGAGCGTCGGCCCGTGGGGGTGGTCCTTCGGGTTCATGTAGAAGGAACCGGGGCGCAGCCGCAGACCGGACTCGGTGTACTCGTAGTCGCCTTCGAGGCAGTACATGAACTGGTTCGAGGCGTGGGTGTGCCGGGTCGGTATCGTGCCGCCCTTCTCGTATTCGAGGAGGGCGATGCTGGCGCCGGTTTCGGGGTTCTTGAAGAGGAAGTACTGGCGGAACCCGTAGTCGGGGTAGTCGATCCAGCCGGCGTCGTCGAGATCGGCGGCGTGGATCAGGACTTCCAGTGACCGCAGGGTCGCGGGGTCGATGTGCACGGGGATTTCACTCCAAACCCGGACGGCTCGATGCCACCCATGTGTCGTATTCCTGGCGGCTTTCGGCGGTGGCGGGGAACAGCCCGAAGAGGGACCGCCCGCGCCGGATCTCGAGTGCCGCGAACTCTTCGTACGAGGCCGCGTCGGCGGCCAGGGCGGCCACGTCGGCGGCGAGGTGACGCGGGATCACGGCGACCCCGTCGTCGTCGCCCAGCACCACGTCGCCGGGGTAGACCGCCACGCCGCCGCAGCCGACCGGCTCGTCCAGCGCGACCGGGTGCAGGGCGATGGGCGTCGCGGCGGGCGCGTTGCCCCGGTGGAAGCAGGGCAGCCCGGTCCCGGCGATGGCGCCGGAGTCCCGGTATCCGCCGTCCGTGACCACACCGGACACGCCGCGCCGCTGGAGGCGCGCCGCCATCATGTCGCCCATGGACGCCCCCGCCCTGGAGCCGAACGCGTCGATGACGAGCACCGCCCCGGGCGGGCACTCCTCGATCGCGCGCCGGTGCAGGTTCTCGCTGGAGCCGTATCCGGCGAGGGTGTCGAGGTCCTCGCGCGCCGGGATGAACCGGAGTGTGCTGGCCGGGCCCACCATGGGGGCCCGGCCAGCCGCCAGGGGGCGGACGCCGGCCATCAGGACGTTGCGCAGGCCGTGCCGGAGCAGCATGTTGGCGACGGTGGACGAGCCGGCCCGCGCCAGTTGCTCGCGGACGGCCGGGGAAAGCGGTTCGTGTACCGGCGGGGGCAGCGGCGCGGCGGGGGCCGCCGGTACGGGTTCGGTGCGCTCCGCGCGCTTCTCGCCGCTCACTGGAAGAACTCCATCGGGGGGCGGTTGCCCCACTGGGTGGTGTCGGCGGCGGTGCCGTTGAACTTTCCGGGCCGGTGGCTGCCGTCCACGGTGTCGCCGTCGGTGTAGTGCTCGATGCGGAAGCCGAAGGGGTCCTTCCAGTAGTCGAAGATCTGGCTGCCGAGCAGATGGCGGCCGACTCCGACGTCGGGGGTGTAGCCCTGCTGGAGCAGGTAGTCGTGCGAGGACATGACGGCGTCCATGTCGGTGACCTCGAAGGCGCTGTGGTGGACGCCGGCCCAGTCCGACTGGAGGACGAGCATGAAGTGGTGGTCGACCAGCTGATCGCCCAGGTCGAGCCGGACGAAGGTGCCGACGACGGGGCCGTCCTGCCCGGGCGGCAGGAAGTAGTCGGAGGGCAGGAAGTTGAAGCGCTCGTTCAGCCAGGCCATCGAGGCGTCGTGGTCCTTCACGTGGAGCACGAAGTGGCCGAGCCGGGCGATGGTGCAGGGCGCGACGGGCTGGCGGACGAAGGAGTTCACCCGGTTCTTGTCCCGGATGTTGTTCATCCTGAACGGTTCCCGGTCCGCGATGGGTTCGACCCGGTCCCGGTTCCAGATCGCCCGGATCTCGATGCCGTCGGGCATGGTCATCGAGACGACCTGTCCGCCGCCGGGCTCCGTCGACTCGGTGACCGGGGACGATCCCGGCAGGGCGGCGAGTTCGGCCAGGTCCTGGTAGGTGGCGACCTCGATCGAGGCGCCGACGAAGCGCTGCTTGTCGGCCTTGCGGGTGACGTGGATGTGGTGCTGGGTCCCGGTGCCCCGCATGTACAGCGTCCGGTCGTCGCTGCCCTCGGCCCTGGTCATGCCGAACGAGGTGAGGAACTTCTCCATCACCTGGAGGTCGGGTGCCTCGTAGGTGACGTGGGCAGCATCGATTGCCGTGGCCACGGGTCCTCCTGTGGTGGGTGGGTGCGCGGTGGCGCGCTCGGTTCGCCGGTGGCGGGCTCCCCGGCCGGAGCCCGCGGGTCTCAGCGCTTCTTGAGGACGCTGACGTCGTCCGGGCCGATCAGGTCCGGCACGGTCCAGCCGTCCAGGTCGTACTCGTCCATGGCGCTCTGCGCGAACTCCTTGCAGCGGTCGAGCAGGCCGCTGCCGCGGGCGGCGAAGAGGTTGGTCTGCCGGGTCACGTCGTTGCTGCCGATGTAGTTGATCTCGTACAGCTCGTGGCGGGCCCCGAACTCGGTGCCGATGGAGTCCCACAGCATCTTCATGACCTTGACGCGCTCCTCGGCGTCGATGCCGCCGGTGCCGCGCACGTAGGTGTCGAGGTAGCCGCGGATCTCGGGGGTCTTGAAGTCGTCGGCGTGCGAGTTGAGGTAGATCAGCCCGCTGGCCACCACCTGCTCGATGATGTTCTTGATCTTCGGCATGGCCAGCTGGTTCATCACCCGGTACGCACCGGCGAACTGCGGGTCGGGCTGGATCATGCCGCCCTTCCACGGCACCGCGCTCTTGGCCATCGCGTCCGACAGCGCCCAGAAGGTGTTGCGCCAGGCGATGACCTCGCCGAGCTGCGACATGACGCCGTGGAACTGGCCGGCGCCGGTGACGTCGAGGGCGCGGGCCAGCATGCCGACCAGGAAGTCCATCTTGACGGCGAAGCGGGTGCAGCCGTGCAGGGAGGCGCGCTCCAGGTAGCCCGAGTGGATGTTGTACTTGTTCGCCTGCTCCAGGTCGTTGTAGATGAACGCGTTCTCCCAGGGGATGAACACGTCGTCGAGGACCAGGATGGCGTCGTTCTCGTCCAGGCGGCTGGACAGCGGGTAGTCGAAGGGGCTGCCGAGCACGGCGGCCCGGTACTCGTTGGAGGTGCGGCAGAGCAGTTTCACGCCGGGGGAGTTCGTCGGCATGATGAACACCGGCGAGAAGGACGGGTCCTGCACGGCGACCTGGCCGACGTGGCCGACGAAGGTGTAGTGGGTGAGGGCCGAGCCGGTGGCGACGACCTTGGCGCCGGTGACGTAGAAGCCCGCGTCGGTCTCCCGGGTGACCCGGATGAAGACGTCCTTGCCGGCGTCGGCGCCGAGGCCGCGGTCGACCGGGGGGTTCATGATCGCGTGGTTGATGTACCAGGTCTTCTGCTGGGCCTTGCGGTACCAGTTGCGCGCGTTGTCCTCGAAGCCGCGGTAGAACTCGGCGTTGGCGCCCAGGGTGCCGAGGAAGCAGCCCTTGTAGTCGGGCGAGCGGCCCATCCAGCCCCAGGCGATCTTCTGCCACTCGGCGATCGCGTCGCGCGAGGCGACCTGCTCCTCGACGGTCTGCGGCGCCCGGTAGAAGCGGTGGGTGAATCCGCCGTCCTCGTTGGGCGCGGTGAGGATGTCCTTGCGCGCCGGGTCGTGCAGCGCGTCGTACATGCGGGCGATCATGCGGGCCGCATTGCGGAACGCGGGGTGTTCGGCGACGTTCTCGACGCGCTCGCCGTAGATCCAGACCTCGCGCCCGTCGTTCAGGCTCTCCAGGTACTCGGCACCGGTGAAGGGGATGTTCTCACGACCGGCCCCGACGGGTGTCGACCGATTTGCATTTCCCGTGTTCATAGAACGAAAACCCCATCTTCTCCGGACGGAAATGGATGGCGCCGGATTCGCGTCGTGCGTGACCGACTTCCCGTGGCGGGAGTCGAGTTGCCGACCGGAATTCTCTGCGGCGTCGAATTGCCGGAAGGTTTCCACGGGGTGCGGGCACGGGCAATAGACCCCGGAAGCGGCCGGAGGGCGCGGACGGGTCGGCCGGCGCGCCCGGCTTCAGCCGGTGAACGACGGGCGAAGCGCCTCTGAACTGGGGTTTTTCATCCTGACCCGAGGGGCGTGGGCCACCCGGCGCACCCACGAATGTGACGCACACCACAGGGATTTCGTCTCGTGGCGCGAGATGTCCGCCGCTTTTCCCGGCGGGGTCCATACGCGGCGCAATGGAGGGGTGCCATAGTTTTGTGTATGGCTCACGACCTGAGCGCGCGGCGGTGCTCGGCGACCACCCGGGTCGCCTCCAGCCAGTGCCGCATCAGCGGGGTGATCTCGGCGTCCCGGCGCCACAGCAGCGTGGCCTGCATGGGGGCGAGCCAGCGCGGGGGGTCGAGGAGGGTCACCGCGTCCGTCCGGCCGGCGATCCGCCGGGTCACGGGGGCGACGCCGAGCCCGGCGGCGACGAAGGCGACGGACGTCTGGGGTGTGGAGACCTCCAGCACCTCGAATGAGTCGTCGCCCGCGAGCGCCTTTCCGACGACTTCGGGCATGCCGGTGAACGCCGGAATGCGATAGGGGAGAATCCAGCGCCCCCATCCCTTTCCGTCGGGGTGGTCCTCGCGCGCGCGATACCGGGGGACGGCGAGCTTGATGTCGATTCCCAGGATGGGGTAGGAATCGCAGAGGTCCGTCACGAAACCGGCGAACTGGCCGGGGCCGAAGGGAATGCACCCCATGTCCAGCCGGCCGTCCTGAATTCCCTGCACGATGAGGTCGGGGGTGACGTCGGTGAGGCTGACCCGGGCGCCCGGGACCTGGTCGAGGAACTCGGCGAGCACGTCGGCGACGATCTCGTTGATGACCATGGGCTCCACGCCGATGCGCAGGTCCCCGACCGCGCCCTCGCCCATCAGTTTCAGCGTCGCCATCGCCCGGTCCCGGTCGGCGACCAGGCGTTCGCCCTTGGACAGCAGGTAGAGGCCGGCCTGTGTGGGGTGGACGCCCTTCGCGGTGCGTTCGAGGAGGCGCACGCCGAGTTCGGCCTCCAGTTTCGCCACGGCGTGGCTCACGGGCGGTTGCGTCATGTTGAGGTTCTTGGCGGCCTGGGAGACCGAACCGGCCTCCACGACGGCTTTGAAGTACTCGATCTGACGAAAGTCCACCCTCTTCGACCTTCCGCGGCCCCCGGCTCGTCCCGACAGCCAGAGATTACGGGACGGTCCTCCGCCCGCGGCCGTGCCCGGGCGCGCGGGGGTCCGGTCAGGGTGTGCCGGAGACGAGTCCGACCCGGTAGGCGAGGACGACGGCCTGGACGCGGTCGCGCAGCCCGAGTTTCGCCAGGATGCGCGACACGTAGGTCTTGACGGTCTCGGGCGTGATGAACATCGCGGCGGCGATCTCCGCGTTCGACAGCCCCTCGGCGATCAGCTGGAGCACTTCCAGCTCGCGGGGGGTCAGCGCGTGCACGATGTCCTGCCGGGCCGGGCGGGAGGTGTCGGCCGGCCGCAGATGCTGGGCGAAGTGGCCGATGAGGTGGCGGGTGACGGCGGGGGCGAGCAGGGCCTCGCCGCGTGCGACGGTGCGGATACCGTTGACCAGCTCCGCCGGAGGCGCGTCCTTGAGGAGGAAGCCGCTCGCTCCGGCGCGCAGCGCGTCGTAGACGTAGGCGTCGATGTTGAACGTGGTCACGACCAGCACCTTCGGCGCGTTCTCGGTGTCGGGGCCGGCGAGTTGCCGGGTCGCCTGGATGCCGTCGAGCAGCGGCATCCGGATGTCCATCACGACCACGTCGGGGCGCAGCCGGCGCGCGGCCGCGACCGCCTCGTGCCCGTTCTCGGCCTCTGCGACGACCTCCATGTCGGGCTGGGCGGAGAAGATGGTGACGTAGCCGGTCCGCACCAGCGCCTGGTCGTCGCAGACGAGTACACGGATCAAAGACGGCGTGTCGCTCAAGGGGTTCACTCCTGGACAGGCTTGGACGGAATCGTGGCACGGACCTCGAACCCGCCTCCGGGCCGCGGTCCCGACGTCAGTTCACCATCGAGCATCCGCACACGTGCGCGCAGCCCGGCCAGTCCCCGGCCGCCTCCGGCATCCGGCTTCCGCGCGGCCGGTGCGGCAGCGGGCCCGTCGGTGGTCACCACGATCTCGATGTGCTCGTCGCCGTACCCGATGAGGACCCGTGTCGGCTTCCCGGCCGCGTACTTCATGGCGTTGGTGAGCGCCTCCTGCGCGACCCGGTAGGCGGCCAGTTCCACGTCCACGCCCTGGGGCCGCCGCTCGCCGCGCTCGCTGAACTCGACCGGCTGGCCCGATCTGCGGGCCTGCTCGACGAGGTCCCCCACCTGGCCGAGGGCGGGGGCCCGGTCCGCGCCCGCCGGCTCTGCGGACGCCGCCTCGCCGGTCGCCTCCAGGACGCCGAGCAGGTACCTCAGTTCCTTCAGCGCCCTGCGGCCGGTGTCGCTCACCGCGGTCAGCCCTTCGGCGGCGCGTTCCGGCGCGGACGTGAGCAGGTACTGCGCCGCGTCGGCCTGGACCACCATGGCCGTGACGTGGTGGGTGACCACGTCGTGCAGCTCGCGGGCGATGCGCGCCCGCTCGGCGGCCGTGGCCACCTCGGCGGCGAGCTGCCGGCGCCTGGTCTCTTCCGTGCGCCGCGTACGCACCATGCTCCCCACGAGCCACGCGGCTGCCAGGGCCAGCGAGAAGGCGAGGTAGTCCGGGATGCCGTTCGGTGAGCCGGCGTGGTGCAGGACGACGGCCAGCACCGCGTAGCCGGCTCCCGCCGCGACGACCAGGCCGGTGCGGTGCCGGACCTGGTGGGCGCCGGCGGAGTACAGGGCCAGGTACAGCCCGACGCTCGCGAACGTGGTGGCGAAGCCCAGCGCCTGGTGCACCGCGAACGCCGCCGCGACGACGGCCAGGCAGGTCGCGGGCCACCTGCGGCGGACCGTCAGTGGCACGGTCTGGGCGAGCGCCAGCCCGCCGCCGAGGACGCTCGGCGCCCGCTCGGGCAGGTCGCCGATCTGCGCGCCGACCTCGGAGAGGGGCGGTACGAAGGCCAGCAGGGTCAGCGTCAGGGCGAGGGCGCCGTCCTTGACGAGGGCGTCCCGCTCCCGCCACCGGCCGAGCAACGCCCGGAGCAGCGGGACGCCTCCGCCGCCGCGGAGTTTCTGAAGGGGCATCACTGCGGATTCCTCCGGTGGTCGGCCCGGCTCAGCGGCCCGCGCGTGGACGCGGTTCGATGTCGCCGTTGCGGTGGGCGCGAACGAGCATGGTGGCGGCGATGGCCACGCCCATGAGGACGGGAATGATCGACGCCTCCAGGCCGAAGCCGCCGCCGGTCAGCAGGGCGGAGCCGTGGACGTCCACGTCGAACAGGCCCTCGGGGGCGTGCCCGGAGACGGGGATGCCGAGCAGCTGCTCCGTGGTGTTCCAGGCGAAGTGCAGCCCCACGACGAACCAGATGCTACGTCGCCACAGGAACGCGGCTCCGAGCAGGGCGCCCGCCTCCAGGGCGATCGCCAGTCCGCTCCAGGCGTTCGCGCCCTCGGCGCTCAGGTGGGCGACGCCGAAGAACACCGAGGTGATCACGATGGCGGCCCGGCTGCCCCACAGCTGTTCGAGGGCTTGCAGGGCGAGGCCGCGGAACAGCAGCTCCTCGGTGACCGCGGCGCCGATCTGGAGCGCGATGGTCGTCCACACGACCGACATGACACCGTCGCCCGCCCAGTTGAACGAATAGCCGCCGAACGCCGTGATCAGCAGGGCGGAGACGAGGATGAAGCCCAGCCCGATCGCACCGCCGAGCAGCACCTCCCGGCCGGCCCCGGACCGGGCGATCTCCGGCGTCGCGCGTCGGGCCACCCGGCGCATGACGTAGCAGTAGACGGCCACCGCGGCGGCCGCGCCCAGCACCGGTACGGGGCCGGGCCCGGTGGCCGTCAGCCCCGAGACCACTCCGACGCCGGCCATTCCCGTCAGCATCCAGCCCAGCGGGGAGCGCGCGATCCGGCCGAGACGGCCGCCGCCGGCTCCTTCCCGGTCCCCGTCCGGGCCGGAATCCGCGCGGTGTCGTAGGGCGGACTTCATGCCCATGGTGGCCTCCCGTGTAGTGGGTCACCCCTGCGGCGACCCGGGAACCACGCTAGGAATCGGCGGACGTTCGCGAATCACCCGCGCATGGACAGTCCGGGTAGCTCTCACGGGGGATGCGCCGGACGTACGGGGCGGCGCTCGGCCGCTACGACCCGATCGGTTCCGGCCGGCGCACGGATGTCACCGGCACGTAGCGGACGCGGTCCGTTCGGCTCCGGGCAGCAGGGAGGCGCGGTGGGCCCGCGCCACGGCGGCCATCTCGTCGAGCGTGGAGCGGGCGCGCAGCAGTTCCTCGATCTGCGCGGTGATCCGCTCGCGCTCGTGGGCCAGCCGTTCGAGCGCGGCGTCGGAGTTGTGCACGCTCGGCGCGTCGGCGCAGGGCAGGAGTCCGGCGATGGTGCGGCTGGAGAGGTTCGCCGCGTACAGCCCCTGGATGAAGTGGACGCGGTCCACGTCGTGCTCGGTGTACCGGCGCTGCCCGCCCGGTGTACGGGTGCTGGTGAGCAGTCCCTGCTGCTCGTAGTAGCGCAGCGACCGCACGCTCACTCCGGCGAGGTCCGCCAGCTCCCCGATCCGCATGGACGACTCCGTTCCCGCGCCGCGCCGCCGCACCCCCTGTGACGCACCTCACGGGAGTCTGCGGCGCTCTCCGCTTGATTCTGACATTGGCGTCAGGTTTTAGCGTACATGTGTGCCCCGGCGACCGGGGCGCACATGTAGGTGAGGAGAACCAACATGCCGTCCCTGTTCAGCAGTTATCGCCTCGGCGGCCTCTCGCTGCCCAACCGGACCGTCATGGCCCCCATGAGCCGCGTCCGGGCCGCCGCCGGCGGTCTGGCGACGCCCTCGATGGCCACCTATTACGCGCAGCGCGCCACGGCCGGCCTCATCGTCACCGAGGGCGTCCAGCCCAGCCTCGTCGGCCAGTCCAATCCGGGCACGCCCGGTCTGCACACCGACGAACAGACGGACTCCTGGCGGCAGGTGACCGCGGCCGTCCACGCCAACGGCGGACGCGTCTTCGCCCAGATCATGCACGGCGGCCGGGTCTCGCACCCGGAGACCACGGGCTTCCGGCCGGTCGGCCCCTCGGCCGTGGCCGGCGCGGGCAGCGTCTTCACACCGAGCGGCCCCCAGCCGATGCCGGTACCGCGCGCCCTGGCCACGGACGAGGTCGCCGAACACGTCCACTCCTACGCGCACGCCGCGCGCCGGGCCGTCGACGCGGGCTTCGACGGCGTCGAACTGCACGGCGCCAACGGCTATCTGATCTCCCAGTTCCTCTCCTCCAACGCCAACCTGCGCGACGACCGCTACGGCGGCTCGATCGCCAACCGCATACGCTTCGCCGTCGAGGCGGCCGCCGCCACCGTCGAGGCCGTGGGCGCCGCCCGTACCGGAATCCGCCTGTCGCCCGGAGGCGGCATCTGGGACGCGGTCGAGGACGACGCCGTCGAGCTGAACACCGCCCTGCTGACCGAACTGGCCCGCCTGGACCTCGCCTACGTACACCTGGAGGGCACCGCCGGCGAGGACACCCTCCTGCGGCTGCGGGACGTCTGGCCCGGCACCCTGATCGTCAGCCCCACCATGCCCGGCGGGGCCAAGCAGACCGGCAGGTCCGAGGCGGACCACTGGCTGGGGCTCGGCGCCGATCTGATCGCCTTCGGCCGCGCCTTCCTCGCCAACCCCGACCTCGTCGAACGCCTGCGCACCGGCCTGCCCGTCGCGCCCGCCGACGAGAACACCTTCTACCAGGGCGGCGACGACGGATACCTCACCTACCCGTCGTACCAGCACACCGCCTGACCGGGGCCGCCGTGCGGTTTCAGGCTCCCGCCGCCGCCCTGCGCTCGTCGAGGCTCCGCTGCAGGGCGCGGGCCTCGTCGCGGCCGTCCGGCTCCTCGTCCGCTTCCAGGAGGAATGCGGCGCCGCCCACCAGCGCTTCGGCCAGGTCCGTGGAGCGGGGCAGCATGGTCTTCTCGTAGGCGCGGACGGCCTCGCCGACGGTGGAGTGGGTGGCCAGGGCGAGGGCGAGGTCGTGGGCGTCGAGCATGGCCAGGTTGACTCCCACACCGAGCGGCGGCATGAGGTGTGCGGCGTCACCGAGCAGGGTCACCGTGGGTACGTGGTCCCAGGTGTGCGGCGCCGGGAGGACGAACAGCGGCCGGTCGGCGTAGGGGCCGTCGTTGGCACTGATCATGTACCGCATGCCGGACGCCCATCCGGCGAACTCGTCCAGCAGATGGGCGCGGATGCCGGTGGTGTCCCCGGCGGTCAGACCGGCCGCGGTGATCCAGTCGGCCGGGGCGCGGCGGATGATGTAGACCCGGATGTGCCCACCGCTGTTGCGCTGGGCGAACAGCGCGCGCTCGCCGTCCGCCGCGGCGGCGCTGCCGTCACCGACCAGCTCCGACAGGGCGGGGTGGCGGTTTTCGACGTCGTCGAACCACGCCTCGGTGAAGGTGATCCCGGAGTGGTACGGGACAGCTGCCGAGACGGCCGCGCGGACCCGGGAGAACGCGCCGTCGGCTCCGATGACCAGATCGGTCTCGACGCTCGTCCCGTCGGTGAAGCGCAGCGTCCGCGGCCCTTCGGCGGGGCCGTCGACCGAGGCGAGGGCGCGGCCCCACCGCGCCGTGCCCGGCGCGAGGGAGCCGAGCAGCAGATCACGCAGTTGGCCCCGGTCGATTTCCGGCTCGGAGGGGTCGCCCTCGTCGGGCATCCGGTCCATCAGCACCCGGCCGGCGGCGTCCAGTCGGCGCATCCGCTGCCCTTCCGGGCGTGCCAGCTCCCGGAAACGCTCGATCAGCCCCGCCTCGCGCAGGGCGAGTTGGCCGTCCTCGGTGTGCAGGTCGAGGCTGCCGCCCTGATCACGGGTGCGGGCGTCCCGGTCGCGGTCGTAGACGGTGACCGCGATGCCGTGCTTCTGCAGGATGCGGGCGCAGGTCAGCCCGCCGGGGCCCGCTCCGATGATCGAGATTCGGGGGGCAGGTCGGACGTTCATGGTCGTGCTCCGTTCATGAGTGGGGGTCTTCCGCAGCGGGCTTCGATGGCGATCGGGCGGCGCGCGGCGCCCCGCGCCCACCCCCCAAGAAAAACACAACGACTCACTTAGTGCAACGGATGCACTTTTTTAGCTGAGCAACCGAAGGGTAGAATCCGGGGTATGCCCGAGACCGAGCCCAGTGCCGCGCCCGCCCCGATGGGGCGCCGCGAACGCAAGAAGGCCGCCACCCGCCAGGCCATCGCCGACACCGCGCTGCGCCTGTTCCTGGAGCGCGGCTACGACGACGTCGGCATCCGCGAGATCGCGGACGCCGCCGACGTGTCCACCACCACGCTCTTCAAGCACTTCCCGGTCAAGGAGGCCCTCGTCTTCGACGAGGACACCGCCCAGGAGTCCCAGCTGCTCGCCGCCGTACGCGAGCGCCCCGCAGGCCGGTCCATTCCCGCCGCCCTGCGCGAGCACGCGCTGCGTCACCGGCTGGCCGCCGCGGACAGCGGCGCCCGCTTCACCGCGTTCTTCGACCTCGTCAACAGCACGCCCGCCCTGCGCGACTACGTCCAGGCCATGTGGCTGCGCCACACCGACGCCCTGGCCCGGGCCATCGCCGAGGAGAGCGGGCTGCCCGAGGACGACCCCGCGTGCACCGCCCTGGCCCACTTCGCCCTCGAAGCCCCCCGGGCCGCCCGCGGCCACGACGACCCCCGCCGGGCCGTCATCCGCGCCTTCGACCTGCTGGAAGCGGGCTGGCAGGCTCTCGCCTCCCGCGACTGAGCCGCTGCGGCGCGCCCCGCTGCCGTCTAGAGCAGGCGGGTTCGCAGGAAGTCCGGTAGTTCGCCGTCTTCGAGCCGCTTCTCCAGTCCGGCCATGTCCGCCGCGGTGGGGTGGGTGAAGTCGAGGTAGCCGGGGTCGTCGCTGGGGCGTGGTCCGGGGATGTGGGGAAGTGCGAGGGCGGACGTCCTCTGTACGACGTCGCCGAGGTGCTCGTCGAGGGATGCCTTCGCCGTCTCGGCCAACCGCATGGGCCGGTCGGCCAGGAAGTTCCAGACATCCCGCTGCACCTCGGGCAGGTTGGGCAGGCTCGCGTGCTCGCCGTTGACGTAGCGGGTTTCCGCGATGGAGGAGAGCATCGCCGAAGCGAGCGGGACGCGGCCGTCTCCCTCACGGTGCGGGTTTCCGGGCCGGCGGCTGGTGACGCGGTCCATCTGATGCCACAGCTTCCCGCGCTTCGCGTAGGCGAGACGGAAGAGGGTCTTGAACCCCGTACCGGCGATGACGGCCATCCGGTCGCGCAGGCTCTGGTCGAGGGCGTTGTGCCAGAGGTGCAGGTCCTGGTGGCTCCGCCCGGCTTCGTCGAGCCGGTCCTGGAGCCGCAGCTGTTCGGCGGGGGTGAGCTTGAGGTGCCAGGCGGTGGCGTCGTAGAGATCGAAGTCCGCACAGGGGTGGTCGTAGTCGTCACCCGGCCGGGCGGCGCTGTCGGGGTAGACGCCTGCCGGGGCGGGCAGGAGGCTGAGGACTCCGGTGAGGCTGCGAAAGGTGTCGCGGGAGAGGTAGCGGCCGAGGAGGGCGAGGAGTTCGAAGCCCCAGAGGTGGTTCTTGAGATAGCCGCCGATGGCGGGTGAGCCGTAGTGCGGTGTCCCGATGAAGACGACCTTGCCGACGTGGTTCCACAGGTCCGGATGGCGCATGAGGGCGGTACGGACGACCAGGCCGCCCATGCTGTGGGCGACGACGTGAACGGGCTGGCCGGGCGAGGCCGCGGCGAGGACGGCCGTGTGGAACTCGTCGGCGCTCGTGGACAGCGGCTTGCGCCAGTCGTAGGGGAAGTCGTGCGGGTCGTGGTCCTGGTGGGCGGCGGCGGCCATCAGGAAGCCCTCGTAGACCATGTCCAGGGCGGCGGGTGTGATCCTGAACGAGGTGTGGGCGTCGTTCACGCCGTCGGGTGCCAGGGCGAGGCTGTCGATGCGGCGGCGGTTCTTCAGATCGAGCCACCACACGCCACCGAGGCCCCTGCTGACCAGGACGCTGCCCATGACCCCGGGCACGAAGACGAGGCGGGAGCCGGAGGAGCCGGACAGGTGCTCCTGCGGTGCGGGCCCCGCCAGATCGACCAGTTCCGTGTGGACGCGCGTGCCCAGGAAGCGGCGCAGGGCGTCGGTGTGGTCCGGCGAGCGCAGGAGTGCCAGCCGTGTCGCCGTGTCGCCCCGGAGGAACCGGTCGCCGATGTCCTGGAAGTTCTGGGGTGTTGTCACGCCGGCCTCGCTGAGGTCTGGGGCGTCGCCCGATGGGGATTGTGCATGGCTTCGACCTCACCGGGGCGGGCGACGAAGAGCTGGTCCTCGTTGATGTAGCTGTAGAAGAGGCCGCCGATACTGCGGTACTGGTCCCAGAAGAACTTGCGCGTCTGGGCGAGGGCCTCACCGGCCGCTGTGGGGTGGTCGCGATGGGAGCGGTCGTAGAGGAAGTGGAAGAAGACGTGGGCGAAGCGGGCCGCGAAGCCTGCGGGCACCTTGCATTCGCTGCCGATGTACGCGCGGCTGCCCCGCTTGACGAAGAGGTTCTTCAGCATGTTGCTGTACAGGTAATCCGCGGCCGCCGTCTCGCAGGCGTTCATGAAGACCAGGGGCTGGTCGTTGAGCTGCTGCTGTCCCATCTCCGACAGGAAGAGGACGTCGTCGGCCTCGTTGGTACTGCCGAAGCGCAGGCCCCGGAGCTTTCCGTTCCTGCTGTAGGCCTGGCTGAAGACATAGAGCAACGAGATCGGGTCCGGGTCGCACAAGTAGGCCGACAGCTCTTCCTTGCGCCGCATCCGCCCTTGCGGAAGGACCATGGGTTTCCACTGGTCGAGCTCGTCGATGTGCTCCAGTGACACCCGCATGGTCTCGTCGCCGTCGCTGCCGCCCCAGTACATGAGGTGGGCGCGCGCGGCGTCGGCCGCCAGCACCCGGTCCCTCTCCCCGGAACACGTGATGTGGGTGGTGCGCAGACGCAGGCCGACGAAGTCCTGTGCCTGGATGGGGGCGCCCGCGGCGGGAAGCGATCCGCGGTACAGCAGTCCCCAGGGGACGTGGTCGGGCCCGTCGTCCTTCCAGTGGATACGGAGCCCGTCGCCCGGCGCCAGGCCCTTGATCAGGTCGTGGAAACGATGCTCCCTGGGGAAGAGCGCCGTGAACAACTGGCTGCCGGCCATGGCCAGCTCCCGTAAGTGCGAGCTGCCGGCGCTGCCGTTCCACGCCTGCTGGTCCTCGTCGGTCGCCGGAGCGCCGGGTACCGACCAGTCGGCGTTCGGTATGAAGCGACGCAGCCTGGCGGCTATGTCGTCGGCCGTGATGGCGTTGTAACGGTCCGAATGGTTCTGCCGGTAGGTCTCCAGGGCGTCTTGTGCTTCCCGTACCCATTGGGCGACATCGCCCTCGGGCTGCCAGTTCTCGAAGCCCTTGCGTACGCGTCCGGGTTCGTCCCTGATGTCCAGCTGCCAGAAGGCCTTCGGCGGCAGCAGGTTGAGCGTGAGGGTGTGGGCCGGCAGCTGCCAGTCGGACGGCACCTGCAGCGCCGTGTGTCTCGCCGCCACGCTGCGGGTGCCGTGGACGGTGATCTTGGAAGCGGAGCGCTGGTTGGGAGGCCGGCGCTGCGATAACCGTGGGCGCGGAGGTGCCTCCGCCGGTCTGGCGGGCGGCAGGGTCGGCAGGGCGGCTTCGTCGTGCGGCGCGGGCCGGGGGGCCTGCTCCCGGGTGGGCAGTGCTTGGGCTGCGGACGTCCCGTGCGCCGGGGATGCGGAGGGCGGGGCCACCGGATCGACGGGGAACTCGATGGTGAGTTCCCGGTACAGGTCGCCGTCGACCATCACGAGCACGTCGATGCGGCTGATTCCCGGACTCGTGGGCGTGATGGAGAGCAGACGTTCCTCGGAAGGCGCGTCCGGGAGGATCAGGAGATCGAACTCGACCGCCCATTCCGGCTGCTCCCCGGCGGTCGAGGGCTCCTCGTCGGCAGTTTCACCGGCGAGGGCGAGCTTGCACGACCTGGACAGGACGTACCAGCACGTGGGGAGACCGGCCGACGGGATCTCGTCCGGGCGGATGGCGCGGTCACCGGCCGCGCGGTTGTCGGGATGATCGGGGCCGACCTGGAAGCAGCCGGTGTAGGTCGTGTCCACCAGCAGCGGCTCATCGGGGTGGCCGGCGTCGGTGAACCAGAAGTTGATGACCTGTTCGTCGATCGCGTCGAGATCCTCGACGGTGACCGAGGGGTCGGGGCGTGAGGTGATGCCGTCCCGGTCGGGCCGGCCGTCCGGGAATTCACCGGGGTCCTCGCCGGGCACCGGCAATTCCGGCGGGACTCCCCCGCTGCCGCCCCGGCCGCCGGCGTCCGTCGCGGGCGTCGCGTCGGTGGCGGGCAGTTCTCCGTGCACCCGCGTCTCGGTGACAGGAATGCCGGACTCGGTGACAGCGAACTCGGATCTGTCGACGGGGTGGTGATCCGTGGCGGCTGGGTGATCGGTGGCGGCGACGGTCTCCAGGTACAGCGCGAGCGCCAGCTGTTCGAGCCGTTCCATGATGTCTTCGAGGGGCAGTCGCGCGGACAGCTCGACTTCCCCCTCGGTCAGCTGGGCCAGGGCTTGTGTCTCGTCCATGTCCAGGCGGCGGATCTGCTCGCGCACCCTGGCCAGACTCCGCAGGTCCCCCACCTTGGTGAAAATGGTCTCCGCCTGGTGCAGGGCGTCACGGGCACCGTCCTCGGTGCCGTTCAGGCGCCGCACGACGAAGAGGGTGAACAGCGCCCGGGCCTCACCCTGCTGCCACCCGCTCCGGGCACTGAGCGCACGGGCGCGGTCCAGGCTGTCCAGCGCCCGGGGCAGTTCACCGCATGCGACGGCGACAATTCCCGACAGGTGCGCGAAGAGCGCCTCGGCCCGTCGGTCCCCCCGCTCGACAGCCCTCTTTCTGCCCACCTCGATGACGTGCTTCGCCGTGTCCGCGGCGGAACCGCCCAGGCTGAGGAGGTGGGCGGTCACGATGGTGGAGATCTGCGCCACCGCGTCCGGGTGGTCCGCGTCGAACTGTGTGCACGCCGCGAGGTTGTCGAGTTCGGCGGCGAGCCAGTCGGCCGCCTGGGCGGCGTCGTTCAGCGGCGGCGCGGAATCGGGGAGGGAGCTGCGCAGCTCCTCGACCGACTGCAGGCGGCTCTGCATGAGGTAGGCGGCCGTCGCGGTGCGCTGGTAGTAGTTGACCAGCCGCTGGAGGCGCTGTTCGCGTTCCTGTGCCGATTCGGGGTGGCTGTCCTCCCCTTCGGCCGCCGTGTCCAGGTAGGAGACGAGCAGGTCGTGCATGCGGAAGCGCCCCGGTGACACCTCGCTGAGCAGGCTGCGCTGGTACAGGTTCTCGAGGTATTCGTTGGCACGGTCGACGGTCACGCCGGTGAGGACGGAGCAGGCTCGCTTTTCCAGGTCGGGGCCGGGGTGGAGGGAGAGTCCGCGCAGGAAGGCCTGCTCGGGCGGATCGAGGCTGCGTAAGGAGGTGGCGAGGGCCTGGCCCAGGGAACTCGTACCGATACTCGGTGCGATGAGCCGCCGGGAGAAGTGGTCGATGTCCGCGACCAGGCCGGTCACGGTCCACGTGGGGTGGGCTCTGAGCAGTCCGGAGACCGTGGACAGGGCCAGCGGGAGGTGACCGCACAGGCGGGCGACCTCGGCCGACAGGGACGAGCTGGTGGCCACTCCTCGCTGGCGCAGCATCCTGTCGAAAAGCGCGGCGGATTCCTCGGGTCTGAGCACGTCGAGGGGGCGCGAGAGCGAGATCTCCGGCGCTTCCAGTCTCACCCGGCTCGTGATCAGGGTGAGGCAGCCGGGATAGCCGGGCAGGAGATGCTGCGCCTGGGAGAAGTCGGCGGCGTCATCGAGGATCAGCAGGACGTTGCGACTGGCCAGCCAGCTGCGCCACAGGCCGGCGCGCCCGTAGACGCTCGGCGGTTGTACGGGCAGGGGGATGCCTGCCGCCACGAGCAGGGAGCCGAGCATCTGTTCCGGCTCGGCGGGTGTGTCCGCGGGGGTGTGGCCCCGGAGGTTGATGAACAGTTGGCCGTCGGGGAATCGACTGGCCAGGGCGTGTGCCGCGTGGACGGCCAGGGCCGTCTTTCCCACACCGGGCATTCCGTGCAGGAGGACGACCGGGGATTCGCCGGTTCTGCTTCCGATGTCCAGCAGTTCGCGCAGTTCACGGTCCCGGCCCATGAAGGACGGCGGGTCCTGCGGGAGCATGCGGGCTGTTCCGAGCGGCACTGTGGTGGTCATGTCCTGACGAGGAGCTGTGTGCACGGGGTGTCTGACGAGCGTGCCGATCGCGCGCCTGGGCTCGCCGGGCGGGGGAACGACTTCGTCGACCAGTTGCAGCAGCGCGAGGGAACGCAGGTCGGGGGCTTCGTCGCTTGCCGACGACGACGTCAGCAGGTCGATGAGAATCCCCTGCAATTCCCCATGGGCAGCCGAGTCCTGATTGACCAGGTCGTGCAGACGCCGCTGCAGGACCACGGTCACCTCGTGCTCGATGCGCCTGCTCTCCTCGGTCGCGACGGAAAGAATCATTTCGCGGGCTTCGTCGAGTTCTTCGGTGACTTCACCGGCTTCCTGCGACCGCCCCCCGAGAAAGAGCTGCGTCATGCGGTCCCGCAGCTGTGGCCACGCCTCCGTGGTCAGCGCGCCCACAATGGAAGCGGACGCCGCCGCGAGTAAAGCCGGATTCATATACCCCCCGATCCGTCAACCTACTCATTCTAGGAGGAGTTCGCGTCGCGGGGAGCGCTTTCCGTGAAGTGCCCCGCCGTCACATTTCCGGGCTCGGCCCGGTCCGCCGGCGTTCCCGCCGCCGGGACAGGAATGCCGCGAGAACGGAGCCGACCACGAGGGGTCCGGCGACCCAGCGGATCACGTCCCCCGTCCAGCCCGGCTCCCGGCCGGCCATCAAGGCCAACGACTGCGCCGCGAGGCAGATTCCCAGCAGCACATAGCCGAGGCCCCACGCGCGGACCGCCCACACAGGTCCCTGGATCGGCTCCGGTGGCCGGCGCGGCCGGAGCACGGCCCGGCATCCCAGCCACACGCAGCCCAGGCCCAGAGCCGTACCGAGCACGTCCACGGCTGCGTCGAACACCTCTGTCACAGTCCGCCCCGTCCTTCTTCCGACGCCTGTTCTCGCAGTTCTCAGGGCAAACTGCATGCATGGTCTCCGAAGAAGATACGTGCCGGGAGCGGCGGCACGATGTGGACCGTGCGCTGCGGGCGGCCCTCGCCGAGGCGCGCGATCTCCCGGACGCCTTCGCGTGTTCGTTCGCGAGGCTGGCGCTGGAGGCGGCGGCGCAACGCTTGCGGGCCGATGACCCGGCGGAGGCCCGGGAATGCCTGGACCTGCTGATCGGGCGGGGTGGGCAGGGCGCGGAGATCGCGGTGGGTTTCGCCGACGCGCTCGGAATCCCGCACGACGCCGCCCGGCGCACCGACCCTCCGCCCGCCCTCGACACACTGAGCCGGAAGACCGGACGGATCGGTATCGAGTCGGCGGACGAGGCGCTGAGGCGCCAGTCCCGGGCCGAGATCGTCAACGAGATCCTGGCGGGCGGGGCGGTGGCCGCGTCGTTCACGGCGGGCGCGGCGGTCTTGAAGGCCAAGCTGGAGGCGACCACCCAGCGGGAGAAGAACCGCATGGACACGGAGACCGAACGGCTGAGAATCGCGTCCGACGAGCGGATCGCGGGTCTTCAGGCACGCAGCGGCCGGCAGCCACTGCCCGCGGCCGACGCCGACGCCGAGGACGACGCCGAGGACGACGAACCCGGGGCGTAGTGCGCGCCGTACGGCGACAGCTCCTCCGGCAGTGGGTGTGCCCCGCTACGTCCGGCTCAGGTCGGCCTGTACCAGGTCGTGGTCCGACCACGGGGTGAGATGTACCCGTTGCTCCTGCGGGGTGAAGCCGCGCAGGAAGATGTAGTCGAACTTGCTGCGCCAATCGGTGGTCGGCTCGCACATGCCCGTCCCGGAGGGGCCGCATCCGGGGTCCGCGTCCTCGGCCAGGTCCCACATCACGGTGAGTTCGGGGGCGGGCGGCACCGCGTTGAAGTCGCCGAGGACGATCGTGCGGTCGTACGGGGCGATCGCCTCGGCCAGTACGGCGGTCTGCTCCACGCGGACCGATTGCTGTCTGCGCTCGGCCAGGTGCGTGTTGAACACCCGGACGCTCAGGCCGTCCACGAGGGTCGTGACGGCCAGGTAGCCGCGGTCCTCGGACCCGCCGTCGGGGTACTCCACCTTCACCGGGTCGGTCATCGGGGCGGCCGAGAGGATCGCCTGGCCGTAGCCCCCCGGAGCCCAGGGCACGCCTCCGCACCGGCTCCAGCTGGGCAGCACCGAGCCGTATTCGACGTGGTAGGCCAGCCCGTACCGGTACCGCAGGTAGTCGCGGATTCTCTCGACATCGCCCACGCACGCTTCCTGCAGGCCGATGACCTGGGGTGCGTACGTGGCGATCTCCGCCGCCCTGCCGCCGTTCTGGCCGCCTCCCCGGCAGGGGTTGCAGATGTTCCAGGTCATGACGCGGTTGGGCACGACCTCGTCGGGGGCGCCGGCCGGCAGCGGTCCGGGCGTGTAGGCGCTGCTCGACACGCTGGGGCCGGCGAGCAGCAGGCAGGCCATGATCAGCGCGCCCGCGAGCCACCGCGCGCCGGTTCGGGTCACCTTCGGCTCCTTGACAGTAGACGCACACCCCCGTCCCCGGGGTCCGTGCCGCCCGAGCCTATGCGGCGGGGTGCGGCCGGTACGAGGCGGTCAGGCGCGTCGTGCGACGAAGACGAACTCCCTGCCCGGCCGGTCGGGCGCGTCGCGCACGTCGAGCGCCTCGTAGCCGTGGGCGGCCAGGTCGGCCCCGATCTCGTCGCGCTCCCGGAACCGCAGGGTCGAGTCCGACGTCAGCACCTGTCCGTCCACGGCGAAGACGTAGGTCCAGCGGAAGGTGACCAGGGGCGGGCTCACGTCGATCAGCCGGACCCAGCTCTCGACGGAGCCGACGCCCGGGATCTCCGTCACCCGGTAGGAGTTCTCGCGGTTCCACTCCTCCCAGGCGCGTCGGGCCGGGTCGCGGGTCTCGAAGACCAGGTGCCCGCCGGGCCGCAGGGCCTCGTGGGCCGCCCGCAGCGTCGTGTGCCAGGTGTCGGGGTCGGCGATGGCCTGGGCGACGTTCGCCGTCATCGTCGCGAGGTCGGCCCGAAGGGGCGGGAGGGCCGTGGCGTCCCCGCAGATCCAGCGCACTCGTTCGCCGCCCGGTTTGGTCCGGGCGACGTCGATGGACGCCCGGGCGGGATCGACGCCGACGACGTCGATCCCGCGGTCGGCCAGGAGGAGGGCGAACACCCCGGTGCCGCAGCCGATGTCCAGGACGCGGCGGGCCCCGAACTCTTCCGCCATCCGGAGGTAGGCGTCGAGGTCGCCGCGGTCGGGGTCGAGCGGGTCGTAGATCGCGGCGAGTCGTGGATGCCCGAAGCAGTCGTCAGCCATGCGGCCGAACGTATGCGGCGCCGGCTCCGCGGAGCCACCGGGTTTCGTATGGCGCGCCGCCTCCTCGGAGCGCCGCCCGCGGAGCGCCGCCCGCGCGGCGGCGCTCCGTCGTGCGTCAGCTCGCGTGCACCTCCAGGGCCGCGCGCACCGCCGACTCCAGCGCACCCTCGATCCAGGCGGGCTTGACGGAGGTGTGGCAGCCCGCGAAGTGCAGCGGGCCCTCCGCCGAGCGCACGTCGGCGAGGAGTTCGGTGTGCTGGCCGGGGAGCAGCACGGACGCCTCGCCGTAGGCGTACGGGTCGCGCATCCAGGACTGGGTGGCGCCGACGCCCGTGTAGAAGACCTCGATCCGCTGCCCGTACACGTCCTGGACGCCGCCCAGGGCGTGCGGGTAGCGCTCGTCGTCGTCCAGGGAGTCCCACTTCAGGGCGTCGTCGGCCCAGCTGTAGGAGGCCAGGAGGACGCCGCCCTTGCTGCCGGGGACCGGGTGGGAGGGCTGGTACATGAAGCGGTTGGCGTTGTCGGTGACCGAGCCGCCGCCGATGACGTGGGCGGCCTCGGGCTGGTTGCGCGCGGTCGCCCGGTACGCGGCGTAGTGGACGCGCTGGTTGGGCGGCAGGTGGCCGGCCGGGACCGAGGGGTGGGCGCCCAGCAGCGAGCCGTCCGCCGGGGCCTTGCCGAGGCGGTAGGCGTCGTAGAGGCCGGGCCGGATCGCGTCCAGTTCCCTCTTCCAGTCCTTCTCCTCGAACTCCCACCAGCGGCGGCTGAATTCGAGGAGGACCTTGGTGGCCGCGTCGTAGTGGACCTCGGTGATCGCGCGCCGCTTGCCGTACGAGAGCGGGGGCGTGATCGGGACGTGGCGCAGTCCGGAGAACGGCACGGTGATGATCGCCCGGTCTCCGGTGAAGGTCTGCCGCACGACCTTGCCGTCGCGGCCCTCCGACACCGTCTCGACCCGTACCCCGTCGTCGCCGTAGCTGATGCGGGCCGCCCGGCGGTCCAGGTGCACCAGCTTCCTGACCGGTGCGTACATCGCGTCGGCCAGCGTCGCCGTGCCCTCGGGCAGTTCGTAGAAGGCCGTGTCCGGGCTGATCAGGGCGGCGCCGATGAAGCTGTGGACGAAGGCCAGCGGGAGCCGGGATGTGAGGTTCTCGACGGTGCCGATCAGGTCGATGGTGCGCTCGTCGAGCTTGGCGGCCTCGGTGAGGAAGCGGAACATCGACCAGTGCCCGTAGCGCTGGATGACGCGGGCCCAGCCCTCGACCAGTTCCGAGCCCTCCTTGCCCTCGAACTCCGCGCGCACGGGGGCGAATGCCTCGCGGACGATGGTGGCGGCGGTCTTGTTCTCGAAGGCGGCGGGGACTTTGAAGGAACGGTTGACCGCCTGCGGCTTCTTCGCGTAGTCGGACTTGCGGACCCGGATGCCGTTGACGTGGATCCAGGTGTGGTTGACGGGCTTCCCGGCCGGGTCCACGTCCACGAGGTGGAAGCGGCGGCGCTTGAGGCCGAGGCTGTCCATCAGCCCGGTGACGAGCGGGTGGCTGTCCGGGATGCGCATCGCCCCGGCCTCGGCGTACTGCTTCGGATCGGCGAATGGCGCCTTCGCGTGCTCGTGGCCGCCGGTGCGGAAGGTCTTGATCCGGCCACCGACCCGGTTTCCGTTGGCCTCGATGACGGTGACGTCGTGTCCGGCGTCGTGGAGCAGCCGCGCGGAGGCGAGTCCGGCCGGTCCTGCGCCGACGATCAGCACCTTCTTGGGCGACTTGCGGCTGCGCGGCAGCCCCTTGGTCAGCAGGACGTCGCGGTAGTGCGGAATGAGGGAACGGTCCTGCTCGTCCCGGACGAGAATCGCGCGCGCGACGCCCAGACAGGCGCTCCAGTCGGAGCCGGGGGCCGCGAGCGGGGCGACGGCGGGAGCCGTGGGAACGGCGGCGCTCGCCGGCGTCGCGGTGGTGGTGAGGGCGGCGGCACCGGCCGCCGCGCCTGCGGCGGCGCCCGCGATCAGGGTGCGGCGGGAGGGCAGGTCGGACGTGGGTCCGGTGGGTTCGGTAGTCATGCCGACACCCTGGGGGGCGCGAAACGGGGCGCATTACGCGAACGCGCGTAGATCGCCCCGGAATCACACGTGAGGGGGAGGAAACGGAGCCCCTCCCCCTCCCGCGCGGTGTCGCGCGTCAGGCGGGACTTTCGGAACACGCCCTAGGGTGCCCGGCATGAATCGCCGTGACGCCGCAGAAGCCCTCGCCCCTCGGGTGTGCGCCCATGTCTGAACCCCATCCGCTCCTGGTCCGCTTCACCGATGCCGCCGAGGGCCGGTTCCCGCCGTGCGACGGCGGGGTGACCGTGCTGCCGCCGCTGCCCGGCGGGCTGGAGTGCTCCGTCGCGTTCACCGGGCACGCGGTCGTCGCCACCGCCCTGTCCGCCGCCGAGGTGCGTGCCGGGCGGCCCGACGGCTTCGGCGCCTCCCTGGCGCCCGGCTTCCTCCGCCGCCTCGCCGGGCCCGGCGGCTGGATCGACACCGTCGACGTCACCCTCACCGCGCGCGGCACCGGCGGTCCGGCGCGCCTCCCCGAGTGGACGGAGGGTGCGGACTCCCACCCCCGCGTCCTGCGCGCCCGCGCCCTGCGGAGCGGGGTCACGGTGCACGGCGACGCGCGGGGCCTCGTCACCCTGGCCGCCGGGCTCGCCGGGCGCCGCGAGCTGAGCATCGAGCTCCACGCCCCGGACGAGAAGGCCCGGGGGCACGGGCGCGGTCTCCTCACCGACGCGCTCTCCCTCGTACCGGAGGGTGAGCCGGTCTTCGCGGCCGTCGCCCCGGGCAACGCGCGTTCGCTGCGCGCCTTCCTGGGCTGCGGTTTCGTCCCGGTCGGCAGTGAGGTGCTGCTGCGGCCGGAGCGTCCGGCAACGGGCTGCGGGGCACCGGGCCTTGGAGCGCCGACCGCGGTCGAAGAACAGCGATGATCGGGTTATAGAGTGATCGCCTCTGAGGGTGCGGCACCGGCCGGGGGCCGGGCCGACCGGGTCGGCGGCTCACCGCTCATGAGACCTGGGGAGGGTCTTTCGGATGAGTCGTCGTCGTGGTGTGCGCCAGCACCGGTGGGTCGGAGCGAGTACGGCCGTGGTCGCTTCGCTGGGGCTCGCGACGGGGTTCCTGTCGTCGCCCGCGGGGGCGACGACGGCGGACACCGCGCAGGAGACCGTCGTACCGGCCACCCAGCGCACCACGTACCAGTCCGCGTCGCTCCACTACGCCGGCACGCAGACGGGGAGCGACGGGGCCGGGGCGCAGGGCGTCTTCCACCGCCTTGAGGGCTACCGGGGCATCGTCTGGACCCGCTACGCGGACGGCACCACCATCCCCGTTCCCCCGGCCCCGGAGGCCGGCGCGCGGCAGCCGGGTACGGGCAGCGACATCTTCGCCCAGGTCGCCAAGGACGGCCGGGTCGAGCTGTGGGACGCGGTGGAGAACACCACGCGCGTCGTCCAGATCCCGTCCGGGCTGCAGCTGTTGAGCGTCCACGGCAGCACGGTCGTCGCGTCCGCCCCGGCCCTCGCGGAGGACGGAACGGCCACCCGCGTCCACCATCTGCTCACCCCCGGACCCGACGGCACCACCCGCGACGTCCTGGTCACCGGCATGCCGGCCGGGCTGAAGCTGGGCGTGGTCCGTGCCGCGAACGCCACGAGTCTGCTGTTCCTCGGCCAGTGGAACGGTACGTACCGCATCGTCTCCGTCGACCGGGCGACCGGCGAGGTGCGGAACTGGACCCAGCCGGTTTCCGTGAGCAACAGCCTGGTCCGGATCTCCGAGGACCACGTCGTCCTGTTCCACCCCAACAATCCGAAGCTGCTGATCCTGCCCCGCAACGACCTGACGGCCACCCCGGCCGAACTGACGGTGGGCTGCGGTGGGGTGAGCCCCGCCGACGACCTGGCGGTCATCGGTGACTGGGTGGTCTACCGCTGCGGCCTGACGATCCAGGCCAAGCCGCTGGCCGGCGGGGCGGCCGTCAGGGTCGTCCTCTCGGCCGCCCACGGTCTCTCCTCGGCGCCCGACGGTTCGGCGGTGGTGGTGGGCCGCGCGAACGCCGAGAGCGTGTACGGCATCCTGCGCCTGGTCCCCGGCGCCGACCACGGCGCGCCCGTGGTCACCACGGTCAAGCCGCTGATCAAGCCCCCCGCCGAGGTGCGGGGCCTGTCCCTGGAGCAGGGCAGGCTGGTCGTGGCCGACTCCGGCACCGGGCAGCGGGACACCTACCTGCGTACCGTCGCACCGTCCGGCACCCCCGAGTTCGGTGAGCGCTCCGCCTTCACCGGCTCCGGCGTCCGGATGGCCCCCTGCCCGGACCAGGACGCCGGCTGTTCGGCGATCCGGGGCACGGCCGACGGCCGGATCGCCTGGCTGGAGCGCGACGGGGCCTCGGGCTACGACCGGCTGCGCGTCGCCGGCCCCGCTCCCCGCGCCCTCTTCGAGCGCGCGGTGCCCGCGGGCGGCCACATCACGGACGTCTCCGGCGACTACGTCCTCTACGAGGACGACACCCACGGCTACGTCTACCGGCTGGACGACTCCGGCGCCCCCGTGACCCGCCCCAGGGGTACCTCCGCGCTCCAGGGCGACGTCCTGCTGACCGCCGGCACCGCACCGGGCAGCGTCACCGGCTTCGACCTGTCCACGGGGAAGGCGACGGCCACCCTCACCACGGACGCGAACTGCGTGCCGCGGGAACTGCAGTCCGCCGGGCGCTGGCTGTACTGGAACTGCGGCCCCGACGGCGGCGCGGGCGTCTACGACCGCACCGCGAAGAAGTCGGTCCCGGTGCCCTCGGGGGAGGCACGGCTCGGCGACGGCTTCGTGGTCACGCACGACCGGTCGGCGGGCCGGCTGACCCTCACCACCGTCACGGACGGCAGGGCCGCCGGCCGGGTCATCGGCGCGCTGCCCGACACCGGTGTCTCGCAGCGTGATGTCCGCTGGACCGTGGACGAGGCCGGCACGAATGCCGCGTACGTCGATGCCGAGGAACGTGTCCACCTCGTCCCGGCGGGAACCCCGGCGCAGCCGCTGCGCCTGCTGGGCCCGGCCGGGAACGCCGGCACCGTGCGGGCGACGACGCTCGACGTCACCCCCGGCACGGTCACCCGCCTGCTCCTGTCCAAGCCGTCCGCCGGCTGGACCCTGACCGTGCGCAGCAGCACGACCGGCGCGATCGTCGACACCGTGCACGGCGGCGCCGCGCGCGGCGCGCTGGATGTCGGGTGGCACGGCGACGACCCGTCCCGCTCCGGCGACGCGTTCCTGCCCAATGGCCGGTACGACTGGGCCCTCTCCGTCACCCCGGCGGACGGGCAGGGCGACCCGCTGCACGTCACCGGCAGGGTGGCGCTCGTCGGTGCCCGGCCGGTGTGGCGGGACCTCGTCGGCGACGACGGAATCGGGGAGCTGCTGGCGCTGAACTCGTCCGGCCTCGTCTACTCGTACCGGGGCACCGGAACGGGCGGGCTGCGCGCCCGGCAGGCGACGTCGGGCAAGCTGTTCCCGGCGGGCACGCTCCTCGTCCCGTTCGGCGACACGAACGGTGACCGCTGCAACGACGTGCTCGTGCGCCAGGGGAACGAACTGCGCGCCTACCGGCCCGGATGCGACGGCATCGTGTCGGCCTCGTCCCCGTCCACGCTCATCGGCTCCGGCTGGGCGCAGTACAACGTCATCGTGTCGCCGGGCGATGTGAACGGTGACGGGATCAACGACCTGGTGGCACGTCAGACGACCACCGGGGACATGTACTTCTACGCCGGGACCTCGACGCACAAGCTCACTCGCCGGGTGCGGATCGGGACGGACTGGCGGCTCTACACGAAGATCGTCGGGGCCGGTGACCTGAACGGCGACGGCAGGGGCGATCTGCTCGCGGTCGACAAGTCCGGTGCGCTCTGGCGCTACTACGGCAAGGCGGCCGGCGCCGTCACACCGCGTACGAAGATCGCGTCGAACTGGGGTGCCGCCTACACGACGGTCGTGGGCGCGGGCGATCTCACCGGTGACGGCCGCGCCGACATCGTGGCCCGCGACGGGAGCGGCAAGCTGTACCGCTTCAGCGGCACGGGGGCCGGTACGCTCTCCGGCCCGGCGACGATCGGCACGAGCGGCTGGAGCGCGTACGCGGGTCTGTACTGACGCCGGGCGGGCCGTCGTCAGTCCGGGTCGGGTGCGCGGTGGGACTCCACGGTCCGCATGGCGTGCGACACGTCGAAGGGCAGGATCGTCACCGCGATGTGCGGCAGGTGTTCCAGCGTCCTCGCGATCTTCTCGCCGGTGCCCCGGTGCAGGAGTCTGCCGAGGGCGTTGGAGTACATCCGCCTCGGCACGAGGACCGTCAGCGACGTGTCGTCGTCCCGGGTGGTGCGCAGGGCCAGCTCCCCCATCGCGTGGCGCAGCCTGCGGTCGGGGCACGCCACCACTTCCAGCTCGATCGAGGTCGCGGACGTCGACGCCCAGCGGGCGGCGAGCCGGCGTGCGTGGGCCTCGTCGACCGCGAAGTGCACCGCCCGTACGGTGTCCGGGCGCAGCTCGTGCGCGTACCGCAGGGCCTTGAGCGTGGCCAGGTCCAGCGCCTCGACGAGGACGAACACGTGGTGGCGGCGGGTGCGCGGCCGGTCCGCGCCCGTGGGCAGCCGGTCCAGGGCCGCGGCCTCGCGCCGGTACTCGCGGTTGATGCGGATCAGTACCCAGACCCCGAGCGGGAAGACCACGACGACGAGCCAGGCGCCCTCGGTGAACTTGGTGACGGCGAAGATCAGGACCACGGCGGCGGAGACGAGCGCCGCGAGGGCGTTGCCCGTGATCTTCAGCCGGCGCAGCGGTTCACGCCCGCGCAGGTGGTACGCGGTGAGTCCGGACCCGGCCATGGTGAAGGCGGTGAACACGCCGATCGCGTACAGGGCCACGAGCCGGTCGACGGTGGCGCCGGTGACGAGCAGCAGGACGAGCGACAGGGCGGCGAGGGTGACGATGCCGTTGGAGAAGGCCAGCCGGTGCCCGCGCCGGGTGAGCACCCGGGGCAGGAACCGGTCCTGGGCGACGAAGCCGGCCAGGAACGGGAAGCCGGTGAACGGGGTGTTGGCGCCGGTGTAGAGGACGAGCGCGGTCGCCAGCTGGACGAGGACCAGGCCGGCCGTCCCCGGCGTTCCGCCGCCGAAGGCGAGCCTGGCCTCCTGCGCGATGACGGTCGGGGTGCCGTCGGTGTAGGGGACGGCGTGGGTGATGTGGGCGAGGGTGGAGACGCCCAGGACCAGGAAGGCCAGCACGCAGCTCATGGCGATCAGGGTGCGCCGGGCGTTGCGGCCCTGGGGTTCGCGGAAGGCGGAGATGCCGTTCGAGATGGCTTCGAGCCCGGTGAGGGACGAGCCGCCGTTGGCGAAGGCGCGCAGCACGATGAAGAGCGACGCGCCCTGCAGCCAGCCGTCGCCGGGGGTGCCCAGCGGTACGACGCCGGGGGCCCGCAGGTCGGCGTGGGGCAGTCCGCCCGTCAGGGCGCGTACGGCGGCGACGAGGAAGACGAGGGTCATCGCGGCGATGAAGAGGTAGGCGGGCAGGGCGAAGATCCGGCCGGCCTCGCGGACGCCGCGCAGGTTCCCGTACGCCAGCAGCACGATCACCAGGACGGAGACGGGCAGCTGGAGGTGGTCGAGCCCGGTCCAGCCGTTGCCGGCCAGATGGGCGAGCGAGATCAGGGCGTTGGTGCCGGCCGACACCTGGACGGCGACGGTGACGACGTAGTCGACCAGCAGGGCCACGGCGGCGATCTGGGCGACCTTCGGTCCGAAGTTCTCCCTGGCCACGACGTAGGAGCCGCCGGCGCGGGTGTAGATCGTGACCACGTCGCTGTAACAGAGCGTCAGGAGCAGCAGGACGAGCAGGATCGCGCCGGTGACCGGCATGACCATGGTGAAGGCGGCCGTGCCGATCACCGGTACGAGGACGCGGAGCATCTCCTCGGAGCCGTAGGCCGACGAGCTGACGCAGTCGGACGCGAGCACGCCGAGCGCCGTCCGGTTGCCCAGCTTCTCCTCGCCGACGCGTTCGGTGGTGAGCGGCTCGCCCAGAAGCCGCCTCTTGACGCGGTACATCGGCTGGTCGAGGGTCATACGCCCCATCACAGCGGCCGGCCGGCCGCGGACCGCGCCGACACCACGGGGAGGCCCCCTGCCGGCCGAAGCGGCCGGGGTGGGCGCTGTCTGCCCTGGGTGAACGCCGGCCCGCGCGGGCGCGGCGTTCACTAACGTCCGGTCCCATGACGACGGTCACCACCCGCACGGTCACGTACCGGGCCGACAACCTGACGATGAGCGGCCACCTCGCGCTCCCGGCCGGTGCCGGGCGCCGGCCCGCTGTCCTGATCGGCCCCGAGGGGATGGGGCTCGGCGACGTCGAGCGCGGGCGGGCCGAGGCGCTGGCCGAACTGGGGTATGTGGCGCTGGCCTTCGACCTCCACGGCGGGCGCTACCTGGGCGACCCGGAGGAGATGCTGGCCCGCTGTCTGCCGCTGCTCGACGATCCCGGCCGGATGCGGGGCATCGGCCGCGCGGCGCTCGGCGTCCTGTGTGCCGAGCCGCGCGTCGATCCCGGCCGGGTCGCCGCCATCGGCTATGGCACGGGCGGCGCGATCGCGGTGGAGCTCGGGCGCGACGGCGCCGACCTGCGCGCGATCGGGACGGTCAACGGGCTGACCACGGGCCGGCCCGGCGAGGCGGCACGCATCCGCTGCCCCGTCTGGGCCGGGGTCGGTTCGCAGGACCCGATCATGCCGCCCGCGCGGCGGGAGGCGTTCACGGCGGAGATGCAGGCCGCGGGGGTCGACTGGCGGCTCGTGGTCTACGGCGGCGCCCTGCACGCCTTCCACCACCCGCCGGTCGACCACACCGCGCTACCGGGCGTCGGCCATCACCCCCGGCACGCGCGGCGGGCCTGGCGCGACGTCGTCGGCCTGCTCGCCGAGTGCGTACCGGTCACGGACTGAGCCGGCCGGCTCCCGGCGCCTGCGCTCCCGGTGGGCTCAGGCCTTCGTCGGGGTGGGGTCCTCCGCGGTGTCGGGGGTGCGGGCGCGGGTGCGGGCCGCGGTGAAGAGGGTGGCGGCCATGAGGGCGGTGACGGCGCCGAGGCAGACGACGGCGGTGGCGAGGCTGCCCGCGGGCCTCTTGGCGGCCAGGAGGACCAGGGGGCAGAGGAACTCGCCGAGGAAGAAGGCCGCGGTCCACAGGCCCATGCCCCGGCCCCGGTCCTCGTACTGGAGGAGGGACATGGCCTTGGTGACCAGCGCGGGCAGCAGCAGGCCGGTGCCGACGCAGTTGATGACGGCTCCGGCGATCAGGAGCGGGAGCCCGTCCGCCAGGCCCATCAGCACGAAGCCCGCGGCGCACAGTGCGAACAGGACGGGCAGCCGGTGGCGGTGGTCCGGGGAGAGGCGGGTGAACAGGACCGAGCCGAGGACCGTGGCGGCGCTGGCCACCGCGGTGACGGCGCCGATGGTCGCGGTGGAGTCGGTGCCCAGGTCGTCGAGGAGGTACGCCATCTCGACCGGGACGGTGTAGAAGACCACGGCGCCGAAGACCGTGAGGAGGCAGATGCCCGCCATGCGCCGGACCGGGAACGGCCGCTGCGGCAGCGACGCCCGCTCGGCCGCGTCGGGCGCCGGCGGCAGCGGTGCGGGAAGGATGCGGGCCATCAGGGGCGCGACGACCAGGCCGACGGCGTACAGCCAGAAGGGCGCGCGCCAGTCGGCGGCCCCGAGCGCGCCGCCGAGCACGAAGAAGACGGTGGCCGACGCGGCGGCGCACATCGTTTGCAGGGCGAGGTAGCGGTCCCGGAGTTCGCCGCTGTAGTAGTCGCCGATCAGGGTGGTGCAGGCGGTCATGATGGCCGCCTCGGCTATGCCGACGAGGACGCGGCTGATCAGGATGGCGTGGAGCGACTCCAGCCACAGGGGGGCCGTCCCGAACACTGCGTACAGGGCGGTCGCGATGACCAGCAGGCGCTTGCGGCCGAGCCGGTCGACGATCATCCCCGCGAAGGGCGCGAGGAGCGCGAGGGCGAGCGCGGGGACGGTGAGCACGACCGGGACGAGCGCCTCGCTGCCGGGTACGTCCTCGAAGTGGTCCTGCATCCGGGGAAGGACGGGGGCGAGGAGCACCGCGCCGAGGACGGGCAGACAGCTTCCGGCCATGAGCATGACGGCCGGAAGTCGCCCAGTGGGCGGGGTGCCGGGGGCGGCGGGCGGCGAGGCGAGCGGGGCGGACATGACGGCGCTCCAAGGGCAGCTGAGGGGCACCTCTTCGGGGACGACGTGCCCAGGACGGGGCGATTGTGCCTCGAATACGCGTGCTGTCGGGGGTACTGCCCATCTTTTGGATCATCTGTTTTTCCGATGGCCACAATCCGTGGGGCGGATACGGGGCGTTCGGGGTATCTCGTCCCGGAGAGCTTGCTCACAACGGATGGTGGCGGAGCGTCAGGCGAAGGGTTTCGGCCACCTGACGATCCACCACCACCTGCGCGTTTTCGGCCACTCGACGCCCAACCCGCCGCCCGCCGGGGGGCGGTCGCGTCACACGGTGACCGGGGCGCCATACTGCGGCGCATGGCCCTGACCCAACAGCTGGCGCGCGTCACGCCGCGGTACCTCGACCGGTGCCGGGAGGCCGCCGGCGCCGCGCCGGACGGCGACCCGCGCTGGAATCCGCCGGCGGACGACGTGCTGGACCTCGACTGGGCCGTGTGGGCACTGCTCGGCCTCTACCGCCGGATGCGTCCGGAGTCGCCGGACATCGCGGTCCTCGAACGGAGCATCCGCGGCGACGGCAGCGCCCCGGTCGCCTTCCTCGACCACGTCGAGGTCTACGACGGCGTCGACGGTCCGCCGTCCCTGCTGTCCCCCGCGGCGGTGACGGAGGTGGCCCGCGCGCTGGCGGCCATGGAGATCGACTCCCTGCTCACCACCCTCCCCGCCCACCGCCGCGAGGGCGGCTTCCCCGGCTTCACGGGCGACCCCGCCGCGTACCTCTGCGACCACTTCGCCCTGCTCCGGAGCTTCTACGCCGCCGCCGCGGCGAAGGGGATGGCGATGGTGGTGTGGGTCGACTGACCGTCAGCGTGTGCCGTGCGGTCAACCGGGCTCGTGGTCGGCGAACAGCGTCGCCATCCTCTCGGCGGACTTCAGGCCCGCGCCGGTGAGGACGACGACCGTCGTCTCGTCCGGGGCGATGTCGCCCGTCGCGATGTAGTGGTCGAGCGTCGCCGCCGCGACGCTGCTGGTCGGTTCGGCGTACAGGCCGCGGGCGCTCAGGGCGCGCACGGCGGCGCGGATCTCGGGTTCGGGGACGGCGTACGCGGCTCCGCCGGAGCGGCGGACGGCGTCCACCGCCTCGGGCAGCCGGACCGGGCGGGCGATGGACGCGCCCTCGGCGATCGTCGGCAGGCGCTCGCCCCGGCGGTCCGGGCCGACGCCGTTGAGGGTGTCCGCGATGGTCGCCCAGTGCTCGGGCTGTCCGACGAACAGGCGCGGGCGCCGCTCGATCCGGCCGGCGTCGAGGAGTTCACCGAAGGCGAGGTCGCAGCCGATGACGTTGCTGCCGGCGCCGGCCACGAGGACCACGTTGTCGGGGGCGGTGAAGCCGAGGGACTCCCACATCTCGTAGGCGACGGTCTTGGTGCCCTGGATGAACATGGGGTGCCAGTTGTGGCTGGCGTACGGGATCTGCCGCGCCTGCCGGACCGCCTCGTCCGCGACCTCGTCGCGGGTACCCTCCACGCGCTGGATCTCGGCTCCGTAGGCGCGGGCCTGGAGGATCTTGGCCGCCGAGGTGCCGGCCGGGACGATGATCTTGGCGCGGAGGCCGGCCGCGGCGGCGTACGCGGCCACCGCGGAGCCGCCGTTGCCCGAGCTGTCCTCCAGGACGCGGTCGGCTCCGAGCGCCGCGAGGTGGGAGATCATCACCGATACGCCCCGGTCCTTGAAGCTGGACGTGGGGTTGAACCACTCCAGCTTGAAGTGGACGCGCCGGCCGGCCCAGTCGAGCGGGATCATCGGCGTACAGCCTTCGCCCAGGCTCACCCGGCGGTCGGCCGGGACGGGCAGGACCGCGCGGCAGCGCCACAGGGAGCGTTCGGCGGTGTCGATCTGGTCGGGCCGCAGGCCGGGCAGGGCGCTGACGGCGAGCGGGCCGCCGTCCTCGCCGCGCCAGCGCGGGTCGTCCAGCGGGTAGCGCGTCCCGGACCGGTCGTACAGCCAGGGGGCGGTGGGCGAGGGCTGTTCGGGGCTCATGGACCGTTGAGCGTACCGGTGTCGTCGCCGGCCGGGGCGTGGCGGATCTCGACGCAGCACTCGCCGGGGCGGGGGGCCAGGACGGCCTCGACGGCGGGGGTGCGGAGCCCTCGCAGATAGCCCGTGAGGAAGGCGTGGTTCATGCCGCAGACCAGGTCGGGGGCCTGGTGGGCGAGCGGGTGGAAGGGGCAGTTGCGCAGCCGCAGCCGGTCGGGGGCCTCGCGGGTGGGCTCGAAGCCGTGCCCGTCGAGCATGCGCTCGCACAGGGTCAGGCCGCGTTCGGCGCCGAGGCGTCCGGGGCGCAGCCGGGCGCGTTCCTCCGCGCCGAGTTCCTCGCCCCGCCGGCCCGCCGTGCGCATCGCCGCCTGCACGGCCGTCTCGTCGTCGCCCTCGGTGACGACGGCCTGGACCAGGAGGTCCGCGAGGAGCTCGTGGCGGCGGTCCGGGATGCTCACCCGGATGGGCGTGTCGGTGGGTTCGTACACCTTGGGCTGGCGGCCGACCTTGCGGACGCCGGTGGGTGAGCCGTAGCGCGCGCGCAGCAGGCCGGCGTCGACGAGTTTGTCGAGGTGGAAGGCCGCGAGCTTGCGCGATATGCCCGCCTCGGCGGCGGCCTCGTCGCGGGTGACGGGCCGGTGGGCGCGGCGGATGAAGGAGAACATCTGCCGCCGCGTGCCCTCGCCGAGCGCGCTCAGCGAGTCGATCGCGGCGTCGTCGGGGGAAGCCGGCGGGGTCATGTCGGAGGTCACCCCTTCACGGTAACGCCGACGCGCGTGGGTCGAGGGGTACGCGCAGGGGCTCTGGTCTGCGGACTTGACCGGGTCCTCGAATAAGACCAATATTCGTTGGCGAAAATAAGGAGGTGGGCCCGATGGCCCAGCCGCAGCAGGCCAAGCAGCCCGTGAGCGCCGCTCTCGCCGGCCCGTACGGGCATCCGTTCCATCCGATGCTGGTCACCGTTCCCCTCGGGGCGTGGACCGGCAGCCTGGTCTTCGACATCGCCTCCCGGTTCGCGGACGACCCGGCGTTCCTGGCCCGTGGATCGATGTGGCTGATCGCCGTCGGCGTGATCGGCGCCCTGGCCGCCGCGCTGGTCGGCTGCCTGGACCTGTTCGCCGTCCCCACCGGCACCCGCGCTTTCCGGGTGGCCCTGCTCCACATGACGCTCAATGTGCTGGCGACCGCCGCGTACGCCGGCAACTTCCTGTGGCGGCACGCCGGTTCCGGTCCCGTGGGCCGGGTCGGCGCCGGTCAGCTCGCCCTCGCCGCCGTCTCCTTCGCCGTGCTCGGCGCCGGCGGGTGGCTGGGCGGCAGGCTCGCCTTCCGTTACGGCGTACGCGTCGCGGACGAGGCGGTCCAGGCCGAGGGGTTCACCCCGGCACGTCCCACCGGCTGACCGGCCGCCGCCCGCGTCTTCCCCTGCCCGCAGCCCTCACACCCTCTTCACCCCTGGAGTTCCCATGGACATCGCCGCACTGGTCACCTGGGTGATCACCGCTCTCGGCGGCTTCTACATGCTCGGCACCTGGCTCGCGCGCGGTGGCGCGCGCGGCGGCAACAGCCATCTGCCGGTCCCCGTCGTCTTCGGCCACTTCGCGCTCGCCGCGATCGGCCTCGTCGTCTGGATCGCCTACCTCGTCGCCGACACGGACGCGCTGGCCTGGATCGCCTTCGTACTGCTGGTGCCGGTCGCGTTGCTCGGGTTCGTGATGCTGGCCCGCTGGATTCCCGTGTACCGGGCGCGGGCGGCCGCCGGGGCGCAGGGCGGCGGCGCGGCGCAGGACGGCCCGGCGGAGCGGAACTTCCCGGTCGCCGTGGTCCTCGCGCACGGGCTGCTCGCCGTCGTGACGGTGGTCCTGGTGCTGCTGAGCGCCCTCGGTGTCGGGGGCAACTGACATGGCCCAGCAGCCCATCGCCGCGCCGCCCCCGCCCCCGCCCGCGGCCCTGCGCGTGGTGCCGACCGGGCGGGCGGCGGACCTGGTGGCCGCCGAGCAGGCCGCCGGACAGTTCCTGCGGGCCCTCGGCATCAGCACCGATTCGGAGAGCCTGCGCGGTACGCCGGGCCGGATGGCCCGCGCCTACGCGGAGCTCTTCACGCCCCGCCCGTTCGATCTGACGACGTTCCCGAACGACGAGGGGTACGACGAGCTGGTCCTGGCCCGCAGCATCCCGCTGCGCTCGGTGTGCGAGCACCATCTGCTGCCCTTCACGGGCACCGCCCACATCGGGTACCTGCCCGGCCGGCGCATCCTGGGCCTGTCCAAACTCGCCCGCATACTCGAACACTTCGCCTGCCGTCCCCAGGTCCAGGAGCGCCTGACCAAGCAGGTCGCGGACTGGCTGCAGACCCAGCTGGAGCCGAAGGGGGTCGGCGTGGTCATCCAGGCCGAACACACCTGCATGACCCTGCGCGGAGTCCAGGCCACCGGCACCACCACGATGACCTCCACCCTCCTGGGCCTCCTGCGCACGGACGCCCGCTCCCGCAGCGAATTCCTCACCCTGACCGCACTACCGGGGTAGCCCCCACGGGCCCCAGGGGGATGGGGCCGACCCCCGCACTGCGGCGGGGCGGCGCCGCCGGGCCGGCCGGGTCGGGGCGGGGCTCCGTGGGCGGGGCTCCGTGGGCGGTCGCCCCTTACGGAGACGGCCCGCGCCGATGGGCGACCGGCGACCGGCTGATGGGCACTCACATCCGGGGCGTCGAAGGCTCCTCGGGCGCCTCGGTGCCGTGGCACCATGAAGGGACGGTCATTCGACGTGCGGGCGGGGGCGCCAAGGTGACGGTGGTCGACTACATGCTCCTCGGCGGGGCGGGCGGGGCGCTCATCGAAGCGGTCGCGTTCTTCAGCCGGCTCGGGGAGTGGCGCGCGGCCCGGCTGACGCCCTCGGGCGGCAGGCGCAAGAATCCGCCGAGCTTCCTCAGCTTCATCGATCTGCCTCCCATCGTGGCCATCGCCGTCGCGCGGCTGGTGCTCGGCGGGGCCACCGCCACCGCGTTCGGGACCAGCGGACAGGCCACGGGAGGATTCGCCGCCCTGACGGTCGGGGCCGCCGCGCCCGCCCTGCTGCAACAGCTGGGGCAGATCCGCCAGATCCGTGAGGCGGTCACTCAGCCGATGTCCCGGCAGCGGAACGAGGACACGCAGAGCACATCCGCGGCCGCGCCGGCGGCGGAAGCCGTAGAAGAGGGTGGGGCAGCATGAGCAGGGACAACGGGAACCTGAACTTCGGCCAGAGGGTCGTCGGCGGCCTCATCGGCGCCATCTCCAACACCAACAGCAGCATCACCGGCCACAACAACGTCGTCGGCCGCGTGGACGATACCGCGCGGGAACTGCTGAACCTGATCAGGGAATTGCGCGCCGATATGCAGCGGCTGGTCGCCACCGGCCGGACCGACGCTCTGGACAACGAGCTCGCCGAGGTCGAGGACGAGATCGGCGCGACCGGCGATGCCTCGCAGCGGTCGCTGGCGCGGCTGCGGCAAGCGCTCGCCGACGCCCCCGAGGTGCACCCGCTCGCCTCGGCGATGGCCGTGGCGGAAGCGCTCGGGTCCGTATAGCCGGGTCGCGCCCTTCGACCGGCCGGTGTGCGGCGGCTACGCGTCGAGTACGGCGGCCACGGCCTCGATCTCGACGAGTTGGTCGTCGTAACCCAGCACGGTGACGCCCATCAGCGTGCTGGGGACGTCGTGGTCGCCGAAGGAGTCCCGGACCACCTGCCAGGCGGTCACCAGGTCCTCGCGCCGGGCCGACGCCACGAGGACGCGCGTGCTGATGACGTCCCGGAGGGTCGCGCCGGCGTCCGCGAGGGCGGTGCGCATGTTCTCGACGGCCTTCTGGGCCTGCCCGGCGTAGTCCCCGACCGCGGCCGTCGAGCCGTCGCCGTTCAGCGGACACGCCCCGGCCAGAAAGATCAGCCGGGCCTCGGCGGGCGCCGTGGCCGCGTAGGCGTACTCGGCGATGTCGGACAGGGAGGCGGAGCGGATCAGGGTAACGGCACGAGCCACGGCCAGGGGTTCCTTCCCTCGATCTTCGGACCAGGACATCCTGCCTCCCCGAACCGAAGCACCGTCCGCATTTACGGGGGGGGGCGCCGACGCCGGTGCGGGCCCGAGCGCGGCAGCGGTGCGGTTCAGCCGGTGGTTGTCCAGGTGAGGATTGCCAGTGTGAGCGGGATCGGGCAGGCCACGGCGTTCAGGAGCAGGGCGCGGCGGGGTGGGGGCATGCGGCGGATCGCGGGGCGGGTGGCGAGGGCTGCGAGGAGGGCGGCTCCGGTGGCCAGGCAGGCCGCGTAGAGGGCGAGGTAGCCGCCGGTGGGCTCCCCCGCCGCCGCGCCCCACACCGCGACGATCCAGACCAGGAAGGTGATCCAGGCCACCGAGATGAGCGTGAGGGCGCCGAGCAGGACGGTCAGCAGGACCGTGGCGGGTCGGGGCGCCGCCGCCTTCGGTACGGGCGCCCACGGGGCGGTGGGGGGTGTGGTCCGGGTCCGTGTGTTCATGGACCGATGGTCGCCGGGAGCGGGCGGGTGCTCATGGGCTCCGCTACTCAACCCGGCGGGCGCGTGTACTCAGGCAGGGCCGGCCCCCGCGTACGGCGACGGCACCGGGGCGCGGGGGCCCGGTGCCGTCGCCCTGCGTCACGTCAGCCGGTGGTGTCCGGGAGCGTCGGCAGGTAGCGGGGGGCGTGGCGGCCGTCCAGGCGGTGTTCGACGGCCGCGCCGAGGCTCAGCAGGTCCGCGTCCTGGCCGTTGCCCGCTATGAGGAGCAGGCCCACCGGCAGTTCGCCGACGAAGCCGGCGGGCACCGACAGCGAGGGGTAGCCGGCCACGGCGGCGGGCGTGGACGACGGGATCACGTCGTTGTCGCCGCGCGCGCAGTCGGTCGTCCACGCGGGCGGGTTCGCCGGCGACGCGATCGCGTCCAGGTCGTGCTCGGCCATGACCTCGTCGATGGAGCGGCGGGACAGGTCCTTCAGCTCCGTGCGCATCGCCCGGTACTCCGGGTCCGTGGTGGGCGGTGCGGCGAGGGCCTCCTCGAAGAGTTCCTGGCCGGCGAAGCAGGTCTGCTCCTGCGGGTGCGTCCGGTTGAACTCGATCAGCTCGGCGAGGTCGCGCGGGCCCTTGCGGGTGGCGAGGTAGGCGTTGATGTCCCGGTGGAACTCGCTGAGCAGGGCCGGGAATTCGAGCTCGCCCAGGCGCCGCTGGTACGGGAGGTCCACCTCGACGACCTCGGCGCCCGCGCTCCGCAGCCGCTCGGCGGTGCTCGTCATGAGGGCGTCCACCTCGGTGCCGAGCACCGGCAGCCGCCACAGGCCGATCCGCTTGCCGCGCAGCGAGCCGGGACGGGTCGCCCGCTCGGCGAAGTCCGGGGCCGCGGGGGCGCCGCCGATGACCGACAGGGTGAGCGCGGTGTCGATGACGTTGCGGGCCATGGGTCCGGCGGTGTCCTGCTCCGCGGAGATCGGCACCACGCCCGACTGGCTGACCACGCCGAGGGTCGGCTTGAGGCCGACGACGGCGTTCATCCCGGCGGGGCAGACGATGGAGCCGTCCGTCTCGGTGCCGATCGCCACCTGCGCCAGCGAGGCGGCGAGGGCGGCGGCCGAGCCGGCGGACGAGCCGCACGGGTTGCGGTCCAGGACGTACGGGTTGTGGGTCTGGCCGCCCACCGCGGACCAGCCCGAAGTCGGCGACGCGGCGCGGAAGTTGGCCCACTCCGAGAGGTTGGCCTTGCCGAGTATCACCGCGCCGCCCGCGCGCAGCTTCGCGACGAGTTCGGCGTCGGACCGCGGCGGCTTCCCGGCCAGGGCGAGCGACCCGGCGGTCGTCGGCATGTCGCGGGTGTCCACGTTGTCCTTGAGCAGGACGGGGATGCCGTCCAGCGGGCCGCGCGTGCGGCCGAGGCGGTGTCTGATGTCGCTGGCCGCCGCCTGCCCGAGGGCCGTCGGGCTGGTGTGCAGCACGGCGTTGATCTTGGGGTCGATGGCCTTGATCCGCCGCAGGTAGGCGAGGGTCAGCCGGACCGAGGACAGCGAGCCGCGGGCCATGCGGGCCTGCAGTTCGGGGATGGTGACGGTGTCGAGGTCGATGCCGCCGACCAGCGTCGATTCGGCGGATCGCGCCGAACCGCCGGAACGGTTCTGGGGGGCCGCCTGCGAGCCGGGCGCCACCGCGACCAACGGGGCCACGACCAGGATCGCGGTCAGGGCCGCCATGCTTCTCTTCTTCATGGCGCACACCCCACTACACGGGGACCGTGCGGCACAAGGGGCCCTCGCCGAGCGCCTCGGCGTGTCCGACCGCACCGCTCAAGTCCGCGCGCGTAGACGGACGTTCGCGGCCGCGCCGAGCAGTGCGGGGCGGCGCTCACCCTCTTGACGGGCTCCCCTCCTTCGCTAAGGTCTAGACCTGCAAGCGTCGGTCTAGACCTTCGCATGTGGAAGTCGCCCCATCGGCGACATCGAATATTTCACCTGGGCGGACCCGGCGTGCACGAAGGGAACTGAATGTCATGCGCATGAAGAAAACGTGGGCCGCAGCCCTGGGCGCCCTGGTCGCTCCCGCAGTGGCCCTGAGCCTCCCCGCCCCCTCGGCGAGCGCCCACGGCTGGGTGGTCACGCCGTCCAGCCGTCAGGACCAGTGCGCCAACCGCGTGATCCAGTGCGGCCCGATCAAGTACGAGCCGGCGAGTGTCGAGGGCCCGAAGGGACTGCGCACCTGCAGCGGGGGCGACTCCCGCTGGGCGGACCTGGACAACGACGCCAAGGGCTGGAAGGTCACCCCGGTCGGCACCACGCAGACCCTGACGTGGACGATCGAGGCGCGCCACGCCACGAGCAACTGGCAGTACTTCATCGGCGACCAGAAGATCGCCCAGTTCAACGACGGCGGCCGCATCCCCGCCGCCTCGGTCAGCCACCAGCTGAACTTCAGCGGGTTCAGCGGCAAGCAGAAGCTGCTCGCCGTCTGGAACATCGCGGACACCGCCAACGCGTTCTACGCCTGCATCGACGTGAACATCGGCGGCGGCAACGACGGTGGTGGCAATGACGGCGGTGGCGACGACGGCGGCAACGACGGCGGCGGTGACGACGGCGGCGAGCAGCCCGGCGACTGCACGGCCGGCTCCTGGAGCGCCGGCAGCGTCTACACCGGCGGCCAGACCGTCTCGCACAACGGCCACAACTGGCGGGCCAAGTGGTGGGTGACCGGCGAGGAGCCCGGCACCACCGGCGAGTGGGGCGTCTGGGAGGACCTCGGCGCCTGCTGAGCCCGCGCGGCGGCCCCTCCCCTGCGGGCCCTCCCCCCAGCGGCCCTGATCCCTCAGCGGCCCTGAGCCCGTAGCGGGCCGATCCACCCGCACCCCCGAGCGCGACCGCTCGAGCACGACCGGCCGGCGCAGACCCCGGAAGGAGCCTGCGCCGGCCGTTTCCGCACGTCCCCCTCATCGGAGCACCGCCCCCCACCACCAGGAGACAGCGTGAGAACTCGGCATCGCCTGCTCGCCTGCGCCACCGCCGCCCTGCTCGGCGGCGCCGGCGCGCTGATGGCCCCGACCGCCGCCACGGCGCAAGCGGCCAACCTGCTGACCAACCCCGGTTTCGAGGCCGGCACCCTCGACGGCTGGTCCTGTGCCGGGAACGCCGGCTCGATCGTGAGCAGCCCCGTGCACGGCGGCAGCCGCGCGCTGGCCGCCGCCGTGAGCAACTCGGACACGGCGCGGTGCGCGCAGACGGTGTCCGTGCAGCCCAGCACGAAGTACACCCTCTCGGCGTGGGTGCGCGGCTCGTACACGTACCTCGGTGTCCAGGGCGGCACGTCCACCTGGACGGGCTCCGCCTCGGACTGGAAGCAGCTGACGGTCTCCTTCACCACCGGGTCCTCCCAGCAGAGCGCCGAGGTCTACCTGCACGGCTGGTACGGGCAGGGCACGTACTACGCGGACGACATCAGCCTGGACGGTCCGGGCGGCAGCGACGACACCGAGGCACCCTCCGTGCCCGGCAACCCGCGCGCCACCGGCACCTCCGCCAACAGCGTCTCGCTCGCCTGGGACGCGGCCTCCGACAACGTCGGCGTCAGCGGCTACGACGTGTACCGGGACGGCACCCTGGCGACCTCGGTGACGGGGACCTCCGCCACCGTCGGCGGGCTGACGCCCAGCACCACGTACCGCTTCACCGTCCGGGCGAAGGACCGCGCGGGCAACGTGTCCCCCGACTCCGCGACCGTCACCGCGACGACCGGGAAGGACGGCGGCAGCGGCGACCGCTTCATCCAGGCCGCCCCGTACCTCTACCTCGGCTGGGGCAACCCGCCGAGCCCGACCGAGGTCATGCAGGCCACCGGCATCAAGTGGTACACGATGGCGTTCATCCTCGCGCAGAACGGCTGCAACCCCGCCTGGGACAGCCAGCGTCCGCTGCTCGGC
Organism: Streptomyces sp. NBC_00525; assembly: GCF_036346595.1. Lineage (GTDB taxonomy): Bacteria > Actinomycetota > Actinomycetes > Streptomycetales > Streptomycetaceae > Streptomyces. The sequence goes on from NZ_CP107835.1 coordinate 89,621, forward strand.
GGCCAGGACGAGGCGGCCATCAAGGCGATCCGGGCGGCCGGCGGTGACATCGTCCCGTCCATCGGCGGCTGGAGCGGCAACAAGCTCGGCCCCAACTGCTCGACGACGGAGGCGCTCGCCGGCGCGTACCAGAAGGTCATCGACGCCTATGACCTGAAGGCGATCGACATCGACATCGAGAACACCGACGAGTTCGAGAACGCCGCCGTGCAGGACCGCATCCTCGGCGCGCTGAAGATCGTCAAGCAGAACAACCCCGGTCTGCGGACGATCGTCACCATCCCCACGCTCAACACCGGGCCCAACTCCTGGGGCAACCGGCTGATCGAGCGCGCCCACGCCCTCGGCGCCGACATCGACAACTTCACCATCATGCCGTTCAACTTCGGCGGCGCGGCCGACATGTACGGCAACACCATCAAGGCCACCGAGGGGCTGAAAACCAAGCTCGTCTCCACCTTCGGCTGGACCGACCAGCAGGCGTACAACCACATCGGCATCTCCGGCATGAACGACTCCAGCGACGCCGGTGAGGTCACCACTCCGCAGATCTGGACCCAGATCCGCGACTGGGCCAACAGCCACGACATCGGCCGGCTCGCCTTCTGGGCGGTCAACCGGGACCGGCCGGCCTGGCAGTTCACCTCCATCACGGCGGGCTTCACCGGCTGATCCCCGTACGCGATGCACGTTCCGCGCCGGCTTCGGGAAGGTTCCCGGGGCCGGCGCGGTCGTCGTTGCGGGCGGCTGTCCGGCAACCGAATGCAGCGAAGCCCCTCCGCCGCGTGACATTCGTTCGTATGCTCGAATCCGGCTCCCGGCCGCCGCCGGGGCCGGACAGGAGGAGGGGACCATGTCGGAGCTGTCCAGACGGTCGTTGCTGGGGTATACGGGGACGGCCGCAGCCGGTGCGGTGTTCGCCAGCGCCGGTACGGCCGAGGCTTCGGGGCAGGAGGCGCAGAGCACCACGACGTCCACCGTGTTCGAGGACGGCACCGAGTTCCGGGCCGACCACACCATGGGCGAGAACGACCTGCGCATCGAGATGAGCTTCAGCGTGCGCGTCGACAAGCCGAACGGCTACCCGTCCGCCCAGCACATCACCTCCCTGGAGGTCGCCCAGGCGCTCTCCGCGCTCGCCCAGTCCAAGGGCTGGCCCCCGCTCACCTTCTACGGCACGCCCCCGCCCGCGCCCCTGAACTGACAACCTCCGATCGACCCCTCACTGCGCCAGGAACGCGGCCACCCGGTCCGTGAACTCGGCCGTCCGCTCGAAGAGCACCACGTGTCCGGCGTCGATCTCCGTGTACGCGCTGCCGGTGATCGCCTCGTGCAGGGCGCGGCTGTGGTCGACCGGGACGGTGGCGTCCCGGGTGTTGCCGATGACCAGCGTGGGCGCCTCGATGCGTGGCAGCAGGGCGCGGATGTCGACGCGCAGGTTGAGGTCCACGTGGCGCAGGGTGCCCGGTGTGGGCGGCAGGTTGGGGATCATCGCCTCGACCTCGTCGCGTCCGACGGCGTTGAGGAAGGCCCGGCTGAACCCGGTCATCGTCACGCTCCGGCCGAAGGCGGCGGGGTCGTTGTCGCCGATTCGCCGCCACAGCGTGAACAGGTTGCGCAGGTACTCGTCCCCGTCGGTGTGGGCCCAGCCCGCGACCAGGACCAGCCGGCGCACCAGGTCGGGCCGCCGGGCGGCGACGGCGGCGGAGACCGGGGAACCGAGGGAGAAGCCGAGCAGGTCCACCGGTCCGGCACCGGCGTCCTCGATGACGGCGATCACCTGTTCGGCGAGTCCCTTGATGCTGAGCGGGCCGCCGTCGTCGGTGGTGCGTTCGGTGCCGGAGAGGTCCGGGGTGATCACCGTACGGGAGCCGGCGAACCGGGGGACGACGCCGCCCCAGGTCAGCGCGGCCCCGGCCGATCCGGTGCCGTGGACGAGCAGCAGCGGGGGGTTCGGTCCGGTGCCGGTGAGGTCGTAGGCGACCCGGGCGGTGCCGACGTCGACGGTGCGGAGGGTGGTTGCGGGGGTGGCGGGGGTCGTCATGGTGGTGCCTCACTCCTGTGACTGGGCTTGGGGGCCGGGGTGTCCGGCCCGGTGTGCCGCTGACTCTGCCGCCGTACGGAAGGGGCCGGGAGAGCCCCGCCGAGCCTGGGACCGGCGGTCCCTGGTTGCGCCGGGGGCGGTCCGGCAGGATGACGGGCATGACGATCGACCGCCGGCAGCTCGCCGACTTCCTGCGCCGTTCACGCGACCGGGTCCGCCCGCAGGACGCGGGGCTGCCCATCGGTCCGCGCCGCCGGACGCCGGGGCTGCGGCGGGAGGAGGTCGCCCAGCTGGCCGGGATGTCGGCCGACTACTACGTTCGCCTGGAGCAGGCGCGCGGTCCGCAGCCCTCGCCGCAGATCCTGGCCTCCCTGGCCCGCGCGCTGCGGCTGAGCGGTGACGAGCGGGACCATCTGCATCTGCTGGCGGGCCACCGCCCGCCCGCCGGGGGCCCGGCCGGGGACCATGTCGAACCCGGCCTGCTGCATCTGCTGGACCAGTTGCCGACGACCCCCGCCCAGGTCATCGGCGACCTCGGCGACGTCCTCGCGCAGAACGAGGCGGCGCGGGCCCTGCTGGGCGGGGTGTGCACGGTCTCGGAGTACGGGCGGAACCTGGTGTGGCGCTGGTTCACGGACCCGGACCAGCGGGCCGCGTACCCGCCGGAGGAGCACGCGTACTACAGCCGCCTGCACGTCGCCGATCTGCGGGCCGCCGTGGGCCGCCGGGCGGGCGACCCGGCCGCCGCGCGCCTGGTCAGCCGGCTCCGCGCGGCGAGCGAGGAGTTCGCCGGGCTCTGGCCGCTGCACGAGGTGGCGGTGCGCCGGCGCACCCGGATGCGGCTGCTCCATCCGCTCGTCGGCCCGGTCGAGCTGGACTGTCAGGTCCTCCTCGCGCCGCAGGGCGAGCAGCGCCTGGTCCTGTTCACCCCGCCGCCGGGCACGGACGCGGCGGGGCAGCTGGCCCTGTTGGGGGCGGTGGGGTCGGGGCAGTTCAGCCCGTCGGCGTCTTCTCCGTCTCCGGGCCCGTCTTCTCCGTCTCCGGGCCCGTCTTCTCCGGTGTCTGCTCCATCGCCGCGGGCTGCCCGCTGAAGCCCGGGACGACGAGGCGGCCGCCCGTGACGGGGTCGGTGATGATGACGGAGGACAGGCCGAAGACCTCCTGGACCATCTCGGTGGTGACCACCTCGTCCGGTGCCCCCTGCGCGACGATGCGGCCGTTCTTCATGGCGACGAGGTGGTCGGCGTAGCGGACGGCCTGGTTCAGGTCGTGCAGGACGGCGACGACGGTGCGGCCGCGTTCGAGGTTGAGGCGGCGGACCAGGTCCAGGACCTCCACCTGGTGGGCGATGTCCAGATAGGTGGTGGGCTCGTCGAGCAGCAGCAGTTCGGTGTCCTGGGCGAGGGCCATGGCGATCCAGACGCGCTGGCGCTGGCCGCCGGAGAGTTCGTCCACCGGCCGGTCGGCGAGCGAGGCCGTGTTCGTACGCTCCAGGGCGTCGCCGACGGCCTGTTCGTCGGCCTCCGACCACTGCTGCCACCACTTCTGGTGCGGCTGGCGGCCGCGTGCGACGAGGTCGGCGACGGTGATGCCGTCCGGGGGCGTGGGGGTCTGCGGGAGTACGCCGACGGTCTGGGCGATCTGCTTGGCGGGCAGGCCGGCGAGTTCGCGGCCGTCCAGGAGCACGGAGCCGCGCTTCGGCTTCAGGAGGCGGCCGAGCGCCCGCAGGAGGGTGGACTTTCCGCAGGCGTTGGGCCCGACGACGATCGTGACCTGGCCGTCGGGGATCTCCAGGTCCAGGCCCTCGACGACGGTGCGGTCCTCGTAGGCCAGGGTCAGGTCGTGCGCCGAGAGGCGGCTGGCGGGACGGCTCATGACGAGGTGCCTCCGGTACGGCTGCGGGTGCGGACGATGAGCCACATCAGGTACGGGGCGCCCACCACGGCGGTGAGGACTCCGGTCGGCAGCTCGATCGGGGAGAACAGGCGGCGGGCGAGCAGGTCCGCGACGACGACGATCAGCGCCCCCAGGAGCGCCGACGACAGCAGCGGGGTCTGTGCCGTACGGGTGAGCCGGCGCGCGATCTGCGGGGCGAGCAGGGCGACGAAGTCGACCGGGCCGACCGCGCCGGTGGCCACCGACGCGAGGACGACGCCGAGCGCGGTCAGCCCGAGCCGTACCCGGCCCAGGCGGACGCCGAGCGCGGTCGCCGTGTCGTCGTCGAAGGAGGCGCTGCGCTGGGCGCGGGCCGCCCACATCGCCGCCGGGACGCCGATCGCGAGGACGACGAGGAGCGGCCCGGCCTCCTCGTATCCCCGGCTGTTGAGGGAGCCGGTCAGCCAGACCTTGGCCTGCTGGGCCACCAGGTAGTCGCCCTTGGTGAGGAGCAGCTGGGTCAGCGAGCCGAGCGCGACCGAGACGCCGATGCCGACGAGGACGAAGCGCGAGGAGTGCAGCCCGCCGCGCCAGGCGAACACGTACACGAGGAGGGCCGCCGCCATGCCGCCGGCGACGGAGACGTAGGGCAGCGCGTCGGCGGCGACCAGGTTGAAGCTGAGCGCGGCGACGGTGGCGGCGCCCGCCCCGTGGGTGACGCCGATGACGTCGGGGCTGGCGAGCGGGTTGCGGGCGACGGTCTGCACCAGTGCCCCGGCGATGCCGAACGCGACGCCGGCCAGGAGGCCGACGACCAGGCGCGGCAGCCGCAGGGTGCCCACGACGAGTTCGTCCGGGCTGGGCAGGCCGAACAGTACGCGGACGACTTCGCCGGGGGCGACGAACGATTCGCCGACGCACAGGTAGGCCACGACCGCGCAGGCGAGCAGTACCGTCAGGAGGGCGGCGACGACGACGGAGCGGCGGTGGAGGAGGAAGCTGGCGCGCCCGCGCCGCAGGACGGTGTGCCCGGCGGGCCGCAGGCGCGTGGGGGCGAGGGTCGCGGTCCGGCTCACGCGGCCACCACCGTGCGGCGGCGGACGAGCGCGACCAGGAACGGCACGCCGATGAGGGCGGTCATGACCGCCACCGGTACCTCCGAGGGCGGGAAGAGGACGCGGCCGATCACATCGGAGCCGAGGATCATCACCGGCCCGAGCAGGGCGGCCATCGGCAGGACCCAGCGGTGGGCGGTGCCCACCAGGGCGCGGGCGATGTGCGGGACGGCCAGGCCGGTGAAGGCGATCGGGCCGACCGCGGCGACGGCGGCGCCGGTGAGCACGGTGGCGCCGAGGGCGCCCAGGGCGCGCAGCCGGCCGACGTTGTTGCCGAGGTTGCGGGCGGCGTCGTCGCCGAGGGCGAGGGCGTCGAGTCCTCGGGCGACGGCCGCGACCAGGAGGGCTCCGGCGAGCATGAACGGCCAGAACTGGCCGATCAGCTCGCCGTCGCGGCCGCTGATGGAGCCGACCTGCCAGAAGCGGAACTCGTCGAGGGCGCGGGCGTTGGTGGTGGCGATCCCGGACACGACCGAGGCGAGGAAGGCGTTCATCGCGGCGCCCGCGAGGGCGAGCTTGACCGGTGACGCCCCGCCGCGCCCGCCGCTGGCGACGGCGTACACGGCCACTCCGGCCACGGCGGAGCCGGCGAACGCGAACCAGACGTAGCCGCCCAGCGAGTGCACGCCGAAGAACGCGATGGCGGTCACCACGCCGACCGATGCGCCCTGGCTGATGCCGAGGATGCCGGGTTCGGCGATGGGGTTGCGGGTGATGCCCTGCATGACCGTTCCCGCGAGAGCGAGCGCGGCGCCGGCCAGGATGCCGACCACCGTGCGGGGTACGCGCAGGGCGCGGACCACCTGGGCGTCGGCGCTGCCGCCGTCGTGGAACAGGGCCTGGATCGCGGCGCCCGGTGCGACGTGGCGGCTGCCGACGATGAGGCTCAGGAGGACGGCGACCAGCAGCATCGCCGCGCCGGCGAGCAGCCAGGCTGCCCGCCGGCGGGTGAGGGGGGAGGGCGGCATGCGCCGGGCTCGCTCTCTTCTTGCGGTGCTCAGGCCGTCAGGTGCTTCTGGAGGTCGTCGAGGACCGCTTCGGCTGCGGTGACGCCGAGGCCCAGGTACCAGGTCTCGTCGGGGACGTCGAAGGCGTGCCCGTCCTTGACCGCCTTGAGGTTCTTCCACAGCGGGTTGGACTGGGCCTTGCTCTTGTCGGTGGCCTTCGCGTCGCCGTAGACGCCGGTGAAGATGTAGTCGGCGTCGGCCTGGTCGATGTTCTCGGCGCTGACCTCGGCGGCCAGGTCGGGGATGTCCTGGTTCGCGGGGCGCGGGATGCCGACGTCCTTGAGGATGGTGCCGATGAAGGAGGCGTTGGCGTAGAGGCGGATCAGCCCGTCGGGCAGGTAGCGGACCATCGACACGGTCGGCTTGTCGGCCCCGAGCTTCTCGCCGAGGGCCTCGGCCTTCTTCTTGTACGCGGCGAGGTTGGCCTCGGCCTGGGAGGTCTTGTCCAGCGCGGCGGCGTTGAGGAGGTAGTTCTCCTTCCAGGTGAAGCCGGGGCGGATGGAGAAGACGGTGGGCGCGATCTGCGACAGCTCGTCGTAGGAGTTGGCGGCGCGCAGCTGGCTGCCCAGGATCAGGTCGGGCTTGAGCGCGGCGATCGCCTCCAGGTTGAGGCTGTTGATGGTGCCGACGTTCTTGGGGGTGCCCGCGTCCTTCTTGAGGTACGAGGGGAGCTCCGGCGAGCCCTCGGTCGGGGCGAGGCCGACCGGCTTCACGCCGAGCGAAACGACGTTGTCGAGCTCGCCGACGTCGAGGACGACGACCCGCTGGGGCTGCGCCTTGATCTCGGTGCTGCCCATGGCGTGCTTGACCGTACGGGGCCACTCGCCGGGCTGGGCGTCGGTGCCGAGCGCGGCGGTCTTCTCGGCGGCGTCGCCGAAGTCCTTGCCGCCCTTGGCGACGGACTTGGAGTCCTTCGTCCCCCGGGCGGACGAGCCCTGGTCGTCCCCGGAGGAATCGGCGCCGCACGCGGCGAGGGAGAGTGCGGCAGCGACGGCGAGGGCTACTGCGGCGGTACCACGGCGCCGATATGACATGAACGTATCTCCTAGTTGGTTCACCTTTAAAGAATTAGGCGAGCCTCACCTTATGCCAACGTTATCGGCGCGGAAGCAAGCGGGGTGACACGTTCCAGCCATCAGCCGATGGCCGATTCCGGCCCGTCAGAAGAGGGCGTCGGCCAGCATGAAGGCCGCGACCGCCAGCAGGGCCCAGGCGAAGAGACGTTGCAGGGTGTTGCCGCTGAGGCGTTGGGCGTACCGCTTGCCGTCCCAGGCGCCGAGGATCGCGGCGGCGGTGAAGGGGGCGATGACGGCCCAGTCCAGATGCATGCCGCTGCCGGCGCGGGCGCCGAGCGCGGCGATCGAGTTGAGGGTGATGACCAGCAGGCTGGTGCCGATGGCCCGGCGCATGGGGAGGTTCAGCACCCGGACCAGCGCCGGTACGGCGAGGAAGCCGCCGCCCACCCCCAGCAGCCCCGTCACCGCGCCGAGGCCGGCCCCGGCGGCGCCCGCCTTCGCGGGGCGCACCTCGCCCGTGGCCGGGGCGGTCGCGGGGCGCAGCATGCGCAGGGCGGCGAGGCCCGCGATTCCGGCGAAGGCGAAGGTCAGGAGCGCCTGGGGCAGATGGCCCGCGGCCAGGCCCGCGAGCATGGCGGGGACGATGCCCGCCGACGCGAACAGCAGCCCGGTCCGCCAGGCCACGTTGCCGTCGCGGGCGTGCCCGGCGAGCGAGGTCACGGAGGTCAGGGTGACGATGATCAGGCTGGCGGTGATGGCGTCGGCCGCCGGCATACCGATGAGGTAGGTCAGGGCGGGGACCGCCAGGACGCTGCCGCCACCGCCGAGGCCGCCGAGGGCCAGGCCGACGACGGTTCCGGCGACGAGCGCGAGGATCAGGGCGGTCATGCCACACAGCCCTCACGTCCGGCCGCGGCGACGACCGGGTGTCCGGCGGCGGCCCACCGCTTCATGCCGCCCTTGACGTCCACCGCGTCCGCGCCCCGTGCGCCGAGGAGCGCGACGGCCCGTTGCGAGCGGTTCCCGCTGCGGCATATGACCACCAGCGGCCGCCCCCGGACGGCTCGGGGCAGGGGCGCCCCGGCGGCCAGGCCGGACAGCGGCGCGTGCACGGCGCCGGGGGCCCGCCCGGCGTCCCACTCGTTCCGCTCACGGACATCCAGGAGTACGGCCGGGGCGTCGGGGCCGTGGGTGCGGCGGTGGGCCTCCTCGACGGTGACGCGTTTCTTGTCCCGGCCGGTGTCCCAGCCGGTGTTCCGGGTCGTGTTCCGGGTCGCGTTTCGGGAGAACAGGGGCAGCATGACGGGCCTCTCGACGTGCGGTCGTACGGGGGTGGGGCGGGGGGGTTACGGGGATGGGTCGTCCGGGTCCGCCGCACGGTGGCGGTCCGGCCGGGCGTGTCCGCTCAGTCCGTGACGACCGGGAGGCCGGCGGCGGTGGCGGCGTCGAAGCCGTCGTCCACGGCGACCACGTCGCGGCCGGCGGCGTCCAGGAGGGAGGCGGCGATCGCGGCGCGCATGCCGCCCGCGCAGTGCACCCACACGGTGCCCGCCGGGACCTCGCCCAGGCGCTGGTGCAGCTGGTGGACCGGGATGTGCACGGACCCCTCGACGTACCCGGTGGCGCGCTCGGAGTCGCGGCGCACGTCGAGCACGACGACGTCGCCGGTCCCCCGGGCGGCCAGCCCGGCGAAGGTGGAGCGGGGGAAGGAGGCCGGGGCGGTGCCCTCGCCGGTCCACTCACGGGGGGTGCCGACGGCGGCGGCCGCCGGCCGGTCGATGCCGACCCGTACCAGCTCGCGCTGGGCGGCGGCCAGTTGCCCGGGGGACTCGGCGAGCAGGGTCACCGGCTTGCCCCACGGGATCATCCAGGCGAGGTAGGTGGCTATCTTGCCGTCCGCCTCGAAGTTGAGACTCCCCGCGACATGGCCCTCGGCGAACACGACACGGTTGCGCAGGTCCACCACCCACTCACCGGCGGCGAGCCGGGCGGCGATCCCGGCGGCGTCCGCGACGGGCGGGGGCGTCAGGTCCACCGGGGCGGGACCCGACGCGTTGACCGGGCCCATGTGCGCGTAGTACGCGGGCACGTCCTCCAGGCTGGCCAGGATCTCGGCGACGAAGGTGTCGGCGTCGGTGGTGAGCGCGCTGTTCACGGCCTTCTCCCGGCCGATGGTCGTACGGTCGCCCTCGGCCTGCGCGGAGGAGCAGAAGCTGCCGAAGCCGTGGGTCGGCAGCACCGCCGTCGCGTCCGGCAGCCCGGCCGCCAGCCGGTGCGCGGAGGCGTGCTGCGCGCGGGCCAGCTCCTCGGTCAGCCGGGGCTCCACCAGGTCGGGGCGGCCCACGGTGCCGATCAGCAGCGAGCCGCCGGTGAACGCGGCGACCGGGGTCCCGTGCTCCTCCAGGACGTACGCGGTGTGGTGCGGGGTGTGTCCGGGCGTGGCGGCGGCCCGCAGCACCAGGCCGGCGTCCACCGTCACGGTGTCGCCGTCCGCCACCGGCGTACGGGCGAAGGAGACGTGGGCCCCGGCCGGGACGAGGTAGGCGGCTCCCGTGACCCTGGCCAGTTCCAGGCCGCCGGTCACGTAGTCGTTGTGGATGTGCGTCTCCACGACATGGGTGATGCGTACGCCGCGCCGGGCGGCGGCCACCAGGATCTGGTCGAAGTCGCGCGGGGGGTCCACGGCCACGGCCGTCTCGGTACCGCCGGCCAGGTAGTGGCGGTTGCCCAGGCCCTCCAGTTCGACGGTGTCGATGAAGAACACGGAGCTGCTCCCTTCCTCGTGATACCCCCCTAGGTATTTCTGGGAACCAACTATACCCAGGGGGGTATTTCTCGGGCATGCGGGGTGTGCGGCAGATCTCCACCGAGGGGGGTGGAACCGCTGGTCAGGACGTGTGCGGGGCGCTCACGCCCCGTCGCGGAGCGAGGCGATGACCGTACGGACATCGGTGCGCGGGCCCCGGTTGTACGGGAGCTTGGAGAGCATCATGCCCATGGCGCAGGTGTTGCTGAGCGCGGCGAAGGTGAGTCCGGCGCCGACCGCGGTGCCTATCAGGTGCACGCCGGGCACGAAGAAGCCCACGACCCCGCTGACCAGCACGATCGAACCGGCGACGAGGCGGACCTGCCGTTCCAGCTCCCAGCGCCGCCGGCCGCGGTTGACCGGCGCGCCCGCGGCCTCCCAGGCCATCATGCCGCCGTCCAGGACCCGCAGGTTCGGCAGGCCGGCGTCGGCGAGCGCCTCCTCGGCCTGGGTGGCGCGGGCGCCGGAGCGGCAGACCAGCACCACGTCCTGGTCCAGGTGCCGCCCCAGCTCCATGCGGTGCTCGCGCAGGGTGTCCAGCGGCACGTTGCAGGCGCCGGGGATGTGTCCGGCCTCGAACTCGCCGGACGTCCGCACGTCCAGCAGGCGGGGGCCGTCACCGGTCTCGAGCAGGTGCTGAAGGGCGGCGGGCGTGAAGGCGGGGGTGTCGGTCGTCATGCGGAGTGCGCTCCTTGGGGTCGAGAGGGGGGAGGTTCAGGCGGCGGCGGGCGTGTTGAGCAGGGCCCAGGCGGCCCAGCCGCCGAGTACGTCGGAGACGTCGTCGAAGCCGTGGTGGCGCAGCAGGCTCGCGGCGATCGAGGAGCGGTGGCCGCCCGCGCAGTGCAGGACCAGCGGCCGGTCGCGCGGGATCTCGTCCAGCCGGGCGGGCAGCTCGCCGAGCGCGATGTGCAGCGCGCCCTCGATGAACCCGTTCTCGGCGCGCTCGCCGCAGTTGCGGACATCGACGACGAGCGGCGGGTTGGCCCCGTCCAGCTCGGCGCGCAGCCGGGCGGCGGTGAGGCGGCCGGCGGGGGCGACCTCGTCGGCCATCGCCTCCAGCGCCTCGTCGGGCGCGGCGAGGTAGCCGGCGACGCGGTCGAAGCCGATCCGGGCGAGCCGGGTGACGATCTCCTCCTCGCGGCCCTCCGGCGCCACGACCAGGACCTCGGCCCCGAGCGGCAGCACGGTGCCGGCCTGCTCGGCGAACCTGCCGTCCGCCGGGACGTTGACCGCGCCGCGCAGATGGCCGGCGGCGAACTCCTGCGGGTCGCGTGCGTCCACGACCACCGCGCCGGCCGCGCGCCGGGCCAGGACGTCCGCCGGGTCCAGCGCGCGCGGCGCGGTCGCCGGGTCGAACAGCTCCCGCGCGCGGCGGTTGAGGTCGGCGTCGTAGGCGAAGTAACCGGGAGCCGCCGACTGCCCGGCGGTGACGAGCGCGACGAAGTCCGGCTCGCTCATCGGCGCGCAGGCGTAGTTCGTGGCGCGCTGCTCGCCGATGGTGGACTGCCGCTCGGTGGACAGGTTCTTGCCGCAGGAGGAGCCGGCGCCGTGGGCGGGGAAGACGCGCACCTCGTCGGGCAGGCCCATCAGCTTGCGCTGCACACTGTCGTGGAGCATCGCGCCCAGCTCGGCGGCGGTCACGCCGACCGACGCGAGCAGGTCCGGGCGGCCGACGTCCCCGATGAACAGCGCGTCGCCGGTCAGCACGCCGTACGGGACGCTGTCCTCGGCACGCTCGTACACCAGCACGCTGATCGACTCCGGTGTGTGGCCGGGCGTCTCCATGATCTTCAGCGTCACGTCGCCGAGGGAGATGGTGTCGCCGTCGGCCAGCGGGCGGATCGCGTACTCGGTCTCGGCCCGGCGCCCGTATCCGATCCACGCGCCCGTGCGGTCGGCCACCTCCAGGTGTCCGGCGACGAAGTCGGCGTGGAAGTGGGTGTTGATGACGCCGACCACGGTGAAGCCCCGCGCCTCGGCGTCGCGCAGGTACTCGGACACGTCCCGGCGCGGGTCCACGACGACCGCCCGGCCGGTGCCCTCGTCCGCGATCATGTACGACGCGTGGGACAGGCACTCGAGGTAGTACTGCGAGAAGAACACGGAAGCCTCCGAAGCGGGACGGTTCTCGGGGTTTTGATACCCAGGGGGGTATTTTTTCGGCCGTGATACCCCACGGGGTATTACCTACTCGACGGTACGAAGCCCTCCCCGCGCTTGTCAAATACCCAGGGGGGTATCAAGAAGGGCGGGCCGCTGTCAGCGGTCGGCCACCCAGTGCGCGTCGTCGGGCCACGCCCCGGTGGCGACGATGTGCTCGACCAGCCGGAACGCGTCCTGAATGGGGACGGTGTCCTCGTCCGGGTATGCGTCGCCCTGCCCGTTGGCCAGGACGAATCCGTCGCTCCACCCCTCGGCCCCGGGGTCCACGGCGTGCTCGCCGGGATCGCCCTCGCCCTCCAGCAGCACGACCATCGCGCGCTCGGTGTTCGTCACGACGGCCAGCGCCCGCCCGGACGAACCGGCCAGCCAGGTCTCCAGCCTCCCCGCCGCCATCCGCGCCCGAAGGATCTCCGCCACACCGGCGGCCGACGCGGAAACGGAACGGTCGTCATCGAGCACCCAGGACTCTGCCATGGGCACGACGATGTCACAGGGGGCCGGTGGGGTCCGGCCTCGCCCCGATAATGAGGATGTGAACGACAGACGGCTGCGGGTGGTGCTGGCGGAGGACTCCGTGATTCTCCGCGACGGCATGGTGGAGCTGCTGGGCGCCCGCGGGTGCGATGTGGTGGCGACGGCGGGTACGGCACCGGAGCTGATCGCGGCGGTGGACGAGCACCGGCCGGATGTGGCCGTGGTGGACATCCGGATGCCTCCGACGCAGACCGACGAGGGCATCCGGGCCGCCGTGGACATCCGCGCCTCGGCCCCCGAGGTCGGCATCCTGGTGTTCTCGCAGCACGTCGAGACCGCCTGGGCCTCCCGGCTGCTGGCGGGCGGGGCGGCGGGGGTCGGGTACCTGCTGAAGGAACGGGTCGCCCGGACGTCCGAGTTCGTCGACGCGCTGCGCCGGGTCGCGGCCGGCGGCACCGCGCTCGACCCCGAGATCGTCACCCAGCTGATGCGGGGCGGGCGGCGCGGCGGGGTGGACGCCCTGACACCGCGTGAGCGCGAGGTGCTGGAGCTGATGGCGCAGGGGCATTCCAACCGGTCCATCGCCGGGCGGCTGGTGGTGTCGGAGCGGGCGGTGGAGAAGCATGTCGCAGCCGTGTTCACCAAGTTCGGTCTGGCGGCGAGGGACACCGACAACCGCCGGGTGAAGGCCGTCCTCGCCTACCTCGCGGAGGGCGGGAGCCGGCCGGCCGTCACAGACGGGCCGGCAGTGCGGCGGTGATCTCGGTCGGCCCGCCGGGCGGGCTGTCGATCCGCAGGCGGCCGTCGACCGCCGCGAGCCGTTCGGCCAGGCCCGTCAGCCCGGAGCCGCTGCCGGGGGCGGCGCCGCCGCGGCCGTCGTCGCGTACGGACAGCCGGATACGGCCGCCGCTCCCGACGGCCTCGATCTCCGCCGAACGGGCGCCGCTGTGCTTGGCGATGTTGGCCAGCAGTTCGGCGGCGCAGAAGTAGACGGCCCGCTCGATCACGGGGTCCGGGCGTTCGGGCAGGTCGATGCGGAGGGCGACCGGTACGGGCGAGGTGGCGGCGAGCCCCGGCAGCGCCTCGGCGAGACCGCCGTCCAGCGCCACCGGATGGATGCCCCGGGTGAGCCGGCGCAGTTCGGCGACCGTGTCGTCGGTCTGGTCCCGGGCCCGTTCCAGGAGCCGGCGCAGCTGTACGAGCTCCGGGGCGGGGGCGGCGGGAAGCGCGTCCCGGGCCAGCGAGAGGGTGATGGCCAGGGCGATCAGCCGGGCCTGGGTCCCGTCGTGCAGGTCGCGTTCCAGGCGGCGCAGTTCGCCGGTGCTCTGGGCGAGCAGGGTGGCGCGGGCGTTCTCCAGTTCCCGTACGCGCCGTTGGGTACGGGGCGGGCCGAGCAGAGACCGGGCGAGAGCGCGGTTCGCGCCGCTCAGTACGCGTACCGCGCCGGGCACCGCGAGGAGGACGACCAGCCCGAGGGGCACGGACACGGCGTCCGCCCACGTGGCCGGTTGCGCACCCGGTTCGAGCAGCCGCACCCAGAGCGGGAAGCCGACCAGCCAGCCACCGCCCAGCGGCATCACCACGGCGGCGGCGAACCCGAGCACCCCGAGCGGCAACCGCAGCAGCAGATAGAGCAGGGCCCGCCAAGCGACCGCGTCGGTCAACGAGGCACGGCCCCGGGCGAGGAGACCCACCGGGCGGGGCGGTACGGGCGGCGCCTCGACGGCCTCGCCCAGCCACCGCCCGGCCAACCTCCGGTGCAGCGCGCCGAGACCGCGGGCACCCGTCAACGCGGCGGCGACGAACGGCAGCCCGAGCACGGTGAGGGAGAGCAGCGCCCCCGCGTACAGGACGGCCAGCGCGTAGACCCCGCCGGCCACGGCGAGCGGCAGGCCGGCGACGGCGAAGACCCACTCGCCGGACCGGAGCGCCGGGTACCGGCGCGGCTCAGCCACGCGCGGTTCCGGGACGCGGTGAGAGGGCGGGGCCGCACACCGTCAGCAGGCCGGTGACCAGGATGGCCGGGATCGTCAGGACCGCCGCGCCCGCGACGATCCAGGCGCAGTCGGCCGCCGGCAGGGGCGGCACCGAAGACCCCGTCACCGCCGTGCTGAAGGCCGCCGACGCCGCGACCGCGACCGCACCGCCGAGCAGGATGCCCACCGCCGCGGTCAGCAGGGACTCGGCGGTGAGCATGCGCAGCAGTTGCGCGCGGGGGGCACCGGTGAGCCGCATCAGTGCGAACTCGCGGCGGCGTTCGGCGGTCACGGCGACCAGGGTGTTGACTGTGGACACCGCCGCGAAGCAGACGAGCATGGCCAGTTCGGCCTGGCGGAGCCAGACGTCCGTGTCGGACGTGACGCCGGAGGCCGCCGGGCCACCGGCCTGCTCGGCGGTACGGGTCATGATCAGCATGGTGCCGGAGAGCCCCACGAGCAGGGCCACCGGCACCGCGGCGGACGCGAGCCGCCGCGCGTACCCGCGCAGGTTGGCGTCGGCGAGCCATCCCGCGCCGGGTGCCAGGAGGCGTACCGGCGTGCCCAGCACCGCCGCCAGGACGCGCGCCGCGAACGGCCCCGCCAGGGCGGTGGCGACCAGCAGCACGAGGGTGCCGAGCAGCGCCGCCTGCCCCGCCTCGTCCACCTCTCCGGCGGGCCGGGTCGCGGCGAGCCGCAGCAGAAGGACGCCGCCGGTCAGGACACCGGCCGCGGCAAGCAGGCGCACGGCGCCCGTACGGCTGTGCTCGGTCGAACTCGCCGTGAGGGCCGCGGCGGGCGCGACGCGGGAGATCCGCCGCGCCGCGACGGCCGAGGCCATCAGACCCACGGCGAGTACAGCGGCCGACGCCACCAGCATCGGTACGGGGGTGCCCGGCACCCGTACGCCCGGTGCCGCCATCCCCCGTCGTTGCAGCTCGGCGAGCAGGGCCCGCGCCCCGGCGGCTCCTGCGGCGCAGCCCGGTGCGGTCATCGCCAGCGTGGTCAGGGCCACCTGGGTACGGACCAGGCGCCGCATCTGGCGGGGTGTCGCCGCGATGGTGCGGAGCAGGGCCAGTTCCCGGTGCTGCTGGCGCAGGGCGAACCCGAGGGCGTTGACCAGGACGAAGAACGCGACCAGGACGGCGATCTCGCCGAAGGCGCCGGCGATCACCATCAGGCCGGGCCCGTCGGCCTCGTTGCGGACCGCGGCCGGGGTGGCGAGGTCGGCGGCGAACAGCGAGCCGAACAGCGTCAAAGCAGTGAGGGCGAGGAAGAGCGCGACCGCCAGGCCCAGGAAGGAGGCGGGGCGGCGGCGCAGCTGCCCGAGCGCGAGGAGGGTCACTGCTCTCCCCCGCCCAGCCGGCTCAGGCGTTCGCCGATCCGGGCGGCGGTGGGGTGGTCGAGTTCGTCCACGACGACGCCGTCCGCGAGAAGCAGCACCCGGTCCGCGTACCCGGCGGCCACGGGGTCGTGGGTAACCATCACGCAGGTCCCGCCGCCCTCGTCGACGCGGGCGCGCAGCAGGGCGAGGATCTCGTGGCCGGTGGCCCGGTCGAGCGCGCCGGTCGGTTCGTCGGCGAACAGCATCGCGGGCCGGGAGACGAGGGCGCGGGCGATGGCGACCCGTTGCTGCTGGCCGCCGGAGAGCTGTCCCGGCCGGTGCCGTTCCCGCCCGGCCAGTCCGACACGGGCGAGGGCATCCTGGACCCGGCGCCGGTCGGGGCGTTCGCCGGCCAGCCGGCGGGGCAGGGCGACGTTCTGCGCGGCTGTCATGGCCGGCATCAGGTTGAACGCCTGGAACACGAACCCGACCCGGTTGCGGCGCAGGACGGCGAGCCGCCGTTCGGGCAGCCGGGACACCTCCGTACCGCCCCACCGGACGGAACCCCGCGTCGGCCGGTCCATCCCGGCCAGGCAGTGCAGCAGGGTGGTCTTCCCCGAGCCGGACGGCCCCATCACCGCCGTGAACGTACCGGGAGCCATCTCCACCGACACCCCGCGCAGCGCGTGCACGACGGCGCCGCCGCGCCCGTACTCCCGGTGCAGATCCTCCGCGTGGACGGTCATGCCCGTCCCGATGTCGGTCGTCGCCGTCTTGTTCATGTCCTCATCATCGGCGGCGGGGATGCGGCGATCGATCGTGCCCGCCCCCGGATCGGGGTTCGGAAAACCGCCGTGCCGGCGGCCGCGCGGGCCGGTCGCGCACACCGTGCCCGGTGGGGTGGCCTTTGACTTTCGGCAGTGGCCGGGCGGGGGGCGATGTCCGTAGCGTCGTCGGTGTGGATGCGGGGGCGTGCCAGGGCGAGCCCGACGGCCAGTGCGGCACGGGCGTCGCCGCGGCGGAACGCCGTCCAGCACAGCCACACCAGCAGCAGGCCGAGGGCCACGAGCGTGCCTTCGGTCGCCGCCTCCAGGCAGGGCCCCAGCCAGTCCGGTGCGTCCGCCACGGTGCCGGTCAGTGAGCGGTACGCGGAGGCCGAGGCGCCGCCGGTGACCTCGACGGGGCCGGCCTCGCCGAGCCCGCCGGGGGACAGCAGGGCGACGGTCCCGGTTCCCGCGCCCAGGACGGCCAGTGCGCCGAACGGCCACGCCGGCCCCTGACGATCGTCGGGGTCGACGGCGTGGCCGGCTGCCGTCAGACGGGCAGGTCGCCGTCGCCGCCGAGGTTGGCGACCATGCGGCGCAGGACGTTGATCGTGGTCACGAAGTCGGCGGTGTCCACGCCCTCGTGCACCTGCTGGTGGACGCGCAGATTGCGCTCCCGTGCCCGTACGCGGCCGGCCTCCCCTTCCCCGGTCAGGGTCAGCAGCCCCGCCTCCTCCGTCACCCAGCCACGGGCGACCAGATCGTCGAAGACCTCCTCGAAGTCGATCCCCAGGTCGTCCCACTTGGCCAGCCGCGCGGTCAGCGCCTCACGGGTCCAGGTGCCCGGCCCGCCGGCCACGTGGTTCAGCGTCCACCAGTGCGGCTGGGTGAGGTCCTCCACCGCCAACTGCTCGCGAATCGCCCCGACCACCAGCCGGCAGGCCGTCCCGGTCCATGCCCCGATGGGCTGAGCGGCCAGTTCCTCCCGCGTGTACTCCTTGAGCGTCACGGCCATGTCCCTCTGCCTCTCCTCGTGATCAACGGAATATGATCAACGTAGAAGCTCAAGCGCAGTTGAGGTCAAGGCGGACCTGGCGCCGCCCGCAAACCGCGCACTACATCGTGCGGGTCGCCTCGTGGATCATGCGGGCGAAGAGTTCTATCGCCCGGGTGCCGCCGTTCGAGCGCCACATCAGGCCGTAGCCGAGCGGGGTGTCGCCCTCCACCGGGATGTAGGTGACGCCGGGGCGGCCGTGGTAGAGGGCGATGTGGGCGCCGGCCAGGAGGGCGCCCTTGCCGGCGGCGACCAGGGTCAGGGCTTCCTGGAGGTTGGTGACGGACGGGCCCTGGCCGATGGGCGCCCCGCTGGGGGTGCGGATCGGCAGGCGGTGCTCCAGCCAGTACTCCGGGATGTCGCCCGCGATGGTCAGCAGGGGCAGTCCGGCCAGGTCCTCCAGCGTCACCGCGGCTCGCGCGGCCAGCGGATGGGCGGCGGCGACGGCGAGGACCCGGTCCTCGGTGAGGAGCGTGGGGCCGCGGGTCAGGTCGTCCTCGTGCACGGGGAAGTCGGTCAGCTGCACGTCGAACTCGCCCGCGCGCAGCATGCCGTACGGGTCGGAGAGCGGCACCTCGCAGACCTCGACGGCGAGTTCCGGATGGCTGGTGCGCAGCCGCTCGGTCGCCTTCATCACCATCTCGCCGGCCAGCGGGGTGGAGAAGCCGACGTGGAGGACGCCCTCGATGCCGCGTGCCGTCGCGGTGGCGCGGGCGAGGGCCTCCTCGATGCCCCGGTAGTGCGGTTCGAGGTCGTCGCGCAGGCGCCGGCCCAGTCCGGTGAGGGCCACGCTCCTGCTCGTACGGGTGAACAGCGGCGCCCCGACCCGGCGCTCCAGCTTCTGGACGAGCTGGCTCACGCGTGCGCGGGAGAGGTGCAGCCGGGTGGCGGTGCGCCCGAAGTGCAGCTCATCGGCGAGGACGAGAAAGCATTCCAGTTCGCTCTGATCCACAGCCGTCTCCCCCGTATGCGCTGATCGGTAAGCCCAGCTGAACGAACGTTGCGATGATCGCTGTTGTTCCCGCGCCCGCGGTGGCGAAAGCTGAAGGCACCGACAACACCCCTTGCTCCGGAAGGAGTTCCTCGTCATGAGTGCCTTGAATGCCACCGGCGGACTGAGCGCGCGCAAGTGGGGCATCCTGCTCGTCCTGTGCGGCGCGATCTTCCTCGAAGGCATCGACGTGGCCATGCTCAACGTGGCCCTGCCCTCGATCCGTACCGATCTGGGACTGTCCACCGGCGAGCTGCAGTGGGTCATGAGCGCCTACGTCCTCGGCTACGGCGGCTTCATGCTCCTCGGCGGACGGGCCGCCGACCTCTTCGGACGCCGTCAGATGTTCGTCTTCTGGCTCACCGTCTTCCTGCTGTTCTCCGGGCTCGGCGGCCTCGCGAACGACGGGTGGACGCTGATCCTCGCCCGGTTCGTCACGGGCGTCGCCGCGGCCTTCATGACCCCGGCGGGCCTGTCCATCATCACCACCGGTTTCGCCGAGGGCCCCGAGCGCAACAGGGCGCTCCTCATCTACTCCGGCACCGCGGCGGGCGGGTTCACGGTCGGTCTGGTGGCCGGCGGGCTGCTGACCGCCGTCGGCTGGCGGTGGGTGTTCTTCGCCCCGGTCGTGCTCTCCCTCCTCATCCTCGTCGCGGCCCTCGTGTTCGTCCCCAAGTCGGAGCGGCCCGACCGGACCGGCAAGCGCGTGGACGCGGCCGGCGCCCTCACCGTCACCGCCGCCCTCGTACTGATCGTGCTGGGCGTCGAGCGCGCCGCCCACGCGGGCGTCGCCGTCAGCGCGGGCACCCTGCTGGCCGGGCTCGCGTTCCTGGTGGCGTTCGTGCTCATCGAGCGGCGGTCCGCCGAGCCCCTGGTACGCCTGGCGATCCTGCGCCACGGGCCGCTGGTGCGGGCCAACCTGTCGGCGATGCTGTTCGCGGCCGGGTTCTTCGGGTTCCAGTTCCTGGTGGTGCTGTACCTCCAGGAGCTGCGGGGCTGGTCGACGCTGGAGACCAGTTTCGCGATGCTGGTCATCGGCGTCGACGCGATCCTCTCGCCGACGCTCACCCCGCGGCTCGTCGACCGCTTCGGCAACGCCAGGGTGATCCTGGGCGGCCTCCTGCTCGCGGTGCTCGCCTACGGGCTGTTCCTGCCGGTCGGCGCGGACTGGAGCTACGCCGCGATGTTCCCGAGCCTGATCGTCCTCGGGCTCGCCTTCTCGCTGGCGTACGGCCCCCTGACCATCGTGGCGACGGAGGGCGTCGCGGAGGAGGAGCAGGGGCTCGCGGGCGGTCTGCTGTACACCGCCTTCCAGTTCGGCGCCGCGATCGGCCTCTCCGCCGTCACCGCGGTCAGCGTGGCCGCGACCCGTACGGACACGCCCGCGGGCCTGCTCGACGGCTACCGGGCCGGGCTGCTCGTCCCGTTCGCCGCGGCCGTCGTCGCAGCCGCCGTCAGCGCGTTCGGACTGCGCTCCCGCGACGGCGGTACGGCGCCCGCGCCGCTGGACGCCGCCGGCTCCGCGGAACCCGCCGCCACCCCCGTATCGCACTGAACCCGCCCCGGCAGGACCCCGGCAACCACCGAAAGGACAGGCCCATGACCGAAGTCGTCAGCGAGTTCTCCGAGATCGAAGGCACCTTTCTCGACTACGTCCGCGAGATCAAGTACGCCACGATGGTCACCGTCGACCGCGAACAGCGCCCGCGCGCCCGTGTGCTGCTGCCCGTGTGGGAGATCGTCGACGGGGTACCGGTCGGCTGGCTCGCCTCGTACCGCACCCCGGTGAAGAGCGCGCACCTGGCGAACAACCCGCACACGACGTACGCCTACTGGAGCCCCCGGCAGAACGCGGCCTTCGTGGACAGCGTCTCGACGTGGGCGGAGGACGAGGAGTCCAAGCGCCACGCGTGGCGGCTGTACCAGCGGGGCGGGCCGCCGGGCGTGGGCTACGACCCGGTCCGCTACTGGCGGGGCGGCCCCGGTGATCCCGGCTACCACGTGCTGCGGATCGACCCGTGGCGCATCCAGCTCGTCCGGGGCGCCGATCTCCACGGCACGCTGTGGCGCAGACGGGAACCGGACCCGGCGGGGGCCGCCGGGACCGGCCCGGCGGCCCGCGCCGCCTGAGCCCCGCACAGGCCCGTCGGGCCCCTCAGTCCCCGACACCGGGCACGACCAGACCGGACTCGTACGCGATCACCACCGCGTGAGTCCGGTTCTGTGCGCCCAGCTTGGCCAGCACATGGCCCACATGCGTCTTCACCGTCTCCAGGCTCACCCGGCACAGCTCCGCGATCTCCGGATTGGACAGGCCGGTCGCCATCAGCCGCAGCGTCTCCTCCTCCCGGACCGTCAGGGCCGCGCGCGGCAGCGCCTCGGCGGAGGTGAGCGGGCGGGCGGTGACCATCCGGCGCAGGGCCGCCGGGAAGAGGACCGCCTCACCGGCCGCCACCACCCGCACCGCCTCCGCGATCCGGGGCACGGGGAGCCGTTTGAGGACGAAGCCGGCGGCCCCGGCGCTGAGGGCGGCGGTGACGTAGCCGTCGTTCTCGAAGGTGGTGATGACCACGACCTTGGGCGGCTCACCCGTACCCGGCTCCGCGAGCAGTCGGCGGGTTGCCTCGATGCCGTTGAGGCGGGGCATCCGTACGTCCATCAGGACCACGTCCGGCCGCAGCAGCCGGGCCTGCCGGACCGCCTCGACGCCGTCTGCGGCCTCGCCGGACACCGTGATCCCCGGCTGCATCCCGAGCAGGGTGCGCAGGCCGCTGCGGGTGACCTCGTCGTCGTCCGCGATCACGAGGGAGACGGGGGTGTCCGCGCCGGGCGCGTCCGGGCCGCTCACGCGGGCACCCGCACGGGCAGCCGGACCGCGAGCCGCCAGTGCTCCGGGCCGTCCGGGCCGGCCTCGATCTCGCCGTGCAGCAGGCGCACCCGTTCGGTGAGCCCCGGCAGGCCGTGCCCGGACGTCGGAAAGGCGCCCGGAGCCGTTCCCGTACCGCTGCGGTTGACCACCGTCAGCTCCAGCGCGTCCGGCGCGGCGGCCACGGTGACCCGGACCGGGCCGCCCTCGCCGTGGCGCACCGCGTTCGTCAGGCCCTCCTGGAGGATGCGGTACGCGGCACGGGAGAGCGTCCCGCGTACGTGTGCGAGGTCGCCGGACAGCTCGGACTCCACGGTCGCGCCCATGTGGCGGGCCCGGTCGAGGAGTTCGGGGAGGTCGGCCAGGGTGCGGGCCGGGGCCGTCGTGCCGGGTTCCTCGCGGAGCATGCCCAGGACGTAGTCCAGGTCCTCCAGGGCGGCTCGGGACGACTCCTCGATGCTGCGCAGGGCGGCGCGGGCCGCGACCGGGTCGGCGCCGAGGATCTCGCCCGCGACCGCCGCCTGGATGGTGGCGGCCGTCAGCGTGTGCCCGATCGAGTCGTGCAGCTCGTGGGCGAGCCGGTTGCGGGCGGCGAGGGTCCGTTCGCGTTCGGCCGCCAGCGCCAGCCGTTCCGCCGACGAGGGGCCCAGCAGCCGGGGCGCCAGCCAGCGCAGGGTGTACGTCACGGCCGGGCACAGGGCCGCCGCGAGCAGCAGGCAGCCGAGCGCCGCCGCCCAGCTCTGCCAGCCGCTGTCCAGCGGCACCGACCGGCCGTACACGCTGATCCCCGCCTCGGCCCCGGCCCAGCCGCCGGGCAGGCACAGCCCCATGACGAGCAGGAGGAGGCTCAGCTGCGCCCCCGCCCAGCCGAGGGCCACCTGTGCCAGCAGCCAGAGCGGGGTGCGCAGACGGTCGGCGCCGGTGGACCGGCCCCGGTCCACCGGGTCCGGCAGCTCCGCGGCGAGCATCCGCCGGGCGCAGGCGACCAGTACCCGCCGTGTGATGCGGGCCAGTCCGGTCACGCCGATCAGGGCGGACCAGAGCAGCAGGGTGAGCGCGATCGCGGCACCTTCCGGCATGGACGGCAGGGCCAGCGCGGGCAGCGCCGCGAACGGCAGCAGCGGGAGGCTCGCCAACGCGCCGCAGTAGGCGAAGAGCGCACCCGTGTACGTGGAGCCGCGCAGCAGCGGCCGGAATCCCGTGAACATGATCCGGTCAGTATGACCGGATCGTCTTGTGGTGCCCTCCCCCGACCGGGGGAGGGAATTCTCCCGCGTCGCCGCGATGTCCCCCGGCTCCGCGCGAACCATGATCGGGCCCCGTACCAGTCGAGCGATGAGAAGGACGGGCCTGTGGACACCCGCGTCACCGAGACAACACCGAACCCCGTGGGGGCCGTTCCGAACCAGGTGGGAGCACGTAACAGGCGTAACTGGCCTGCTGCGGCCGCCCTGGGCCTGGGGATCGCGGTCCTGGTGTCCGCGCTGGCCGTCGTCCTCCTGCTCTGGTACGCGAACCGGACGCAGGAGTGCTACCGCCCCGACAGCCTGCACCAGTACGCGCAGTGCGTCCGGCTGCACCTCGACGGCAACTGACACATGACACGGGAACGGACGAACCTCATGCGTAACGGAGTTCCGGGCGCAGCCCGCCTCCTGGCCGCCGGCCTCACGGCGGCCACCCTTCTGACGGCGACGGCGGCCTGCGCCCCGGCCGCACCGGTCACGCCGGCCGGGGAGGCCGGCGCCGTACCCGCCGCCCTGCGGGTCTACACACAGCAGAAGCTCCGGTGGGAGCCGTGCGATCTGGAGGAGGAGGGTGGCCCGAAGGAGCCGGGCGCCCTGCGGTGCACGACGGTAAAGGTGCCACTGGACTATATGAAGCCCGGTGGTAAAAAGATCGCCATCGCAATATCCCGGCTCCGGGCGAGCGACCCGAAGAAGCGCCGCGGTGTACTGCTGCTCAATCCGGGCGGCCCCGGCGCGCCGGGCCTCGGGCTTCCCGTCGATCCGCTGCTGAAACTCCCCCAGCGGGTGAAACAGCGGTACGACCTGATCGGCTTCGACCCGAGGGGCACGGGGCGCAGCGCCCCCGTCAGCTGCGGTCTCACCGCCGGCGAGCAGGCCGACCATCCGTACAGGGCCGCGACGTTCGCGAAGGACGTGGCGTGGGCCCGTACGGTCGCCGCCAAGTGCCGGGCCGCCGCCGGCCGGGAGCTGGCCCACCTCACCACCCGTAACAGCGCCCGCGACATGGACGTCATCCGTGCCGCGCTGGGCGAGAAGCGGATCTCGTATCTGGGGGTGTCGTACGGGACGTACCTCGGGGCCGTCTACACGCAGCTGTTCCCCCGGCGCGCCGACCGGTTCGTGCTGGACAGCGCGACCGATCCCGGGCGGGTCTACCGGGGAATGTTCCAGGACATGGCGAAGGCGGCCGAGGACGCCTTCACCCGCTGGGCCGGCTGGACCGCCCGGCGGAACGGGGAGTACGGGTTGGGCACCACCCCGGCCGCCGTCCGCGCCGCCTTCTGGGACCTGGTCGCACGGGCGGACCGTGAGCCGGTCCTGTTCGAGGGGCAGCCGCTGAGCGGTGCCGACATCCGGTCGAACAGCCGCGTGTTCGTGCATGTGCGGGAGGCGGCGGCGTGGATCACGGGGCTGAGGGAGGCGGCCGCGAAGGGCGGGGCGAAGGAGCCCGGCCGTTCGGAGACGTCCGGCGAATCCGAGGAGTCCGGGGCGTCCGGCCCGTCCGATGACGGGTATGTGTCGGCCGCCTGGTCCTACATGTGCGCCGATTCCCGCTCCTGGTCGCACGACCCCGAGCAGTACCGGCGCGAGGCGATCCGCGACCGGGCCCGGTATCCGCTGTACGGCGACTTCGCGGCGGCCGTCGCACCGTGCGCGTTCTGGCAGCGGGGCACCGAACCGCAGACCGCGGTCGACAACGGAGTCGGCGCCCTGATCACGCAGAACGAGTGGGACCCGCAGACGCCGCTCGCCTCCGGCCGGGCCATGCACCGGGCCCTGCGCGGCTCCCGGATGCTCACCGTCACCGGTGGCGAGGGGCACGGCGTCCTGTACGCGCCGGACGGCAACGCCTGCGCGGACGATGCGGCCACGGCGTATCTGCTCACGGGCCGCCTGCCGGACCATGACCTGACCTGCCGGGCCGCAGCCCCGCGTACGGGTACGGGCACCGCCTGAGCGGGACCGGGCGAGGTCCAGGCCGACGAGGGCGCGTTCGCACCCGGATGGGCCAGTGGGGCGGGGGCGTCGCCGTCCCCGTTCACTGGTCCGGACGCGCTTGGAAGGGCGGCCGGGACGGGCGCGGACAGGATGGGGGAGGCCACCGACCCAGCTGTGAGGGAGAACCATGAAGGAGACCGACGCGGACGCGAGGGGCCCGGAGGTCTCCGGTGCGGTGGACCTGCGGCGCGTCGGCGCGCATCCGGACCACTGGTATCCCGTGGCGCGGGCCCGGGAGGTGCGGGCCGGGAAAGTGGTGCCGGCCGCGTTCGCCGGCGAGCGGATCGCGCTCTACCGAGGGCGGAACGGCGCCGTCCACGCGCTGGAGGACCGGTGCGCGCACCGGCAGGTGCCGCTGAGCATGGGCGTCGTGGAGGGTGATGTGCTCCGGTGCCGGTACCACGCGTGGGCGTACCGCGGTGACGGCCGCATCTCGCAGATCCCGTATCTGACGAAGGACGACCGCAGGCCGCCGCGCGGGGTGCGCGGCTATCCCGTACGCGAGGCGTACGGCCTGGTGTTCGTGTTCCCCGGCGACCCGGAGAAGGCGGACGCGACGCCGCTGCCGATGCTCCCGGCGTACGGTTCGCCGCACTACAAGACGCTGACGTACGCCCGGACCGTCCGCTGCCACTACTCGTTCATGCACGAGAACCTGCTGGACATGAACCACCAGTTCCTGCACCAGGGCGTCGTCGGCCGGCTCCGTCCCGAACTCCTCGGCCACAGCGGCGACGCCCGGTCGGTGGAGGCCCGCTACCTGTTCACCCACACCGGGGGCAGGCGCGACGCCGGTGCGAGCGTGCTGGCGGCGGAGGGGATCTCGGGCGGCTCCAGCGATGTGATGACGATCCGCACGGAGTATCCGTACCAGACCCTCGACCTGGTGCCGGAGGGCGCCGACCGGCCGGTCTTCAGCCTCTGGGCGGTGTACGTACCCGTGGGCGCCGACCAGCGCGCCTGCCGCGTCTACGGCCACCTCATGATCAAGAAGCCTCGCGTCCCGGCCGCGCTCAGCCTGGCCGCCCCCCTCATCAGACGGTTCACCGAGCGCATCTTCGCGCAGGACCGGATGGCGGTCGAGGCGGAGCAGCGGGCCTGGGACGAACAGGGCGAGGACCACAACCACGAGGTGTTCTCCCTGATCCTGAACCTACGGGAGACCCTGCGCGCCAACGGCGTCCCCCTGGCCGCCCCGGCGGGGCCGCGCGCGGCGGAACCCTGCGGGGGCGCCGGCGTCTGCGGCACCCCGGTGCGGTCGTCGGCGGACCCGGCGCCCGTACGCTGAGGGGCCGGGCCAGGCGCTGAGGGGCCGCGCGCCGCTCATGGGCTCAGAGGTGGTCGCCCGGCGTGCCGATGGCCTCGGCGGCTTCCCGTACGTACGGGAGTGCTCGTTCGGCGAGTTCCGGGTCCGAGGTGACGACGTTGATCGCGGCGCGGACCGGCCAGCCGGGCAGGGGTGCGGCGACGCCGTGGGCGCCGGCGTTGACCTCGCCGTGGGTGATGACGTGGCCGGCCTCGCGGATGGCCTGGACGCGCTCGGGTTCGGCGGCGCGCGGGGGGCCGGAGGCCAGGGCGGCCAGGCCGCCGGAGCCGTGGTCGAGGGGGTCGCGGCTGCCCTTGCGGTACCAGAACAGCGGGCCGTCCGTGGGAGGTTCGGCGACGACCGTGGTGACGGCGACGGCGCCGATGGCCTCGACCAGGCTGGCGGTGGCGTCCAGCCGGCGGGCGAGGCGCTGGAGGACGGGTTCGGCGACGGTACGCAGGCTGGGGCCGGGCACGCCGACGAGGCCGGGCACGGCCGGGCCCACCGTGTAGCGGCCGTCGTCGTCGCGCGCGGCGAACCCGGTCCGGTGCAGGGAGACGAGCAGGCGGTGCGCGATGGAGCGGTGGAAGCCCGTCGCCGCCGCCACCTGGCTGGTGTTCAGCCCCTCGGGGTGGCGGCCCAGTTCGACGAGGATCGCGAGTCCGCGTTCCAGGGTCTGCGAGCCGCCGCCCTCCGGTTCGTTCGGTGGGGTCACGGGGTCTCGTCCGGCAGCGGCTGGATCGTGGGGAGGATCGTGCCGCGGACCTCGCCCAGGCCGATGCGGCCGCGCGCGCCGGGTGCCGAGTAGCGCAGGACGACCTCGTCGCCGTCCTGGAGGAAGGTGCGCTCCTCGCCGCCGGCCTTCCAGGTCTCCCGGCCGCCCCAGGACAGCTCCAGGAACGAGCCGCGCTGCTCCTTCTCCGGCCCGGAGATGGTGCCCGACGCGTAGAAGTCGCCGACGCGCAGGGAGGCGCCGTTGACGGTGAGGTGGGCGAGCATCTGCGCGGGCGACCAGTACATGGAGGCGTACGGGGGGCGCGAGACGACGGTGCCGTTGACCTCGATCTCGACGTCGATGTCGTAGCCGGACGGGCCCTGCTCCCGCAGGTAGGGCAGGACGGCGGGCTCCTGGCCGGGCAGTTCGGTGCGGGCGTGTTCGAGGGCGGCGAGCGGGGTGACCCAGGCGCTGACGGTGGTCGCGAAGGACTTGCCGAGGTTGGGGCCCAGCGGGACGTACTCCCATGCCTGGATGTCGCGCGAGGACCAGTCGTTGACGCCGGTGACGCCGAAGACGGTGTCGGTGAACTCGGCGGTGGAGACGCGCTGCCCGAGCGGGACGGTTCGGCCGACGACGAAGCCGAGTTCGGCCTCGATGTCCAGGCGCAGCGACGGGCCGAAGGTGGGCGCCGGGTCGGTGGGGGCCTTGCGCTGTCCGGCGGGGCGGTGCACGGGGGTGCCGGAGACGACGATGGAGCCCGCGCGGCCGTGGTACGCGACCGGCAGGTGGCGCCAGTTGGGCATCAGCGCGTCACCGTCGGGGCGGAAGATCCGGCCGACGTTGGTGGCGTGGTCCACGGAGGCGTAGTAGTCGACGTAGTCGCCGACCTCGAAGGGCAGGTGCAGGGTCGCGTCGGCCAGCGGCACGAGCCGCACGTCGTCGCGGTGCGCGGTGTCGGTGAGCAGCTCGGTCGCCCAGGCGCGAACCTCGGCCCAGGTCGCCGGTCCTGCGGCCATGAGCGGGTTGAGCGCGGGGGCGTCGAGGAGCGGCGTCCAGTCGGGGCGCAGGGCGGTGGCCGCGGCGCCGAGGTCGAGGACGTGGTCGCCGATCCGGACGCCGATGCGGGGGGTGGTGCCGGTGGTGGAGAAGACGGCGTACGGGAGGTTGTCGACGTCGTAACCGCTGCCGGCCGCGGCATCGACCCAGGTGACGGGGTGAGCGTGCATGTGTGGAGCCCTTCGGTGACGGGAAGCGGGTTGCGGCGGTCGGGCGGCTGTCAGGCGGTGGGGTCGAGGAGGCCCAGGGCCGCCAGGTCCTCCAGCGGTTCGAGCACGCTGCAGGAGCCGTACGAGGTGAAGGCCGCCCGTGCCGCGATGATCTCGGCGGGCGGGAGCGCGGAGACCGCGCGGGCCAGCGCCTCCGGGTCGCGCTCGGTGAGGTCGGCCCGGACGACGGGCAGGGGCGCTCCGGCGCAGGCCCGCGCCGTGGCGAGAAGCACGTTGAGATAGCCGTGGTGCTCGAAGCCGGTGGCGGGGGCGGTGTGCCGGACCGCGTGATGGAGCCCGGCCGTGCACTTGAAGGCGATGTCCGCCGCGACGGTGTCGCGAATCCACACCGCCACCTCGTCCTCGGTGGGAAAGGCTGCGGCCTCGGTGCCTCCGGTACGGAACTTCAGCCGGAAGCCGTGGCGTACGGCGGAGGCGAGGGCCTGCTCCCACGCGGGCGCGCCGGGGCGCGGGGCCTCGATGTACACCGCGCCGGGCAGGTCGAGCGCGGCCAGACCGTCGATCTGGGGGCGCAGGGGCTGCGCGGGGTCCGGTTTGATCTCCAGCGCGGCGGGAACGAGGCGGTCGCTCGCGGCGAGGGTGGCCAGGACGGCGGGGATCGCGGCGGGTCCGGCCACCACGCTCACCCGCATGCCGTCGGGGAACAGGTCGGGTCCGGCGAGCCCGGTCAGCTCACCGAGCCGGTCCGCGCCGATGACGAAGGGGCCGACGAGCCCGGCGTGGGCGGACGCGAGGTGTTCGGCGTGCGCGGCGACGGCCTGCGGGAGCGGGGCCAGACCGGGCGGGAAGATGGCGGCGTCGTCCACGAGACGGCGGAAGGCGAGAGGTAGGGGCACATCCGCACCCTAGCGGAGCGCCTTCGCAATAAGAACAACCGCCGTTCTTTTATCGGGCATGCCGTTCTCTTGGGGCAGGCTGTTCCCTTGGGCAGGCCGTTCTTTCGGCGGGTACGCGCACGGCGCGGTCAGAGCCCGGCGGGACGAGGCAGGGGCCGGCTCCCGAGGGAACCGGCCGGGTCGCCGGTCAGCCGAAGACGACGGAGCGCACCTTCAGCCGCTCGCTGGCGCCACCCGTGAAGGGGCGCAGCCGGAACACATCGCCCTGGCAGTTCGCCTCGCTGAACACCGTGGCCCAGGCGTCGGTGCGGTTCTTCGGGGAGTGAGCCGGCTCGGGGTTGTCCTCGCCGACGCCGGGAAGGTTGAGGCACACGTCGCTGTCGGGGTTGTTCAGGAAGCCCGACGCCTCGTAGCCCTCGACGGTCACGTAGTCGTAGCGGAACTGGCCCGTGGCGGCCGAAGCGGGTGCGGCGGAGACGGTGACGGCGAGCAGGGCGGCACCGAGGACGGTGGTGAGGCCGGAGCGCAGACGCATGACCAAGTCTTTCTGCTGACGGGATGATTGCCGCGCCGATCTTGCCCCGCGGCTCTGCCCCCGCCGGTCCGTTGTCACTCGTACGCATGATGCGGAAACGACACTGCGCCCCCGACATTCCCCCGACCGGCCCTGTCGCGCGGGGTCGGGGCTTCCCCCACCACCGGGAGGGGTGGGGGAAGCCGCGGGTTTCAGCAGGGGCGGATGTGGAAGACCGGGGTCCAGGAGGCGGTGCCGGAGCCCTTGGCCACGTGGGACCAGCGTTCGCTGCCGTCGCTGTTGTAGAAGCGTGCGCGGGTGCCGGAGGTCTGGTTGTTGTTGAAGGTGCCGTCGCCGACACCGTTGAAGTCGTAGTAGCCGCAGTAGTAGTAGTCGTAGACGGCTCCGGTGCCGTCCTTGATGCACAGGTGCCCGTTGGCGCAGGCCAGCGCCGCGTTCGGGGAGGCCAGGTTGCGGGTTTCGGTCTGTCCGGGGACGGGGAGCGTGGCGGTTCCGCCGGGGATGTCGAGGGCGTTCGCCGATGTCTGGTGGGCGCGGGGCTCCTGGGCGAGCATCGCGTCCATCTGCCGCTGGAGCTGTCCGGCCTGCTGGTCGGTGAGACCGGCGGCCCGCGCCTGTGCGGCGTAGGTCTGCTGCTGGTTCGGGGCGGTGGGGTTCACGGCGTGAGCGGACAGGGCCGGGCCCGCGACGAGGGCCGCGACGGCGGCCATCAGTCCGACGGACCGGCGGAACGAGACACGCTTCAAGGTCTTCTCCCTGGGTTGGCCGTGCGCCTCTTTGAGGAGCACGGCCACACTTCCCAACTGGGCCCCGAATCAAGGGACATAGTGGCTATGTTCACCGTTAAGTGGCGCAGATGCCTTTTTTCGCACGCGCAGAAATTCACCGAGCAGCTGTGTCAATGCCGGGCCGGGAAATCGCGCCCCCGCCCATGACCACCGGCTCCGGTCCGGGCGAACCGTTCACGCCGTCGAGGGCGCCCCTGCAAGATGGGAACGTGAGTGCAACGAACAGCCGCGAGTCCGCTCCGGCCATCAGCCTGTCCAAGGTGATCGAGTACGCGCCCGACCTGGTGCCCCACTACGAGGCGGCGGGCAGCAGCGTACGGGCTCACGGGCTTGAAGGGACGCGGGCCGCCGTCTACCTGGTGCTGGACCGCAGCGGATCGATGCGTCCGTACTACCGGAACGGCACCATGCAGCGCCTGGCCGAACAGGTCCTGTCGCTGTCGGCGCACCTCGACGACGACGGGATCGTCCCGGTGGTGTTCTTCTCCACGGACGTGGACGGCTCCACCGATCTGGTGCTCGGCCGGCACCGGGGGCACGTCGACAAGCTGCACGAGAACCTCGGCCACATGGGCCGTACGAACTACCACTGGGCGATGGACGAGGTCATAGACCACTACCTCGCCTCCGGCAGTACGGCCCCCGCGCTGGTCGTCTTCCAGACGGACGGCGGGCCGACCAGCAGGCGCGCCGCCGAGCAGTACCTGTGCAAGGCGGCCCGGCTGCCCCTGTTCTGGCAGTTCATCGGGTTCGGCGACCCCGACGACAACGAGTTCGCGTTCCTGCGCAAGCTCGACACCCTCGACGTCCCGGCCCGCCGGGTCGTCGACAACGCCGGCTTCTTCCACGCCGGCCGGACGCCGGGGGCCGTGCACGACGACGTGCTGTTCGACCAGTTGCTCCAGGAGTTCCCGGAGTGGCTGGAGTCCGCGCGCGACGCGGGGGTGTTGTAGGGCGGAGGGTGTGCGGCGCGGCGGGTGATGTGACGCGGTGGGCGGTGGTTCCCGGCCGCCGGCGCTGGTGCCGGCGACCGGGTGTGTGAAGCATGGAGGGGTGAAGAACCTCAGCGATGCGCTCTCCCCCGAACCTGTTCCCGTACCTGTTCCCGCTCCCTCGGATGTGTCGGCGGCCGCCGACAGAATTCGCCCGTACGCCCGCCGTACGCCGCTGCTCGATCTGGAGGTGGACGGCCGCCGGGTGCTGCTGAAGCTGGAGTACCTCCAGCGCAGCGGCTCGTTCAAGCTGCGCGGTGCGCTCAACGCGCTGCTCGCCATGGCCCCGGACGACCATGTCGTGGCGGCGTCCGGCGGCAACCACGGGCTGGCGGTGGCGACGGCGGCGTCGCTGCTCGGCAGGTCCGCGACGGTCTATGTGCCGGTGACGGTGCCGGAGGCGAAGGCCCGCCGGATCGAGGCCGCCGGGGCGCGGCTCGTCCGGCACGGCGCGAACTTCGCCGAGGCGGCGTCGGCGGCGCTGGACGTGGCCGCGCGGCCGGGTCACCGGTTCGTGCACCCGTACGACGATCCGGCGGTCATCGTGGGCCAGGGCACGGTGGGCGCCGAGATCGTGGCCGACGAGCCCGCCGTCGACACGGTCGTCGCGGCCGTGGGCGGGGGCGGCCTCGCGGCCGGTACGGCGCTGGCGATCGCCGGGCGCACGGTCGTCGCCGCCGAACCGGAGGACTGCCGCTGCCTGCACGACGCGCTGGCCGCCGGGAAGCCGGTGGACTCCCCCGTCGGGTCCGTGGCCGCTTCGGCCACGGGTGCGAGCCGGGTCGGCGAGGTCGCCTTCGAGGTCCTGGCCGCCCATGGGGTGACGTCCGTGCTGGTCAGCGACGAGGAGATCCTCGGGGCGCGCGACCTGCTCTGGGAGGAGTGCCGGATCGCGGTCGAACCGGCCGCCGCCATCTCATTCGCCGCATGGTTGGCCGGCCGCGTTCCGGGGAAGCGGCCGTGCCTGATCATCTGCGGCGCGAACGCCGACTGGACGGCGGCGGGGTAGGGCGCGGGTCAGCCCAGGACGAGCGGAAGCCTGGCCGCCAGGTCGCCCAGTTCCGCCGTCTGCGCGGGCGTCGGTGTACGGCGGCCCGTACCGATCCGCAGCGCGTCGGCGTCCGGGAGCGAGGCGGGGAACGCGGCGCCCGCGACGGCCTCCAGCGCGGTACGGGCCGCCGCCAGCGTCTCGGCCGGCGGTTCGGGGGCCGTGGGCAGATGAGCGACCAGGTCCAGGTGGTGCAGGGTGCCTTCGAGGACGTACGCCGTGAGGTAGTCGGCGACGGTGAGGACCTTGTCCTGGGTGAGGACGCGGGCGGCCGGGTCGGCGAGGCCACCGGCACGGACGGCCGCCGAGCCGACGTCGTCGATGTGGTGCTTGAGCCACCTCGGTTCGCCGTACGCGGCCGCCAGCCTCGGGATCAGCGCGTCGAGCGGGTCGTCGCCGCTCGGAGGCTCGGTGAGCAGCTCCCAGTAGCCGGGCGCGTCGGTGGTGACGGGGGCGCCGGCCGGGGTCACCAGGGTGATCAGTACGTCCTGGGCGTCGATGACCAGATGGCACACCAGGTCCCGGACGAGCCATCCCGTACAGCCGGAGGGCTGCCCGAAGTCCTCGTCGGGGAGTCCGGCGACGGCGTCGAGCAGCGCCGTCCAGGTCCGTGAGAAGGGATGCACGGTGCCACGCTAGAGGACTGCCGGGGCCGGCCGCCCCGCCCGGGCTCGTGATCCAGGCCGGCCGCACCCGAACCGTCGCCCCCACGCCATCGCCCCCGCGTCGTCAGCGCAGGAAGTCCGTCACGAACCGTGCGCGCTCCTCGACGGGGACGAGGGGCAGGTGCACCAGCTCGTAGCCGTACGCGGTGTACACGTCGACCATCGACTCGTAGGTGCGCTCGGCCTGGGCGTAGGACTGTGTGCGTTCCCCGTCCTGTTCGTAGATCTCCGGCCAGGGCGGGGCGATGAGCACGCGGCGGTGGTAGCGGAACGTCTCGGCGGCGGTGTGGACGTGGTCGGGGACCGGCAGCCCCTCCAGCCGCAGATAGCCCACGACGTCCGGGACACCCCGGTCGAAGAGGACCGGCTCCGCAGAGCCGGCGGCCATGCGGTAGGAGCGCAGTTCCCAGCTGAGCATCAGTTCGGCGAAGAGCGCGCGATCGGCCCAGGGCAGCGCGGGGCCGCCGATCGCCATCTGGTCCCGGATGACGCCGCGCCCCGCCTCGACGGAGCGCGCGTACCCCATCCCGTGCAAATGGTCGATCAAGGTGCTCTTTCCGGAGCCGGGGCCTCCGGTGATGACGACGAACCGCTCCGAATCCGGAGTCATACGACGCGACCTCTTTCTCTCCCGTGTCCCTCAGCGGCCCGGCCAGGCGATCGGGTCCACGGCGAGGAACGGTTCGCGCGCCACCGCCGCCGGGGTGGCCCCGGTGAACGCCATGACCTCCCGGTGGAGGTGGGGCTGGTCCGCGTAACCCGTTTCGGCGGCCACCCGGGCCGCGCCCTCGCCGGCGACCAGGCGGTGGGCGGCGTGGTCGAAGCGGATCAGGCTCGCCGCGCGTTTGGGAGCCAGGCCGAGCTGGGAACGGAAGCGGGACCACAGCCGCTTCCGGCTCCAGCCGACCTCGGCGGCGAGTTCCTCGATCCGGACCGTGCCGTGCCCGGCGGTGATCCGCTGCCAGGCCCGCGCCACCTCGGGGTCCACCGGCGGCCGGGCCGCGTACCGGCGGGCGAGCAGGGCGTCCGCGAGCGCGAAGCGGTCCTGCCAGGAAGGGGTTTCGCCGAGCCGTTCCCGTATCCGCGACGCCTCGCGGCCCCACAGGGCCTCCAGCGGGACGACGGTGCCGTCGAGTTCGGCGGGAGGGATGCCGAGCACCGCGCGGGCGATCACCGGGGACAGCCGCACCTGTACGCACTCGACGTTCTCCCCGCGCGCCCGCACCGCTCCCCCGGAGCCGAGTCCGGGGCCGGCCACGAGGCAGCCGCGTTGCGGGTCATCGGTCGCGGAGTCGAGGACGGGGGCACCGGCGCCGAATTCGAGGAGCAGCGTGACCGCCGGATGCGGGACCATGCGCAGCGCGTCCAGGTCGTGCACGCAAAACCCTGCCATGGTGACTCCGGCCACCCGGCTGGGCTGCTGGGGACGGGCGATGTCCCACACGGCCGTGCCGTGCGTGAACGTGTGCACCCTCCCATGCTACGAGGCGGAACATTCATCCAATACACGGGCGGAGCAGGTGGCGACAGTGGGTTCATGACTGCTTCTGAGAGCACGGCCGAGTTCTCGGCGGTGACGCTGGACGACGGCGACACCCTCCATGTGTGCCAGGACGGGCCCCGCGAGGCCCCGGCGCTCCTGCTCGTCCACGGGTCGGCGTCCTCCGTGCGCTCCTGGGACGCGCTCGTCCCGCTGCTGACGCGGAACGGGGCCCGCGCGCACCGTGTCGTACGGGTCGATCTGCTCGGGCACGGCCGGTCGGACAAGCCGGACGACGGTTCGTACGCGATCCCGGACCAGGCGCGGCGGGTCGGCGAAGTGCTGGACCGGCTGGAGGTCGGGCGCGCCGTGGTGGTGGGCCACTCCAGCGGTGGGGTGACGGCCACGGCGCTGGCGGAGCGGCGGCCCGAGCTGGTGTCGGCGCTGGTGCTCGTCAACACGGGGCCCGGCCTGGGGGCGTTCATCGGCCCGGTCGCACAGGGTCCTGCGGGTCCCGTGCGGTGGCCGCCGGACGACGAGCAGATCCGGCGGCTCGCGAGTACAGGTTTCAGCCGCCCCGGCTACCGGGTACCGGACGCGCTGCTGGACGAGGTGCGCGCCATGACCGCGCACAGCTTCGCCGCCACGATGCGGGGCACGCTCGCCTATATGTCGGAGCGGGCGCTGCCGGAACGGCTGGCGGTGCTCGGCAAGCCGCTGCTGGTGCTCTTCGGCGCGGAGGACCGCCGCTGGCGCTCCTCGTCGGCCGCCGACTACCGCGTCGTCCCGGACGCCCGTGTGGAACTGCTGGCGGGGCTGGGGCACTCGCCGATCCTGGAGGACCCGCCGCAAGTCGCCGGCCCCCTGCTGGACTTCGCCGCGCTGCACGGCTGAGGGGGCGGGCGAGATCCGCTGAGGGGACGGCCGACTCGCTGTGCGCCCGTCACGGGCGGTCAAGGGCGGCCTCCACCTCGTCCATCACCTGCTGCCAGTGGGCCCGCCGGTGTTCGCGTTCCTCCGCGCTCGACAGGTGCTCCTGGTGGAAGCGGAGCATCGTACGGGCGCCGTGCGCCGCCGGGGTCATGGCCAGTTGGAGGGTGGTGGTGCCGTGGGTGACGCGGATGCGGTCCCCCGGGCGGTAGCCGCGTACCTCGCCGGTCACGCCCGCCGCCGTGCGGTACGGCGCGCCGCGCTCGGGGGTCAGGTCCGTGTCCGAGCCGAGCCAGAGGGCGAGTCCTTCGGGGCCGCTCATGAAGTCCCAGACGACGGACGGGGGGTGGGGCAGGGTGCGGGACACGCCGATCTGCCAGCCCGCGTCCCTGGTGAGTCCGGTGGTCATCGGTCATCCTTCCTCGGAGTGGCGGGCGCGCAGCGCCCTGACCTTGTGTCGGTTGCCGCAGTGCTCCATCGAGCACCAGCGGCGGCGGCCGGGGCGCGAGGTGTCCACGTAGATGAGGTGGCAGTCCTCGGCGGCGCAGGTGCGGATGCGGTGGGCGTGGGGGCCGGTCAGCAGCTCGACGGCGTCGCGCGCGACGGTGGCGGCCAGCGCCGTGCCCCGCGGGGCGCCGGCCCAGCGGCGGCGGCCGTCCGGGCCGATGGCGGGCGCCAGGGCCGGGCGGGCGGCGACCTCGTTGATGACCGCCAGGTCCGCGACCGGGTGCGGTTCGCCGCGTGTGTGTGCGATGACCACCCGGAACAGCGCGTCGCGCAGCCCCCGCAGCAGGGCCACTTCCGTCGCGGAGACGGCCGGTTCGGGGGTCGGGGTGAGCCGGGAGCGCTCCGCCCAGGCGAGGACGTCGGCGGGCTCGTACAGCACCTCGTACCGCTGGTAGGGGCCGGGGCCGCCGGTGGTCAGCAGCTCCAGGCACAGGGCGCCCGGATCGAACCGGTACGCGACCCCCGTGGTGGAGCGCAGCGTCAGACCGGGCGACCGCGACTCCGTTCTCTCCGCAGCATTCATGTAACCAATATAAACGGTTACACCGACAACGCCAGGGGCAGCGGGCCGCCTCCCCCGTACCGCCGCGCGAGCGGTCGTCCAAGAGAGCTCAAGCGCGAACCGGCAGCGTGACGGACATACACGGGCTCGCACGCGGCCAGAAGTCCCGGCAGCCGGAAGGAAGTCCGCCCCATGTCACAGACACCGTGGAACGCGAAGTTCGAGCAGATCCTCCGGCAGGGGCTGCCCGGCCTGGGCCAGGGGAAGACGCCCGACCCCGATGCCCCGATGGAGAGTTACGGGCTCGACTCCATGGCCCTCATCGCCCTGGTCGGCACCCTCGAATCGTCGTACGGGGTCAGCCTCGCCGGCGAGGTCGTCGTACCCGTGCACACCCTCACCGCGGGGCAGCTCTGGGGCATCGTCTCCGCCGCTCTCCAGCCGTCCTGGGACGCCGGGCTGTACCCGTCGTCGGACATCTCCACCCACGGGCGCACCCCCTGGGCCGTCGCCTGACCCGGCGCCCGGTCCCGTCCTCGCCCATACGGCGTGCGGCCGCGCGCACAAGTGGCCCGCCCGTGCAGGATCGGGCGGGCCACGGAGAGGGAGCCTCCGGTCGAATCGATCGACCTGTGTGTCACCGGGCCCACCATGCCGAAGGCGCCTGGAGCGCCGCCGGAGTACGCCGGGAGCGGGAGCGCCGGGAGCGGTGCGCTGCCCGGCGCTCCCGTCTCCTTCGTTTCGGCTGATTGGGTCGCAAATCGGCGGTTCCCCGGCGCCTGCCGTGCCCGTCGGCACCGGGGCCACAAGATCGACTTCGGGCCGGCTCGCGGCCCGGCGGGGCGGAGGCCGGTGTGCCGGCGTCGCCTCGTCACCGATACGGCCGGGCCGCGCGCCCGGCCCGTACGTACCAAGGAGATCTCGTGATCGCACAGGGCAAGCGGATCGTCGGCTCCCTGGCCATGGCGTTCGCCGCCGCGGCCTCGCTCACCGTCGCCGTACCCGCCGGGTCCGCCTACGCCATCGACCACGTGGAGTGCGTCGGCGGCGCGGACTTCCTGAAGATCTACTCCCACCTCGACGGCCGTCAGAGCGTGGACTGCTACGCGAACGCGGGCCGGACCGACTTCGGCGGCTGGTGGGCCGACCGGATCTCCACCGGGAACAACGACCTCATCTACTACGACGTCAACGGCGACTCCGTGCGGATCAACCGCTGGACGGACATCACGTTCCCGAACAACCCGCCCCGGATCAAGAGCATCCAGATCCTGTGATCCGGGGCCGGACAAGCACCGGCCGACCCGCTCAGACGACGTCGAACTCGTTGCCCTCGGGGTCCAGCATGGCGGCGGCGTAGAACTCCATGTCCGGCTCCTCCCTGATCCGCGCCACCGTGGCACCGGCCTCGACCAGCCGGGCCACCGTGGCGTCCACCCGCTCCTTGCGCACGGCCACCGGGACGGCGCGGCCGCCACCGACCTTGAGGTCGAAGTGCCACCGGTTCTTGACGGCCTTCGCCTCCGGGACCCGCTGGAACCACACCCGCGGCCCCCGCCCCGCCGGGTCGATGATCGACTCCGGTATGTCCCCCGCTCCGGGCGGCAGCTCCTCCGCCGGCACCCCCATGTCCTGCCAGTACGCCCGCCACGAGGCATGGCCGTCCGGCGCGGGCTCGGGCACGTAACCCAGGGCCGGAGCCCAGAAGGCCACCATCCGCTGCGGATCGGCGCAGTCGATCGTCAGTTGCACTTCCACGTCCATGCCCCGAGCCTCGCAGACGGGTCTGACAACGGGCGGGAAGCGCCTTGACCGGAAGCGCCTTGACCTCAAGTCCGCTTGAGGCATGAGGCTTGCGTCATGGATACCGAAGAAGCGCGGCGACAGCTGCGACACCTGACCGACCGTGCCGAGATCACCGATCTGCTGGACCGCTACCTCCGCTCCCTGGACCACGGGATCTTCGACGAGGAGTGGGCGCGCAGGTTCCACACCGAGGACGTCACCGCCGAGATGCCCATCGGGACCGTACGCGGCCGGAGCGCCGTCCTGGAGCGCATTCGGCAGGGCATGGCCCTGTTCGACCGGACGGTGCACATGGGCACGAATGCCGTCATCGAGATCGACGGCGACCGGGCCACCGCCAGGGGCACCCAGCTGAGCACCCATGTCCTCGCGGACGGCTCGGAGAACCTGTTCGTCTCCGCCGGGCATACGGACGCCGAGCTGGTGAGGACGCCGGACGGCTGGCGGATCTCCGCCTCCGCGCTCCGGGTGGTGTGGACGCGGGGGACTCCGCCGCGCCTGCCGCAGGACTTCGCCCTGGCCTCCGCCGACTGAGGAGCGGCGGCCCAGAAGACGGTCCGGAGGACGGCCCGGACAAGCGCACGCGGCGGACGGCCCGAGGTGTGGCGGGGGTCACCGGAACCCCGGAGTCCGTCCGGAGAGGTAGGTGATGTGAGATGTGATGATCAGGACGATCGGGAGCATATGCGCGCGCGCATCAGAGCCGGTGACCGCGACGCGTTCGCCGAGCTCTACGAGAAGTACGCACGGCCGGTCTACAACCACGCCTACCGGCTGACGGGCGACTGGTCGACGGCCGAGGAGACCATGTCCGAGACCTTCCTGGCCGCCTGGCGCACCCGGCACACGGTCGAACCGGAGGGCGAGTCGCTGCTGCCGTGGCTGCTCGGGATCGCCACGAGCAAGGCGCGCAACGCCAACCGGGGCAACGGGCGCCGGCTGGCCTTCCTGGCCCGCCGCCCGGCCCCGGAACCGGTCGCGGACATCGCGGAGGCCACGGCCGGGCACGTGGACGACACCCGGCGGCTCGCCGCCGTCCGGCAGGCGCTGGGCGGCCTGCGCCGCCAGGACCGCGAGGTGCTGGCCCTCTGCGTCTGGTCCGGGCTCGACTACGCCGAGGCCGCCGAGGCGCTGGACATCCCGGTGGGGACCGTACGCTCGCGCCTCTCCCGCGCCCGCGCCCGGCTGCGGCGGCTCACCGACGAGCAGCTCGACACCGCACCGGACGGGCCCGCGCGCACCACGCGCGCCGACCGCACCGCCCGCACCACGCGCCGCGCGCAAACCGTCCGGTCCGGCGGGGAACCGCGCCCCCGCCGCGGAGAGGTAGGAGGCAGGGCCGCGTTCGTGGCCCTGCCCATCCAGGAGGAAGCCCGATGAACGACCGCACCTCCGGCCCCGAGCGGGCCGAACGCGAGGAACTGGCCCGGCTGCTGCCGGTCCCGGCCGAACGGGACCTGCCTCCGGGCCGACATCTCCACCACAAGGAAACACTGATGCGTCAGATCGACCAGGACAGCGTCCGGAACAGCGGCGGCCAGGACAACGGCCGGGAGAGCAGCCGGAACGGCGGCCGGAACAGCCGCCACGACGGCGAGCACGCCACCGCCCGCCCCCGGCCCCGCCTGCTGCGCCCGGCCGTCCTGCTGCCCGCCGCCGGGCTCGCCCTGGGCGGGGTGCTGCTCACCACCCTCGCGGTGACCGGCCGGGACCACGCTCCGGAACCGGCCGCCGCCCGCACCTCCTCCGGGGCCACCGCCCACCGGGGCGCGGCCGTGCTGCTGGACCGGATCGCCACGGTCGCATCGAAGACCGACGAACGAAAGGTCACCGACGACCAGTTCGTGTACGTCAGGACCTTGCAGACCGAGAACGAGGGCACGTTCGGCGGCCCGGTGAAGCTGACCGAGCCCCGTGAGCGCGAGGTCTGGATGACCCAGGAGTCCGGTCCGGTGATCGACGAGGGGCTGATCCACCAGAACGGCTCGTACGGTCCGATCACGGTCGGGGTTCCGGACGGCGAGGAGCCGGTCGGCTATCCGGCGGGGCTCAACCGTCCGACGTACACCTGGCTTGCGTCGCTGCCGACCGACCCGGAGGCTCTGCTCCGGCGGCTCTCCGCCGAGATCACGGCGGATCAGGACGCGCGGAACACCCCGGCCGAGGACCGTGACCCGGACCAGGACGTCTTCGACGCCATCGGTGAGCTGCTGCGGGAGACGCTGATGCCGCCGAGGACCGCGGCCGCCCTCTACAAGGCGGCGGCCGGAATCCCCGGGGTGAGCGTGGACACCGACGCGGTGGACGCGGCCGGCCGGCACGGTGTCGGGGTGGCCCGCGACAACACCCGCGCGGGCTGGCGCACCGCCTGGATCTTCGACGCGAGGACGCTGGAGTACCTGGGCGAGCGGAGCTATCTGATCCGGGACACCTCGCTGGGCCGGAAGGGCACCGTGACCAACCGGACGGCGGTCATGGAACGCGCGGTGGTCGACGCCCTCCGCGAGAAGCCGTCGACGAAGGCCTGAGCCCTCATCAGGAGGCGTCGGCCGCCGCGAGGAGCCTCCGGGTGAGGTGGTGCAGACGCAGGGCCGCCTCCGGGTCGAACGCCTTGCCCTTGAGGGGGAGCCGACGGGTGGTGCGGTAGGCCGTGTACGCGTCGTGCGGCGGTTCGGCCAGGAGGCGGGCCATGGGGGCGACCGCCTTGTCCACGGACGTGGCGAACAGGGCGAAGGACGCCCTGGTGAGGGTGCGCATCGGCTGCGGGAGGTGATCGGGCATGCCGGTGGCCACGACGCCGGGGTTGTAGCCGATCGTACGGACGCGGGTGCCGGGGTGGACGGTGGCGAAGGACGCGCCGAGCAGGTCGTTGGCCCGGAAGGACTGGAGGGTTGCCCTGGTGCCGCCGTAATGCCGGGTGAGCTGCGGGTCGCCCCAGTGGATGCGGCCCAGGGGGACGCCGGGGGTGCCGACGTTCATGACGACGGGACGGGGCGC
The DNA here is from genome assembly GCF_036346595.1 of Streptomyces sp. NBC_00525. GTDB lineage: Bacteria > Actinomycetota > Actinomycetes > Streptomycetales > Streptomycetaceae > Streptomyces. Next base: position 130,740 of record NZ_CP107835.1, read on the forward strand.
GGCCTCCAGTGCGTCGTGCAGTTCGTGGCTCAGGACGAACCGGCTCAGGTAGGCGAGGGCGAAGCTGTGCTCGAACCCTTCCCCGGTGACCGTGCGGGGGCCGAAGAGGCGGTAGCGCTGGGCGCACAGGACGAGTGCGTCCACCGAGGGGCAGGTGGCGCGGATGCGGGTGACGAGTTGTCTGGTCGCCGCGACGGAGGTCAGGTCGGCCCGCAGGAAGACCGCGCGGTCGCCCGCTCGGATGGCTTCCGCCTGCGCGAGCAGGGCCTGCCCCTTGGCCGGGGTGCTGCCGACGGCCAGGACGCGCGCGCCCTGGCTCAGGCAGTGGAGAGCGAGCCCCTTGCCGAGTCCGTCGGTGCCTCCGGTGATGACCACGGTCTGCATCCTGGCTCCCTCCGTCGCGGGCACGGGCGGCGGATCGGATGCGCGGCCCGGCGCCGCAAAAACGCTATGCGGATATCTCTTATCCGCTTACGGGGACCGTAGCACGGAAGCGGATATGCTCTATCCGGTTCATTGGCTGGTACGAGGAGACGTTCATGGGCGGTCGGGCGGAAGGCGACGGAGCGGCTGCGGAAGGCGACGGAGCGGCTGCGGAAGGCGACGGAGCGGCTGCGGCGGGCGCGCGCCCGCTGAGGCGGGACGCCGAGCTCAACCGCCGGCGCATCCTGCGGGCCGGGCGCGAGGTGTTCGCCGTACGGGGCCTTCAGGCGACGCTCAACGATGTCGCGCACCACGCCGGGCTCGGGGTCGGCACGGTCTACCGGAAGTACCGCGACAAGCAGACGCTTGCGGAGGCCGTCTTCGGGGAAGAGCTCGACGACATCGCGGCGATGGCCCGCGCGGCACGGGACGAGCAGGACGCCTTCGGGGCGCTGGCCGGGTTCCTCGAAGGTGCCCTGGCGCGGGCCGCGCACAACCGGGGGCTGCGCGAACTGATGCGCCGGGGCGACGCCGAGGGCCCCGGCCTCGTACGCGCGCGGCAGGAGATCATGACCCACTGCGCGCATCTGGTGGCGCGCGCCCGCGCCGAAGGCACCCTGCGCGACGGGGTGACCGAGGCCGACATCGCCCCGATCGCGGCGATGATCGACGTCGTCATGGCGCTGCCCGCCGGCGAGCCGGCGGGCGAGCCGTGGCGCCGCTACCTCACGATCCTCCTCGACGGGCTCCGCGCCCACCCGGAACAGGACCCGCTCCCCGGCGACACGTTGTGATGGACGACCAGCGGGGACACACGTAGGCCAAAAGACGCTCGAAAGGGACTGGAGAGGAGCTGGAAAGGGGCTGGTGACGCGCCCCTGGGAGAAAGGGGTGAGTGCTTGTATGGCCTGGTCCGAACGGTAGTCGAGCCGGGGAGTGGGGCGCCGTCATGCGGAAGTCGTATTACGCAGCGCACGTCTACATGATCGTCGGAGTGATCTCCGGGCTCTTCTACCGGGAGTTCACGAAGCACGAGGACTTCCACGGCGACACGCAGCTGGCGCTGATGCACACGCATCTGCTGGCGCTGGGCATGCTCGTCTTCCTGATCGTGCTCGCGCTGGACAAGGTCTTCGGGCTCTCCGGCTCGAAGCTGTTCACCGCGTTCTTCTGGTTCTACAACCTCGGCATCGCCCTCTCGACCGCCATGATGGGCGTCCACGGCATCCTGACCGTGCTCGGCCGCAGCGAGGACGAGATCGCCGAGGTCGTACCGCTGACGGCGGGGCTCGGGCACATTCTGCTGACGGTCGGGCTGATCCTGCTCTTCGTCCTGCTCGGCAAGCGGGTCAACGAGCACGTCAAGCCGGCGGCCGCGCCGGACGAACCGGCTTCGGCGACCGCCACCCCCGCCGGAGGCATCCACGCGTGACCGGTCGTCTCCCCCTCCCGCGCGGTATCCGGGTCAGGTGGCGGCCGTAGAACGTAAACCGGCCTCCCTGGCTGGGGTTCATTCGAAAACGGACCCGCGCGATCGAAACCGGCGCTCGGGTCCGGAGCCCAGCAGAGCGCGCACCCACCCGGCCCACCACAGGAGCGCGCGCGGGGCCCCGAGCCCACCGGTCCGGTGTCGGCGCACCGCCCGCGGCGGGAGCAAGGCAGACACCCCTCCTCAAGACGCCTCCCCCTCATTACGCTGCGCCCATGGCCAGCAACCGCGACCGCGACCGGGATCCCGCTCTGCTCGAACCGCAGGGGCCGGTGGCGACGGCCGTCCACTACGTCCTCGGGACAGCCCTGTTCCTGGGGGCGGGCGGGTTCTGCGTGTACGCCACCGTCCGTACGGTCTCCGAGTTCGGGGACACCAACAGCGGCTGGACCTGGGCGGGAGCGGTGCTCGCCCTGGGCGCGGCGTTCGTCGCCTGGATCGGCCTCTCCACCGTCGTCGCCGCCCGTATGGAACGGGAGGCCACGCTGCGACTGGCCGGCGCGGGCGTGGAGGCGAGCGCCCTGGTGCTGGCGGTCGCGTCCGCCCCGCCGACCAACGACTACCACCACCAGGTCCGGCTCACGCTCCGGATCAGCGGGCCGGGGTTCGTGCCCTTCGAATGCGCCACGGAGGTGCTGAGGCACCGTTTCGGCGGTGCCGCGCAGGGAACGATGCTGTCGGCTCGGGTCGACCCAGTGACGCGCGCGTTCACGATCGAGCGACCCCGACCGCCCGCCGACCCCGCTACGGCTGGAACGTGACCTCCGGGTTGTCGGCGGTCGGGCCGGCGAGCAGCCGCTGCGGTACGCCCTTGAGGTGGAGGTCGAAGAAGGCGGCCACGTAGTCGCGGGTGATGTCGCCGGAGCGGTCGGCGGGCAGCGGGGCCGAGGGGTCGACGATGCCCAGTTCGGCGGCGAGCAGCGGCAGGTCGGTGAAGGTGAAGTGGCCCGCGTCGGCGACGGTCAGCCACCGCTTCCAGCCGTCGAGGCGCTGCCAGTCCCGGTCCCAGGTGGTGTCGAAGGTTCCGCCGGAGGCGTGGTCGGCTTCGGTGCCGAGCATCATGAACGGGCGGCCGCCGAGCCCGGTGGCGGGGACGGGGTCGAAGAAGGTGCCGTCCATGTTCACGCCCGCGCGCACGCGCCGGTCGGCGGCCATCGTGGACGCGGCGGAGTCGCCGCCGATGGAGTGCCCGGCCATGCCGACGCGCCGCCGGTCGATCATCGAGGCGTACCGCCAGGCGGGGTGACGGCCGGTCAGCCGGTCCAGCAGGAACGACACGTCCGCCGCCCGCCCCCGTGCGACCTCGGCCAGGCCCGCTTCCCCGGTGCGCTCCACGTAGTCGCAGGCGGCGCACGGGAGGACGCGTCCGCCGGGGAAGACGGTGGCGGTGGACTCGTGGGCGTGGTCCACGGCCGCGACGACGTAGCCGCGGGCGGCCAGGTCCGTCGCGAGGGCGGTGAGCGTGAAGCGGCTCTGCCCGAAGCCGGGTGACAGGACGACGAGCGGGAACCGCCCGCGTACGGGCTTCGCCCCCGTACGGGCGTACGTCTCGGTCGCCCCGATCACCTCCGGCGCGACGAGCCCGCCGAGCCCCCGCGATTCGAGGAGCAGTCGTGCCTCGCGCGTGCTCATGTACGGGGCGGGCGCCCCGCTGCCGGGCCGCGCGGGGTAGAACACGGACACCAGCAGCTCGCGTGCGCCGGCCGCCGGCACGTACGGGTCGGTGCGGTCGGCGTCCCGCAGATGCAGGGTGCTTCTCCCGACCCCGTACGGCCCGCTCGGCGCGGGCAGCCGCAGCTGCGGCGCGGTGACGGAGGCGGCGGGCGCGGACCGGCTCACGTCGGTCGGCGGTGCGGCGACGGCGGGCGTGACGGCGGCCGCGCCGAGGGCAAGGACAAGGAACGATGCGGCGACACCGCGTCGGCGAGTTCTCATGCTCCCGACGCTATGACCACCCCGCCCCTCTCAACGTCCGCCCAGGGGATGCCCTGTGCTCCCTCCGGGGTCGCACGGAGGGCGAACACGTCGTACCAGGGGCCTACCGGAACGACCGGGCTCACCCGGTGCCCGCAGCATCGGTGCGCGCTCCGGCGTACGCCAAGTCGTCGGCTGTCGCGGCCGGTTCGGGCGTGTCCTGTGCGCCGGGCCGGTCGTTGCCCCGGCAAGGGGAGGGAGGACGCGAGGCAACTCCAGGCCGGCCGTCGGCAGTGCGCCCACCGGCCCCGACATCGACACCGACACCGCTCGTCGCAGACCTCGAAAGGGAGTACCGCTGATGAAACGATTCGCCTCTTCTCCGCACCGGTCCCGGCCGCCGCGCGGACCGGCCCGTGCGTGGGCTCTGTTCGTGGCGACCCTGCTCGCCGTGGCGGGCACGCAGTTCGCGCTCGCTCCGGCGTACGCGGTCTCGCACATCAGCGTCTCGTCCACCACGGTGGCCGCCGGTGAGACCCTGACCATCGACTTCAACGGCACCGCGGACACCCCCAGGGCCGGTGCCGGTGAGAACTTCTACGCCGGTTCATCGAGCCTCGGTTCCCTCGACGCGCTCACGACGATCGAGTCGTGCGGCGGCAACACCGCGCCGTGCGTCGAGCTGGCGGGGTACGGGCCCCGGGTGCCGCTCGGTGATCTGGCCGGCGGGGAGGCGTTCAGCGGCTCGATCACGCTGCGCGTCGACCCGGAGACCCCTGCGGGCACGTTCGTCCTGCGCTACCAGCTCTACGCCAACGGCGGCGAGGCCACCGCGAACGGCCCCACCATCACGATCACCAACACGCCGGCCGAGGCGGACCTGGGCGTGCACCTGAACGCACAGCCGAGGGTCGGCATCCTGGCGCCCTACCTCTCGTACACCCTCCGCACCCACAACAACGGCCCGGAGACGGCCACCGCGGTCACGGTGACCGCGACGCTCCCGGCGGGGAGGACGATCACGGGCCTCTCCCCCGGCTGCACCGCCGCTCCGGGCACGGTCACCTGCACCTACGCGGACCTCGCGGACGGCGCCGACGCGGTCGCCACGTTCCGCGTCCCGATCGGCATCCTCGACTTCGGCCCCACCCATGTCACCGCCGTCCGCACCGCGTCCTCGCCGAACGACCCGAACCCGGCCAACGACCGGGACGACGCCACGTGCACGACCCTCTCCATCGCCCTGGCCAGTTGCGCCTGACGTGAAGCCGCGACCGCGGCCCGGACCCCGCGCCCACCGGGCGCGGGGTTCAAGGGGCCCGTACGTCCGGGGTACGCCTCAGATCCGCGAGTTGCGCAGCGACTGCCACGCCGCGCCCGCCAGGGCCCGTGTCGCCCTCGGAACGGAGAGGTGCTCGTGCTCGCGGTACAGGGACCAGTTGTACTTGACCAGGGACATCTTGTTGGAGGACAGCGAGGTCGCCTGGCCGGCCCGGTACACCGCGAGCGGCTCGGCCAGGCCGCGGGCGTCCGCGCCGTCGCGCATGATCGACAGCCACAGCGCGTAGTCCTGGCGCTTGCGCATCTCCGGCATGAGCCGGGTGCCCAGCGCGTTGCGGTCGTACATGGCGGTGAGCGCGCCGATGTAGTCGCGGCGCAGCATCGCGCGGTAGTCCACGTGGGCGCGGGCGCGGATCACCCGCCCGTTGGGCACCCAGTCGACGCTCTCGCCGGCATGGTCGGCGTCCATCTTGTAGTAGCTCGTGAACGTCAGCGGCGCGGTGCCTCCGGCGGCGAAGGCGAGCTGCTTCTCCGTCTTCTCCGGCAGCCACATGTCGTCGGAGTCGAGGAACGCGACGTAGTCGCCGCGGGCGCGCTCCATGGCGAGGTTACGGGCCCGGCCCGCGCCGCCCCGCTCGGGCGCCGTCCGCGGCAGTACGCGTTCGTCCTGGGCGGCGAACTCGCGCAGCAGGTCCATCGACTCGTCGGAGGACTGGTCGTCGGTGATCAGCAGCTCCACGTCCGTGTGCGTCTGGGTGAGCACCGACCGGACGGCCGCGCCAAGGGTGGCCGCCGAGTTGTAGACGGGCATCACGACAGACACCAGGGGCACAGCGCTTCTCCTCGCGAGATCAGGGGCAACGGTTCATTCAAGCATTACGGCGAGTGAGTACCGACCCCGCCCACCTGCGGGGTAGCGCGCGGCGCGCCTGCGCGGCAGCGCGGCCCGCCGCGCGGGCGGTGACCGCTACTCGCTCACCCCGACGATCCCCCAGCCCCGCCGGGCCGCCTCGGCCAGGACGCATCCCCAGCCGATCAGGAGGCGTACGAAGGAGTCGAAGTCGGGTATCCAGCCCTGCGGCTCGGCGGCGTACCGGTCGAAGGGCGCGCGCAGTCCGTCGAGCCGGGGGCGTACGCGCTCCCAGGTCGCGAGCAGTTCCCGTACGCGCTCCGGCGCGCACACCACCAGTACGCCGTAGGAGACCTCGGGGTCGTCGGTGAAGAACGCGCGGTCCTCGCACTCCCGCTCGTCCTCGAAGTCCGGTCCGTCCCAGGTCAGCCCGCCCAGCAGCGCGTCCAGCTCCGCGCGCAGGGCCGGGTCGGCGTGGTCGCGTACCTTCTCCCACGCCTCCCCCGCCCAGAAGTGCGGCTTGAACGAGCCGCAGGTGCCGGGGAAGTCGTAGACGCCGAAGTACGCGCTGTGCGGCCCGCGCGGCCACTCCCAGCCGCCGTCGCCCGCCGGGGCGGGCCGGTCCCAGAACCCCGTCCGGTCGTCGTACCAGGCGTCCCGCAGCCGGGGCAGCCGCTCCCGCGCGGGCGGCTCCCCCAGCCACGACCAGTCGGCGATCAGTGTGGTGATGTCGAGGCCCATGCCGCGAGCCTATCGACGCGGTCCCGGAGCGCCGGGGGCCGGCGGCGTCAACGCGGACGACCGGCAACAGCGCGATAGATCTGACGATTTACCCCGATCGGGGATGATTAGTCCGATTCGCTGCCCGCGCGGCCGGGCCGGATGGATGATCACTGCGAGGTACCCCGCCCCGGAAGAGCCGACCGGCCCCGGGGCGCCCTTCCCCCACATCCTGGAGCACACCATGCGACACCGTGTGTCACGCCTGCGTACACGCGCCCTGGCCGTCGGACTCGCCCTGGCGGCGTCCGCGCTGCTGCCCTCCGGCTCCGCCGGGGCGGCGGACTCGTACGAATGGGCCGCGCTGGGTGACTCGTACACCGCCGGCGTCTTCGTCGGCGCCCCGCAGCCGCCGCTCGGCGACGCCTCGCGGGACGGCTGCGACCGCACCGAGAACGCCTATCCGGACCTCGTGGACCGCGAGCTTGCCGAGTTCCCGCCGGGCAAGCCCGTCAACCTGACGAACGTGAGCTGCGGCGGCGCCGTGATCTCCGACATCGCCAGGACCGGGCAGACCCCGATCAGCCCGGTGCAGCCGCCCGAGGGCGGCTGGCCGGCCGTGGACACGCAGATCAAGCGGGCCGGTCTCGACGAGGAGACGGACGTCGTCACCATCGGCGTCGGCGGCAACAGCCTGCCGTTCGCCGGCATCCTGACCACCTGCCTGGAGAAGGGCACGATCGGCCAGTCCTGCCGCGACTACTTCACCGACCCGCCCGAGGGCGAGGAGAGCATCACCGACAAGCTCGCCAGGGTGCAGGACGAGTACATCGGGATGCTCGCCGAGGTGCACCGGGCCGCGCCCAACGCCGAGGTCATCACGGTCGGATACCCGGCCGTCCTCCCCGAGGACAGCGGCGACTGCAACCGCCTGGCCCTCACCGAACTGAGCCTGATCACCCATGCCGATGTCGACTGGTTGCGCGACGACGTCCTCAAGCCGCTGAACAGGACGATCCAGCGGGTGAGCAGCTTCTTCGGCGACCGTTACGTAGACGTCTACTCCTCCAGCGAGGGCCATGACGTCTGCCGGCCCGCGGACACCAAGTGGGTCGAGGGCATCTGCGGCAACGCGGAGAACTTCTGGCCGGCCGCGATCCCCGGCATCCCGCTGAACTGCGCCGTCGTCGGCAAGAAGCTCACCCTGGTCCACCCCAACGCCGAGGGCCACGCCAACACGGCGGCCCACGTCGAACGCGCCATCCGCATCTCCCTGCTCGAACGCTGACCCGCTCGTGGCGGCCGCTGTGGAACGGACGCGGAGAAACGGCGGTGTCAGGCGCGAAGGACGGCCACCAGCTGCCAGACGCCCGCAGCGTGCACCAGCGCGCACGTCCCCCAGGCACCCGCTCCCCGCATCCCGTGGCGGATGACGGATATCCAGCCGACCGCAACAAGAAGGGCCGCGACAGCCCACAGGGTCCAGGAAATGACGAGCCACGGAGTGGAGGGTTCCGTGAGCAGGTTGATCGCCGCAAGCGGTGCGAGCACCAGCAGTGGCAGGGCCCAGGTGGCCTCGGTGGTCGTGCTGGGGGACGCCGTCGAGGTCACGCGGAACACTCCATCTCCGTGGAAACCACGGCCACTTGATTGGCCGACCGGGACAACCACGCTACCTTCCGGCCGGCCGGTGCCGCCCGCGCGCGGGCCGGTGTGGCAGGGGCGCGATTACCAGGCCGTGACGACGCGGTAGCTCAGTTTCGTCTGGGGGAGGTTGCTCTGGGTCAGGGTGCCGCTGGCCCAGGTGTTGCCCGTGCAGTCGGCGCCGGAGTAGAGCAGGACCGACGCGGAGCCGTTGACGATCTGGATCGAGCGGACCGGTTCGGCGGTGGTGTGGCAGGTGCCGAGGTCGCCGAGGTCGGGGTTGAGGACGGTGCCCGTGCCGTTGGCGCCCGTGTAGAGGGCGGCGCCCGGCTGCAGGGGCGGCCAGCCGGCGGCGTTCGCCGTGCCGGTGCCGAGGACGGCGAGGCCGGCCAGCGCGGCTGTCATGGTCGCCGTCGCGGCGACGGTACGGAGCTTTGCGTTGCGGGGGAGCATACGACCGCCTTCTGGGTACGGGGACGCCCTGTGCCGGTGGGCGCCGGGGACCGATCGGTACGACCGCCCGAGATCATTGCACGCTCAACCATTTTTGGGCAGAGGGCCGGCCCACCCCGGCACCCACGTCCCCGCCGGGTCCGCCGGGCTCACCGCGGCCGACAAGTACGCGCGCAACGTGCCCAGCGCCGGGTGCGGGTTGTCGTGGTGGTGGAGGAGGGAGTGCGGGTAGACCGGCGTCGGCGCGGTCACCGGGATACGGCGCAGCCCGTGGCCGGCGGGCCAGATGAGGCGGGAGTGCTCGCCCATGAAGGTCGCCAGGGCCGGGGTGTCCGCGATGGTGTCCAGCAGCGCGTCCGAGCCGAAGTTGGGGCCGGTCGCCTCGATGGTGAGCCCGAACTCGGCGACCAGGTCGTCGTAGTAGGCGCCCCACTCGGTGCCGGGGGCGATGCCGGGCATCCAGATGCGGTGCCCGACGAGTCCGGCGAGGGTGACCGACGGGGCGTCGGCCAGCGCGTGGGCCGGGCCGGTCAGCAGCTGGAGGGGTTCGTCGAGGACGCGGGTGGCCTCGATGTCGTCGGGCAGCGGCCGGCCGGGCGCGGCGACCGCGCGGAAGGTGGCGTCGAGTTCGCCGGAGCGGAGGGCGGCGACCGCCGTGTCGATGCCGGGGAGCATCAGCACGTCCAGTTCGACCTCGGGGTGCGCGCGGTGGAAGCCGCGCATCACGCCCGACTGGGCGCTGCGCGAGGCGATGACGTCGACCCGCAGCGGTCGCCGGCCGGGGCGGACGGACGCGCCCGCCCGCTCGGCCGCGCGCAGCAGTTCGCGCGCGTGGGGCAGGAACGCCCGGCCGTCGATGGTCAGCTCCGCGCCACGCGGGGCGCGCGTGAACAGCCGTACGCCGAGGGTCTGTTCCAGCGCGGCGATCCGCTTGGAGACGGCTTGCTGGGTGACCGCCAGGTCGACGGCCGCCTTCTGGAACTGCCCCGCCTCGGCGACGGCGACAAAGGTGCGTACGGCTTGAAGGTCCACATCGGCCACCCTAGGGGCGTCCGACATATCCCCGCGGCGGCGCTCGCCCTTCCCCGTCCCGGTCTCACGCCGCCGTGGTCAGGGTCTTTCCGGTCGGCGCCGCGGCGGGGGCGCGGCCGGCGGCGCGGCGGCCGTAGAGGTTGTTGGCGATGACCGCGGCGAGGGTGAGGGCGACGCCCGCGAGTTCGGCCGCGGTGGGCCGGTGGCCCCGTACCGCTTCGATGGCGAAGGCGGTGAGGGGGACGAGGTTGATGAACAGGACGCCGTTGGCGGGGCCCAGGGTGCGGGTGGCGTGGTTGAAGGCGAGGATCGCGACGGCGGTGGCGGGCACGGCCATGTAGAGGATCTGCCACCAGCCGGCCGCGTAGTCGGCGGCGGACGGGGTGGGTATCCAGCCCGCGAACCCGGCGGTGAGGGTGACGGCGGCGATGGTGAGGGTGCCCAGGACGCTGGTGAGAGCGGTGTAGCGCAGGACGGAGAAGGACGGGAAGCCGGCGGCGCCGGTCGTGTAGACGACCCAGCCGATGACGCCGGCCAGGATGACGAGCCCGCCGGCGCCGATGCCGCCGGTGAAGACGGCGAGCGGGTTGCCGTTGCCCAGGACCATGGCGACGCCGGTCAGGGCGAGCAGGACGAGGCCGAGGGTGACGCCGGTGGGCCGCTTCCCGGTGCGGGTCCACATCACGATGACGGTGATGGCGGGCATCGCGGCCATGATCAGCGAGGCGGTGGGGGCCGGGGTGGACTGGAGGCCGACATAGGTGAGCAGGTTGAAGGCCGCGAAGCCGAGCGAGCCGAGCCCCCAGAGCCTCAGCAGCCTGCCGTCGGTGCGCAGCGCGGCGCGGCCTTCGACGGCCAGCAGGGCGAGCACGAAGATCGCGGAGCCGAGGGCGAAGCGGGCCAGGGTGAGGTGGAAGGGGTCCACATGGACGAAGGCGGATTTGGCGACGGCGAACATGCCGCCGAAGGCGAGGGCGGTGACCAGCCCCCCGGCGGCTGCGGCGGCGGTCTTCATCTCGGCCATGAGGTCTCCCAGCGGTGCGGCACGGACGGGTGCGAGCCCATCGGACTGTTCGCGTGTTCGCTCTTTGGCGAACACGCGGGTTAACGTATACATCTGACCGGGAGCCGGTCAACAGGTATTCGCCAACCGACGAATACTCGCCCGCCGCGCACACCGTTCCGAACTGGGAGAACCGCTGCCGTGAAGCCGCTCCAGCACCCCCGTGCCGAGGACATCAACATCTATGCCGTGCTCCACGCGCTGGCCGAACCGGCCCGTATGCAGATCGTGCGGACCCTCGCCGCGGCCGGCGGCAAGCCGTGCGGCACCTTCGGCATCAACCTGAGCAAGTCGACCCTGTCCGCGCACTTCAAGGTGTTGCGCGAGGCCGGGATCATCCGCCAGGAGACAGCCCCCGGCAACTCCCGCCTCAACACGCTGCGCAGGACGGAACTCGACGCCCGTTTCCCCGGCCTGCTCGCCTCCGTGCTCGACGCGGTCGACCGGACCGAGCCCCCGCTCCCGGCCGCCTGATTCCTCTCGCGGGCGCACACCTCCACGTACAACCATTGGTTGTCCCGGACCGCCGGATCGGTTGTTTGACCTGCGCTCGTACCGCCCGGTTGGCTCGCTCCGGACACTGACGGGTTGTTCGGATTGTTCGGTCGAGGGTGCGAGGAGCGCGCTGCGCATGGTGGGCGGGAGACGGCTGGGGCGGCGTTTCGGATGGCTGTGGGCGTCGTACGCGGTGAGCGCGTACGGGTCGGGGCTGGGGTTCGGGGCGCTGCCGCTGATCGCCGTCCTGGTGCTGGACGCCGGGCCCGCCGAGGTGTCCGCGCTGTCCGCCGCAGGGCCCGCGGTGGGGGCGCTGATCGCGGTGCCGCTCGCGCCGTGGGTGGAGTTCCGGCGCAAGCGGCCGGTGATGATCGGAACGGACCTGGTCCGGTTCACGGCCATGGCGTCGGTGCCGGTGGCGTACGCCTTCGGGGTGCTGGGGCTCGCTCAGCTGCTGGTGGTCTCGGCGGTGATCGCGGCGGCGAAGATCGCGTTCGGCGCGGCGAGCGGCGCGTTCCTGAAGGCGCTCGTCCGGCCGGAGGACCTGCTCGTCGCCAACGCCTGCTTCGAGTCGACGAGCTGGAGCTCCATCGCGGTGGGCCCGCCGCTGGGCGGCGCGGCGATCGGGGTGTTCGGGCCGGTCACCACCGTGCTGGCCGACGCCCTCAGCTATCTGCTCTCCGCGCTCGGCATCGCCGCGATCGGGGGCAGGGAGGCGGCGCCGGAACCTGCCGGGCAGAGTCCGCTGCGCGCGGGGGCGCTGCTGGCCGGCTGGCGGCACATCCTGGGCCATCCGGTGCTGCGGGCGCTCTACCTCAACCAGGTGCTCGTCGCCGGTCTGATCATGGCCACCGAACCGCTGCTCGCCGTGCTTCTGCTGCGCGAACTCGGCTTCCCGCCCTGGCAGTACGGTCTCGCCTTCGCCGCGCCGTGCCTGGGCGGGCTCATCGGCTCCCGGCTGGCCCGCCGGGTCGTCGCCCGGCACGGCCGCGACCGGGTCTTCCGGACCGTGGGCACCCTGCGCGCGGTCTGGCTGATCGGGCTGGTCCTGGTGCGGCCGGGCGTCGTCGGGCTGGTCACGGTGATGGCGGTCGAGCTGGCCATCATCGTCAACATGAGCCTGTACGGGCCCGTGCTGTCCACGTACCGGCTGGAACACACGCCCCATCATCTCGTCGCCCGCACGCTGACGGCCTGGACGATCGGCCAGCAGGCGGCCGTCGCCGTCCTCACCGCGCTCGCCGGGCTGCTCGCCGGGGTCACCGGCCCGCGCACGGCCCTCGCGGTCGCCGGGCTGCTCATCCTGGCCACCCCGCTGCTGCTCCCCCGGCAGCACGGGCGCCGGCCCGCCGGAAACGCAACCGTTCCGGCGGACCCCGTGCGCGATGTCAGCCCGTGATGACCTCCGTGTTCTGGCAGGCGGTCAGCAGCCAGCGCCCGTCCGCGTCCTTGCTCATCACATAGAGCGGAGTGCCCTCGCTCTCCTCGTCCGGGGTCACATAGCGCTGGCGGACCTTGACCGCCGCCACGTCCGGGCGGATGAAGTGGACGTGCGCCACCTCGTAGGTGACCTTGCCGTCCCACTGGGACGCCGGCAGCACCACCCGGGTGAACGCGGAGATCGCGTCGAGGCCGATGAGGACCTTGCCGTGGCCCGTGGTCCAGATGGCGTCGGGGTGGAAGAGGGACAGGAACTCGTCGGGGTCCTTGCGCGCCTGGGAGCGCTGGACGGTGGCGACGACCTGGTGAATCGCTTCGATGTCTTCGGCGTGGGCCGGTGATTCGGTATCCATGCCGGGAATCCTGCGACCTCAAGTCCGCTTGGGGTCAAGCCCGCCGCGAACGTCCCGCCGCTCAGGCCGATTCGAGCACCGGACGGACCTCGACCGTCTCCGGGGTGGGCAGGCTCCGGGCCAGTTCCACGGCCTCCGCACGGTCGGCGACCTCCACGAGGAACCAGCCTCCGAGGGTCTCCTCGCCGGGCAGCGCGGGCCCGTCGCTCACCGTCGTCGTCCCGTCGGCCGTCGTGCGTACGGTCGCGGGCGCGAGGCTCTCGGTCTCCAGCGCCTCGCCGCCGACGAGCTTCCCCGCTGCCGCGAGGCCGCCGATCCAGCCTTCGTACTCCTTGCGGTACGCGGCCCGGTCGGCCTCGATCCGGCGGCGCGACGCGTCCGTCTCGAAGATCACAAGGGCGAATTTCATGGCACATCCTCTCTCCGGCCGCCGTACGGGCGACCGCTGTGGGTGAAGGGGGGTGGGTGTAGGGGCCCGTGGGGTCGGGGCTGGTTACGGCGTCGATGCCTCGGCCGGGGCGGGGTCGGCCGCGCGTTGCGGGGCGGGCGGGTTCTGCGCCGGTGTGGACCTCGTCAGCCAGAGGCCGGTGAGTACGGCGGTGGCCAGAGTGAGGACGCCGGCCGCGGTGAACGCGGTGTCCAGGCCGCTGCCGAAGGAGGCGCCGGCGGACTGGCGGGCGCGGACGACGCCGCCCAGCACCGCGACCCCGAGCACCGCGCCGATCTGCCGGGTGGTGCCGCTGATGCCCGACGCGAGGCCGCCCTCCTGCGGAGCGGCGGACTGGATGGCGGCCCCCGTCAGCGGCGACATCGTCAGGGCGAAGCCGGTACCGGCGAGCGCGAGGCGCCACCACACGTTCCCGTAGCCGGTGTCGGCGTGGACCGCGCCGAGCGCCACCAGGCCCAGCCCGGCCAGGACCAGCCCGGCGGTGACCACGGGACGGAAGCCGTACCGGGCGGCGAGCCGGCCCGCGTGCGGGCTGACGACCACCATCGCGAGCGAGAGCGGCAGGGTCCGCACCCCGGCGGCCAGGAGCGAACTGCCCTGGACGTACACGAAGAACTGGGAGAAGAAGAACGACGAACCCATGAGCGCGAACCCGACCACCACCATCGCGGTGTTGGACACGGTGAACAGGCGCTCCCGGAACAGCCGCAGCGGCAGCATCGGCGCCTCCCGGCACGCCTCGACGGCCAGGAACGCGGCGAGCAGGACCGCCCCGGCGGCGAAGGCGCCCAGGATCGGCGGCGAGGTCCAGCCGCGTGCGCCGCCCTCGATCAGCCCGTAGGTCAGCGCCCCCACCGCCAGGACGGACAGCACCGTGCCCGGTACGTCGATCGCGGGTGCGCCGGGGTTGCGGCTCTCGTCGAGGCCGCGCAGCCCGGCCAGCAGCAGGGCCACGCCGATGGGCACGTTGACCAGGAAGATGGCGGGCCAGCCGAAGGCGTCGGTCAGCACTCCCCCGGCCACGGGGCCGGCGGCCAGCCCGATGCCGCTCAGCCCGGCCCACAGCCCGATCGCCTTCACCCGGTCCTGCGGCGCGGGATGGGCGGCGGCGAGCAGGGCGAGCGAGGCGGGGCTCAGGGCGGCGGCCCCGATGCCCTGGAGCGCCCGGCCGGCGATCAGCCAGCCGAGCGAGGGCGCGAGGGCGCACAGCGCCGACGCCCCGGTGAACACCGCGACACCGGTCAGGAACACCCGCTTGCGGCCGAACCGGTCGGCGAACACACCGCCGGACAGCAGCAGCATCGCGACCAGCAGCACATAGGCGTCGACGATCCACTGCAGACCGGTGAGCCCGGTGTGCAGCCGGTGCCGCATGTCGGGCAGCGCGGCTCCGACGATCGTGTTGTCGAGCAGGACCATGAACTGGCCCAGGCAGGTCACCGTGAGCAGCACGCCCCGGTGGGGGCGGCTGCCTACGGCCGCAGACGAGGCTGCCATGGGGTTCCTCTCCGTCGTGGGTGCGCCCGGAGGCGCCGCTAACGCAGTTGTTGGCTGCGTTAGCGGACTGTACGGAAGGATGCCCCGTAAACGCAAGCGCAAGCTGCGTTAAGGTGGTGGCATGAGTGAGAAGCAGTCGGCCCGGCGGCCCGGCGGGCGCAGTGCGCGCGTCGCCGCGCAGGTGCATCGGGCCGTCACGGACCTGATCGGCGAGCGTGGTTACGGCAACTTCACGGTCGGCGACGTCGCGGCTCGCGCGGGTGTGGCCGACAGCAGCGTCTACCGCCGGTGGGGCAACCTGGAGGCCCTGCTCGGCGAGGTCGCGCTGAGCCGCCTCAACGCCCGGTCACCGATGCCCGACACCGGCACCCTGGCCGGCGACCTGCGTACGTACGCGGCCCAGGTGGCCCGCGAGATCACCGGCCCGGACGGCCCGGCGGTGCTGCATCTGGCCGTCGCGCTGACCGGCACGGGCGAACAGGGCGAACAGGCGGGGGAAGCCCTCCGCACCGAACGGACCCGCCAGTTGCAGTCCGTGCTCGACCGGGCGGGCGAACGCGGCGAGGACGCCCCGGAGGCGTTCGAGGTCCTGGACCATGTGCTGGCCCCGATGTACATCCGCGTCCTGTTCGGCATGGACGGGCTCACGCCGGAGTACATCGACGGGCTGGTGGACCGGCTGCTGTCGTTCCGGACGGGCGGGGCCGGCCGGTAGGCGTACGGGCCGGCCGGAGACGTCCGTCCGGCCGGCCGGTCAGCCGATCTCGGCGAGCCGGGCTCCGCCGGCGCCCGCCATGCCCTCGGGGCGGGCCAGGAGGATGGAGCGCTGCAACTTGGCCAGCGCGGGCGAGGGTTCGAGGCCCAGGGTGCGCACCAGTGTGGAGCGCAGTCGCTGGTAGGCGTCCAGCGCCTCGCCGCGCCGCCCGGAGCGGTAGAGGGCCAGCATGTACTGGCCGCACAGGCTCTCGTGGGTGGAGTAGCGGCTGAGCAGGACGGTCAGTTCGGAGAGCAGTTCGCGGTGGCGGCCGAGCCTGAGATCGGCCTCGATGCGCTGGTCCAGCGCGCAGAGCCGGCTCTCCTCCAGCCGCTTGAGCTGGGTCTCCAGGTGGGGCCCGGTGTGGACGTCGGCGAGCGCCGGTCCGCTCCACAGGGCGAGGGCCTGGCGCAGCAGCCGCGCGCCCTCGGGAAAGTTCTCGGCGTCCATGGCCCGGTAGCCCATCCCGGCCAGGCGCTCGAACTCCCGGACGTCGTGGGTGCCTTCGCCGCCCTTGAGTAAGTAGCCGCTGGGGACGGTGAGCAGCACGTCCTTGGCGGTACGGGTCTCGTCGCCGTCCCGTTCGAGCGCGACGGTGATCAGTTCGCGCAGTTGCAGGATGTAGGTCTGCAGGGTGGGGCGGGCGCTGCGGGGCGGCTCGCTCCCCCACAGCTCCTCGATGAGGGTGCCGACCGGTACCACCTCGTCGGCGTGCAGCGCCAGCAGGGCGAGCACCTGCCTGGGTTTGGGCGCGGTCGGTGCGATCGAGGTGCCCATTTCCCGCACGGAAAGCGTGCCGAGTACGTCGATGTCCACGCCGTCTCCCCGTCATCTCCCGGCTGCCTCGGACAGCCCGGAACTGTTGCTGACACACCGATTTAAAAACAGCGCAGGCGGTATGTCAATGCCCAACCAAACCACTCGCCTCCCTGGTTCACAGCACCAGCGAGCCTTGAGAACGGACACTCAAAAGGTGCTGAATGCATCAAAGTTGGGCATCCAGGCGGGCGTTTCACCCTCGCCGGCCTGCCGGACGCGGCCCCATAAGCAGACCACGCGGATTGTTTTCTCCGATCCGGGCGACCAGAGCCGGACGGACGACGCCCGGAGCCGGACGGACCGCGCACGGGCCCGCCGGGGCCTGTCCGGCGGATCGGGGTCGGGCGGGCCCTAGTCCGCGCGGCTGAGTCGCGGGAGCGCGAACGACCACAGCTGGGACACTCGTTCCGCGGACCGCCAGTCCGGGTCGGCCGCGCCGAGGGTCTCCAACCCGAGCGTCGCCGCGACGATGACCACTGCCGCGTCCTCGGCCGAGACGTCCTCGGCCAGCTCCCCGTTACTGCGCGCCTGCGCGAGGGCGTTGCGCACCCACTCGTACCACCAGTCGTGCAGTCTGGCCTCGCTCTTGCGGGAGGGGTCGCCACTCAGGCGGAAGCCCGCGCGCACGACCGGGTCGTCGACGACGGCGTCCATCAGCCGGCGGACAGCCGCGACGAGCCGCTGGAGCCAGCCGCCCTTGACGGCCTCCGCGCTCTCCTCGGTCAGGGCGAGGGCGGACTCGGCGGCGGCACTCTCCACTGCGGAGGCCAGGGCCTCCTTGTTGGGGAAGTGGAAGTGCAGGGCACCCGAACTCACCCCCGCCCGGCCGCTGATCGTCGGCAGCGTTGCCAACGCATACCCGTCGGCACCGAAGACCTCCGCGGCAGCCGAGATGAGAGCTTGACGTGTCACAGCCGCTCGCGCCTGCTTGACCATCATGTCCTCCTCCTGGCGGGGCGCGGGCCCGACGTACCGCCGTCCGATTCACCCTGGATTCTCCTGCTGACCCCTACTGACCCAAGTAAACCGCACGGCTGGTTGGTTTAGCACTGCGACGTGCAACGCCCCGGGCCCGGCTGATCATTTTGCCTCCGGGCGAAAGATGCCGGGGGCCTAGGCCACGGAAGTAGTTGGTTTCTCCAGCCATCCTCTCGGAGGACTAGACCTCGGGCCCACCAAAGGAAACCGCCTGAAAGGTTTGTTTTTGCGAAGGCCCCCACCTCCGCACGCGAGATCGTGAAGATCTACATAACTTATGTACCGATTTACCCGGTAACTGGAAGGGAAGTTACCGACCGGAAGCCTTGAAGTGGAAGAGGATGTTCAAGCAAACTGGTCAACGCTTGGTAAATCCTTTACCTTTGGGCCGATTGAAAAAAACCGGTAGGTCCGTATCTTAAGTGGCGTCGCCGAACGCAGGTTTCAAGATGGGGGCCACCGTGAGTCTCACCACTGCTGAAGCCCGAACCGCACCGCCGGCCGCACTGCGGCTGACCACCACCGTCGCGAAGGAGTACGTACACCGCGACTCCGTCGCCGAGGTGTTCCTCACCGGTTGCGACACCCAGGACGGGGTGAACTTCTCGCTCACCGGCCAATGGCCCCGAGCCCACACCATGTTCCGGAGTCTCGACGGGGCGAGCCACGACCCGCTCCAGGTGGCGGAAACGTTCCGCCAAGCAGGAATCTACGTCTCGCACGTGGAATTGGGAGTACCGCTCGGCCACAAATTCGTGATGTCGAGCATCACCTACACCACGGACACCACGGGCCTGCGCATCGAGGCCGGACCCACCGACTTCGATCTCGACACCCGGTGTACGGAGATCGTCCGGCGCAGGGGTGTGGCCAGCCGTATGGCCTTCGAGTTCGCGCTCCGCCGCAGCGGCCGGTCCATGGCGCACGGCACCGGCCAGATCTCCGTGATCCCCCCGGCCGTCTACAACCGGTTACGGCAGGCCCGCGCCGCCGAGCCGGCCGTCGCCGCCGAGCCGTATCCGGACCGCACCCTGCTGCCGCCGTCGATGGTGGGACGCACCTTCCTGACGGACGTGGTGCTCTCCGCCGTCGCCGGGTCCGGCTCCGGCCCGCGCTGGCTGCTCACCCCGGACCTCAACCATCCGATCCTCTTCGACCACAAGGGCGACCACGTCCCCGGCATGGTCCTGCTCGAAGCGGCCCGCCAGGCGGCCTGTGCGGTGATGGCCCCCCACTCGTTCGTCCCGGCCGCCGCCGCGAACCACTTCCACCAGTACGCCGAGCTCGACCGGCCCTGCTGGATCGAGGTGACCCGCGTCGAGCGGGAGGCGCACAACATGGTGACGCTCGAAGTCACCGGCCGCCAGGACGGCAAGGACGTCTTCACCTCGGTGCTCACCGGCCCGGTCGGCTGAGCGGTACGGCGCCAGGGTCCGGTCCGCCGGCCGGCTATTCCTTCACCAAAAAACAAACCGGTTATCCTGTTTTTCATCAGAGGGGCTGATCTCCCCACTGCGGGGGGACGCCTGAAGCCCCTTGGGTAGCTACCCCGCTCGCCGTGGAACCGGCAGGTCAGAGCCGTACAGGAGGGCCCGTCAGCGACCGAAGCGACCGAAGGCCCCGCTCGGGCAGAACGTGACATCACCTCGGTGCTCCGCCGCACGCAGTCGCCGCGTGCGGCGGAGCCGGGTTTCCGGCCCCCGCGCCGGCCGGCACGTTCCCCCTCGGATGCGGCACGGGTTTCGCGGGCCGGGAGGCAAGCGCTGGAAACGCGGTTGTGAAGGGCTGGAGAGGGCCGGAAGGGATTTCCGCCCCCAGCGACCGGGCGGCAGCGACCGGGCGCGCTCTCGGTCGCTGCCGGGCCGAAAGAGAAGTACCAGGTCACACGCCCGAATCGGGCACGCAGCGACCGAAGCGACCGAAGGCTCAGGTATATGGAGCCATTGGCATGTGTGCGCGTGCGCGTCATATATAGCGAGCTTGAGTCGCTTCGGTCGCTGTTCGGCCTGGAGCGCCGCGCTGACCTGCGGGGTTTACGGCCACCGGGTGGGCGACCCAGCGACCGGGGGCCGCTCGACGCCCGGTCGCTGGGTCGCTGGACCCACTTCCCGGTGCGCACATCTGTTCTGGCGCTTGTCCCTCTTCTCCCCCGATGGTTTCGCTAATCTGATTTTGCGAGTTGAGTCGCTTCGGTCGCTGACGGGGGAAGTGAATGGCAGCTGAACTGCGGGTCTCGTGCGATGACCCACGGCAGTTCAAGAGGGCTGCTCCGGTCGCTTCGCAGCCCTTGACGACCGCATGGTGGTGCGCGCGTCAGGGGTGGCCGGTTCATCCTCTTGCGCCGGGCCGCAAGACACCGGTGGGCAACTGCGAGGCATGCCGCGGCCCGGACCACGACCGGGCCCGCTGCGGCTGCGTCCGGGCGGGCCGCTGGTGCCACGGGTTCCACGCGGCGACGCTCGACTTCGAGCGGATCGGCCGGTGGTGGGGCGGACGCCCAGATCTGGGGGTCGGCGTGGCCACCGGCCCGGCGGGCCTGGTGGTCATCGACGTGGACGCGCACGCCCGCGAACTCCCGCACCGGAACCGCCTGTTGCCCGGGGTCGGGATCTCCGCCGGGATCGACCTGACCGGCCTGGCCAACGGCTTCCACACACTGGGCCTGCTGGCCGCCCTACGCGGCGCCACCAGCCCGGCCGACGACGCCTCGACGCTGCGGGTGCGTACGCCGTCGGGCGGCATGCACGTCTGGTACCGCAACGACGGCGGCCACCGCTGGCAGTGCTCGGCCGGTTCGGGCAGCGGCCGGGCCCTTGCCTGGCAGGTGGACGTCCGGGCGCACGGCGGCTACATCATCGCCCCCGGCACCGTCACCGAGGCCGGGGTCTACCGCCCGGTCGACGCCGTGCGCACCCCGGCGCCGCTGCCCGCCTGGCTGGCCAGGGAACTCCAGCGCACCGGCCATCTGCCCAACGCCCCCGCGCCGGGGCCCAGGCCGGTGCCGCCTCGGGCCCGGCAGGCGGTGCTCGCGGCGAGCGGCCGGCCCGCCGCGTCGGGCGAACGGCTGCTGAGGGGGCTCCTCGCGGAGGTGGCCGCCTGCGCGGCGGTGCCCGAGGGCGCCGCGTTCTCCGAGAAGCTGAACCGCGCCGCGTACACGGCGGGCGGGCTGGTCGCCGCCGGGCACCTCACGGAGGACGAGGCCGTACGGGCCCTGCGGGAGGCCGCCGAAGCCGCCCGCCCCGGCCAGCGGGGGCGCTGCATGGCCGTCATCAGGGGCGGGCTGAGCGCGGGCCGCACCCGGCCACTGGCTCTCGGGGGGCGCACGTGAGCGTGGACAAGGAGAGAGTGCTGCCGTCGGCCGCCTCCTTCGACGTGCAGGCGGTGGCCGCGCAGATCCTCGCGCAGCCCGTGGCCCTGCCCCGCCAGGACGGCGCCTACCCGCCCGCGGAGCCCCGGGACCGGGCGGCGGACGGCGAGGCGACGGCGGACGGGCTGCTGCCGGACACCCTCACCGACCGGGGCAACGCCAAGTTATTCGTCAAGCTCTACCGCAACGACTACCGGCATGTGCCGGGCATCGGCTGGTTCCGCTGGGACGGCACCCGCTGGCAGTTCGACGAGGACGACACGGTGATGTGGTCGGCGGGCGATCTGGCGGAGTCCCTGGCCGGCACCGATCCGCGCGGCCTGTTCACCCAGGCCGCGCTCCAGCAGCACCGCCGGCGCACCCTCAGCACCAGCGGGATGAACGCGATGCTGACCCAGGCCAAGTCCGCGCCGGGCATGGTGCTCAACGCGGCGCTGCTGGACGCCGATCCGTACGCCCTGTGCACCCCGGCGGGTGTGGTGGACCTGCGGACCGGGCACATCCGCCCGGCCGAGCCCACCAGGGACTTCCACTCCCGTTCCACCTCCGCCGCCCCGCAGGCGATGCCCACCCCGCGCTGGGACCGCTTCCTGGCCGACACCTTCGGCGAGGGCCCGGACGGCGAGGAGATGATCTCCTTCCTCCAGCTGCTGCTCGGCTACTCCATCACCGGGGACGTCGGCGGGCAGGTGATGCCCTTCCTGTTCGGCTCCGGCAAGAACGGCAAGTCGGTCCTGCTGGACGTCCTGATGAAGCTGCTGCGGGACTACGCGGACGCGGCGCCGCCCGGCTTCCTGATGTCCCGCCCGTACGAGGGCCATCCCACGGACCTCGCCGAACTGCACGGCCGCCGGGTCATCGTGTGCAGCGAGGTCAAGCCGGGCGACCGGTTCGACGAGGCGCGGGTGAAGCTGCTGACGGGCGGGGACCGGATCAAGGCCCGCCGGATGCGGCAGGACTTCTTCAGCTTCGAACCCACCCACAAGATGTGGCTGCTGGGCAACCACCGCCCCGAAGTCGGCACGGGCGGCTTCGCGTTCTGGCGCCGGATGCGTCTCATCCCGTTCGAACGGGTCGTCTCCGACCATCGCAAGATCGACAACCTGGCGGACATCCTGGTCACCCAGGAGGGTCCGGGCATCCTCAACTGGCTGATCGAGGGCGCCCGCCGCTACCTCGGCGGCGACAAGGACCTGTCGGGCCCCGAGCGCGTCCGTATCGCGACGACCGTGTACGCGGAGACCGAGGACCACACCGGGCGCTTCGTCGGCGAGACCTGCCGGCTCGACGCCGGGCTCCGGGCCGAACAAGCCCAGCTCTACGCGGCCTACAAGCGCTGGTGCCAGAATGAGGGCGTTCCGGCGATTTCGTCGAGGGCCTTCGCGGCGCACATCCGCGAAGTGGTGGGGCTGGCATCACCGAAGGAAATGATCTTTTCCAACCAGCGCAAGTACTACCCGGGCATCGGCCTGCTCGCGGACGAGGAGACAGTATGAGCGCCCTCATCGCAGAGGACGAGATCGTCCACGAGGTGGACCTCGTGTGGCTCGAGGACATCAGCGTGCTCGACTACGTCCGCCAGAGCCTGGACCGCCTCCCGACCCGCCGGGGCCGGCCCGCCTACCACCGCGACGGCAGAATGGTCGGGTACGCCCTCCTCGGCCCGAAGGCCAAGCCGTCCCGCTCCTCGGGCACCTTCCGCCGCCGGGTGTTCTGGCTGCTCCCCCACGACCGGGACACCGAGCCCGAAGGCCTGTACGCGCGCGGCGCGCCCGCCGAGGCCGTGGACGTACGCACGCTGGCACCGGGCAGCAAGGGGCACAAGACCGAGCGTTCGGAGGGCGGCCCCATGTCGTCGTCCGCCGCCCGCGAGCTCCAGCCCTAGCTGTT
The DNA here is from genome assembly GCF_036346595.1 of Streptomyces sp. NBC_00525. Taxonomy (GTDB): domain Bacteria; phylum Actinomycetota; class Actinomycetes; order Streptomycetales; family Streptomycetaceae; genus Streptomyces. The sequence continues at coordinate 153,650 of NZ_CP107835.1, forward strand.
TTTCCGGCGTCCGGGCCGGGGAACGGGCCGGGATGGATTAAAAACAGCACGTCCGGTATATTTCTGTCGTCGGGAGAGTACCGAGGACAGAGAGGCACCGTCGTGCGGGGAGAACATCCCATCCGGGCCGAGGTGCTCGTGGTCGGCGGAGGGCCTGTCGGCATGCTCGTCGCGGCCGAACTGGCCGCGGCCGGCGTGGACACCGTACTCCTGGAGCCGAGGACGTCGGTCTCCGGGCAGCCGAAGGCGACGACGCTGCACGCCCGCGCGGTGCAGTCCCTGGCCCGCCGGGGCCACCTCCCCGGCCCGGCCCGCGCCCCGTATCCGCCGGAGCCCACTTCGAGCGCCTTCCACTTCGCGGGGCTGCCCGGCCTGACCATCACCGCTCCCCCGCACGAACCGGAACCCGTCCTCAAGTGCGCCCAGGCCGACCTGGAACGGCACTTGGAGGCGCGGGCCCGGGCGGCCGGTGCCCGCGTGCTGCGCGGCCACCGCGTCACCGGCCTCGCCCAGGACCCGGCCGGCGTACGGGTCACGGCCGAGGGCCCCGCGGGCCCCGTGCTCTGCGACGCCGGTTACGCGGTGGGGGCGGACGGCGCCCGCAGCACGGTCCGGACGCTGGCGGGCATCGAGTCCGACACGGTCCCGGCGACGGTGTCGGCGCTGATGGGGACGGTCACCCTGGACGATCCCGGCGACCTGCCCAAGGGCTGGCACCGCACCCCGCGCGGCTGGATCGTCGCCAAGCACACCGGGGACGGCCGCGCCCATCTCCGTACGCTCGACTGCGGCGGCCCCCACCCGGACCGTCACCGGCCGGTCACCCTGGAGGAGTTGCGCGGGGAGGTGGCCCGTATCGCGGGCCGCGACATCGCGATGCACTCCCCGCGCTGGCTCAGCCGGTTCAGCGACTTCGCCCGGCTGGCCCGCACCTTCGGACAGGGCCGGGTCTTCCTCGTCGGCGACGCCGCGCATGTGCACTTCCCGATCGGCGGCCAGGGCCTGAGCACCGGCGTCCTGGACGCTCTCGACCTCGGCTGGCGGCTGGCCCACGCGGTGCGCGGCACGGCCGGTGAGAACCTGCTGACCGGCTACGACGCCGAGCGGCGGCCGCTCGCCCGCCGCGTGATCGACGGCACCCTGGCCCAACTCGCCCTGATGCGCCAGAGCCCCGAAGCGGACGCCCTGCGCACGCTGTTCACCGAGCTCCTCGCGTCCGAGGACGAGAGCGGCCGGCTGGGCGGCCTGATCAGCGCCCAGGACACCGTCCTGCCCGATCCCACCGGCGCGGGCGGTCCGGCAGCCGGGACCTACCTCACCAACACCGCGCTGAGCACCCCGGACGGCGACACCGACGTCATCCGCCTGCTGCACGACGGGCGGCCGCTCCTGCTGCTCCTCGGCGAGAAGTCCGGCCGTCACCGGGAGGCCGCCCGGCCGTGGGCGGGAATCCTGCACACCGTCGAGGCGCGCCCCGTGGCCGCCCTGCCGTACGAGGCGGCGCTGGTCCGGCCGGACGGCTATCTGGCCTGGGTGCCCGGCGACGGCGAGCTGGACCGGGTGCTGGCGGCGTACTTCGGACCGGGCGGCTCCGGAAACGCGGCGGGCGCCCCGGCCGGGCGGCCATGAGCACGGCCCGGCGGGACGCCCGTTGCTTTCAGCTCGCGGTCTCCAGGACGTCGTCGCGCAGGTCGGCGGCCTTCACGGCCTCCGCGTACACCTTGGCGCCCCGGCCCTCGGAGAGGTCGAGCGAGGCCAGCACGGACGGCACCACGGCGCTGGGCAGCAGATGCCGCATCAGGGCGGACACCCGCACCACCAGGTCGCGGTACTCGCAGACGGCCTGTGACATGGACTGGATACCGGCGAAGGAACCCACGAGCACGTCGGCCGTCTCCGGCGGCGAGATGTGCGGCAGCAACTCGCCCTGGGCCTGCGCCTGCTGGAGCAGGTCGAGACCGACCTCGCCCCAGCGCAGGAACGGGCCGCTGCGGTCGAGGTTCTGCGTCTGCTGGTCCATCGTCAGACGAACGCCCGCGCGGACCATCGGATCGGTCTGCAGGCGGTGGGCGTGCAGCATGACGACGTCCACGACCTCCTGCACCTTGGACGCGCGCATCGGCACGATGATCCGCTGGTCCTGCTCGGAGAGGACGCCCTGGGCGAGGTCTTCCTTGGAGTGGAAGTGGAAGTACAGCGCGCCCTTGGTCACCCCCGCCTCGGTGAGGATCTGGGAGATCGTGGCTGCTTGGTACCCCTGTTCCTCGAAGATCTTGGCCGCCGCCGAAAGAATCGTCTGCCGGGTGCGGATAGCACGTAGCTGCTCAGCCACTCTGCCTCCTCCCTCCTCAAGGGTGGTTGCGGGAGAGTAAATAAACCGTCCAGTTCGTATCTTACAGGCCGGTGCCTTCCCTCCGCCCTGGTCGGGGAAATGTCCGGCAGGAAAGGGAAACCATGATCCTCGTCACGGGCGCAACCGGGACGATCGGCCGTGAAGTGCTCCGGCTCCTCCCCGCCGGCCTGCCCGTACGCATCATGGCCAGGCACCCCGAGCGGGTCACCGGCGCCCCTCCCGCAGCCCACATCGTCCACGGCGACTTCACGGACCCCGCTTCGCTGACGGACGCTCTGCACAACGTCCGCACCGCCTTTTTGGTCACCAACCCCGACGGCGACGACGACACCCGCTTCCTGGACCCGGCCCGCGCGGCCGGCGTCCGGCACATCGTCAAGCTCTCCGCGGCCGCCGTCACCGACCCCGGAGCCGATGATCTGATCACCCGTCGCCAGCGCCACAACGAAGACCTGCTGCGCGCCTCCGGAACGGCCTGGACCCTGCTGCGCCCCCGCGCCTTCATGTCGAACACCCTGTCCTGGGCCCGCTCCATCCGTGCCGATCGTACGGTGCGCGCGGCGTACGGCTTCTCCGAGAACGCCTGCGTCGATCCCAGGGACGTGGCGGAGGCGGCCGTACGGGCCCTCACCGGGCCTGCGGGAGACCACGCGGGCCGGGCCTACACCCTGACCGGCCCTCAGCCGCTCTCGGCCGCCGCGCAGACGGCTCAGCTCTCCCGGCTCCTGGGCCTGGAGCTCCACTTCCACGAGCTGAGCCCCCAGGAGGCCCATACGGCCCTCGGAGCGCGCTACCCGGCGGATATCGCCGACGCCCTCCTGGAGAGCGCCAGAAGGCAGCACAGCGGCTCCAAGGGGGTCGTGGACCCCACGCTCCCCCGCCTGCTCGGGCGCCCGGCCGGGACGTTCCAGGACTGGGCGGCCGACCACCTGGACGCGTTCCGGCCTGCCGCTGCCGCGGGGGACTGACGTCGGTTCAGTCCCTCCGCGTTCGGTCCCTCTTCGGTCCCTCCGACAAAACCGCAGGTCAGAGGGGTGCGGTCGGGGGAGATCAGGGTCTGAAGGGACTGAAGGGACTCAAGGTTGGTAGTTATAAGCGATTATGCAGGCGTGTGTATGCGCTCGCGCGTAGAAACACCCTATATTTCCCTTTCTATTAATCATCTTTATCCTGAAGCGCTGATAACTACCGAACTTGAGTCCCTTCAGTCCCTCCGATTTGGGCCCGCAAGTCTCTGACCTGCGGTTTTGCCCGAGGGACCGAAGAGGGACCGAAAGTTCCAGTCCCTCGGCTCCACGTTCAGTCCCTCCGTTCGGTCCCTCCTCCGGCGGCCTCCGGCTCGCTGGCCGAAAACGTGCGGTGTGCGGCTACGACTCCTCGGAGCAAGGGACCGAAGGGACTCGCGGAGCGAAGAGACCCGTGCGCTCCGGGATGCCTGTTGTAGGCTCTGATCCGGATTGGAAAACTCAGTCCCTTTAGTCCCTCGGCAGGTCGGAGGCACCCCTCTGACCTGGTCTTTCTCCGAGGGACTGAGTTGTTCGGGACTGAACGAAACCTGTTGGCCCCTCGGCAAGGACGATCAGCGTGCCGCGTCAAAGAGAGACCGGTGACCCGCGCGCGGCGGGGGCCACGAGTCCCTTCGACATGGCCCGTTGGTGTGCGGGGAACGGCTGGCCCGTCCATCCGCTGGCGGCCGGCCGCAAAACTCCGGCGGGCAACTGCCCCGGCTGCCGGGAGGACCCGCACCGCCCGGCCGACTGCCCCTGCCTCCCCGCAGGAAGGTGGTGCCACGGTTTCCACGCGGCGACCACCGACCCCGAGCGGCTGGCCGCCTGGTGGGGTGCCAACCCCGGCCTCGGGGTCGGCGTCTCCTGCGGCCCGGCCGGCCTCGTCGTACTGGATATCGACGCACACAGTGCCGAAGTCCCGCACCGGGACCGCCTTCTGCCGGGCATTCCGATCCACGAGAGCGTCAACCTGACCGGCCTGGCCTCCGGGTTCGACACCCTCGCCCTCCTGGCCGCGCTGCGCGGCGCGCCGAGCCCCGCGGACGACGAGGCCACCCTTCGCGTCCGCACCCCGTCCGGAGGCCTCCACGTCTGGTACCGCACCGCGCCGGACGGACCGCGCTACCGCTCGTCGGTGGGCTCCAGCCCCAAGGTGGCCCTGGCCTGGCAGGTCGACGTCCGGGCCACCGGCGGCTACATCGTCACCCCGGCCACCCGCACCCCGGCGGGCACCTACACCCCCGTCGGGTCCGCCCGGCTGCCCGCTCCCCTGCCCCCCTGGCTCGCCGTCGAACTGCGCCGCACCGGACACGCGCCCGGCCCCGCCCCGGCCAGGGTCCCCGCACCCCGTCCCGTCCGCCCGGCAGGCGGCGTCTCACGGGCCGTGCGGCTGCTGGAACCCCTGCTCGCCGAGGTCCGGGCGTGCGCGGCGGCGGCCGAGGGCACGGCCTTCACCGAGAAGCTCAACCGGGCCGCCTACACGGCGGGCGGCCTCGTCGCCGCCGGGCACCTCGCCGAGCCCCGTGCGCGGGACCTGCTCGTCGAAGCCGCCGACGCGGCGCGCCCGCACCGCCACCGGCACAGCCTCACCGTCATCGCCTCAGCCCTGTCCGCCGGCGCAGCCCGCCCGCTCCATCCCGAAGGACGCCCATGAGCAGCGCCGAGAGCAGCCCGCGCTTCGACGCCACTGCCGCCGCGCAGCAGATGCTCGCCCTCGAGACCGAGGGCGGCATGCCCGGCCTGCCCGCCCAGCAGAACGCCTCCGCGGCGGGCGAACCGCCCCTGCCCGAGGGCCGTCTGCCCGCGCTGCTCACGGACCGGGGCAACGCCAAGCTGTTCGCCGTCATGTTCGGGGACCAGTTCCGGCACGTCGAGGGCCTGGGCTGGTACCACTGGGACCAGTACCGCTGGAAGCGCACGGGCGGCGAGAAGGCCGCGGTGTGGGCGGCGGGCGACCTCGCGGAGCAGATGCCCGCCACCGACCCCACCGGCCAGTTCACCGACCGGGAGGTCCGCGCGCACCGGCGCCGCTCGATGTCGACGCCGGGCATCAAGGCCATGCTCACCCAGGCGAAGGCCTCCCCCGCCCTGGCGCTCGACCCGGACGTCCTGGACGGTGACCCGTACGCGCTGTGCACCCCGGCCGGGGTCGTCGATCTGCACACCGGGCATCTGCGCAAGCCGGACCCCGAGGGCGACATGCACTCCAGGGCGACGAGCGTGGCGCCCGAGGAGACGCCCACCCCGCGCTGGCACCGCTTCCTGCACGACACCTTCGGCGACGACGCCAAGGGCGAGGAGACCATCCACTTCCTCCACCTGCTCCTCGGCTACTCCGTCACCGGGGACGTCGGGGCCCAGGTGCTGCCGTTCCTCTACGGGACCGGCGCCAACGGCAAGTCCGTGCTGCTGGACGTCATGACGCAGATCCTCGGCGACTACGCGCAGGCCGCGCCGCCGGGCTTCCTCATGGAGAAGGGCAAGTTCTCCGAGCACTCCACGGAGCTGACCGAGCTGCACGGGCGGCGCATCGTGGTCTGCTCGGAGCTGAAGCCGAACGACAAGTTCGACGAGTCCCGCGTGAAGCTGCTGACCGGTGGCGACCGCATCATGGCCCGCAGGATGCGGCAGGACTTCTTCAGCTTCAACCCGACCCACAAGCTCTGGCTGCTGGGCAACCACCGTCCCGAAGTAGGCACCGGCGGCCATGCGTTCTGGCGCCGTATCCGTCTGATCCCGTTCGAGCGCGTCGTCCCGGCGGCCCGCAAGATCGACAACCTGGCCAAAGAACTGGTGCAGAGCGAGGGCCCCGGCATCCTGCAGTGGCTCATCGAGGGCGCCAAGCTCTACCTGGCCACCCGTGACCCGCTGGACGGCCCCGCCACGGTGCGCTCGGCGACCGCGGCCTACGCCACCACCGAGGACCACATCGGCCGCTTCCTCGCCGAGTGCTGCACCACCCAGGCCCCGGACCTGCGGGTGGAGCAGGGTCTCCTGTACGCGGCGTACAGCAGCTGGTGCGGGGCCGGCGAGGGGATCAGGCCCGCGACGGCCCGTGCGTTCGCGACCCGCGTCCGCCAGGAACTCTGCCTCGCCTCGCCCGCCGACATGATGAAGTCCAGCGGCAAGAAGTACTACCCCGGCCTCGGGCTTCTCGCGGACGAGGACTCCCGGAGCAGCCATGCCTGACCACCGTGCCCGGCACGCTTCCGCCGATCCGGCCTACCATGAACACGGTGCCCCCACCAGGGAACGTGCTCACACCCACCCCGGCCTCTTCCCGGCCGGCCGACACACTAAGGGGCTGCAGCCATGAGCTCGCTGCTGAACGAGAGCGACCTCCACCACGAGAACGCCGTGGTCTGGCTGGAGAACCCCGACAATCTCGACTACGTACGCCAGGCGCTCGACAAGACCACCCGCCGCCGGGGAAAGCCCCGCTACGAACGGGACGGGCGCATGGTCGGCTACACCGAGCTGGAGGCCGACACCGAGGCCGACCCCGACAGCGGACTGCATCTGCGCCGGGTCTTCTTCCTCCTCCCCCACGACCGCGACGCCGACCCGGACGGCCCGTACCACGAGGGCGCCCCCGGCGAGGCGGTCGACCCGAGCACCATCGAGCCCAAGCGGGTGGGCGACAAGACACCCCGCTCGCAACGCGGTCTGGCCGCGACGGCGGAGGCGGGCAGCTGACGGGGCTGGGGGATTATTACGCCGTAATAATCCCCCAGCCCCGCCGACGTATTACGGCGTAATAATCCGGTCGCCCCCGTGCGCGGGCACCCCTTCCCGGCCACCGAGCCCGGCTCCAGGACCCCTCCGGAGCCGGGCTTTTGAGTGGTCCTCGAAGAAAACACAGTCACAACTAACGCGTCGATGCCGAGAAGGATCATCGAAGTTAGTAAGGTGACTGCCATGACTTCGCCCTCCCCCGGCGACCGCGAGAAGGTCGTCTCCAAGCTGCCCTCGGTGCTGCAGCAGGACCTGAAGATCAGGGCAGCCCAGCACAAGACCGACATCCAGCACGCCGTCGAAGCAGGCATCGAAGCCTGGCGGCGGCTCGGCTCCAACCTCTCCCCCATCGACACCGCGGGCGCCAAGTCCTTCGCCACCTTCCTGCCTGACGGGCAGTGGGACGGGTTCCGCGCCGACTGCGCCTCGCGCGGCGTCTCCCTCATCCAGGGCCTCGCCCAGTCCGTCGTGATGTGGCTGGAGACGAACCCGGCGCCCACCGTCGTCCGCCCGGAGCACCCCAAGAGGATCATCACCTGCAACCAGAAGGGCGGCGTCGGCAAGACCGCCATCGCGGCCGGCACGGGCGAAGCCCTCGCCGAGGACCCCGGCGCGCTCCACCCGGTCCGCATCTCCAAGCACTTCGCGGCCGCCCTCGCCGAGGACGACCACCCCTCCCCCCTCGACTACGAGGACCTGCCCGGCCTCGGACTGCGCGTCCTCCTCGTCGACTTCGACCCCCAGTGCCACCTCACCAAGCAGCTCGGCCACGAGCCCCTGCCCATCGAGGGCGACAGCCTCACCAAGCACATGGCGGGCGAGGCCAAGGGCAACCTCGCCGACCTCGTCGTCCGCATCGAGGACCCGCGCTTCGGCGACCGCCTCCACCTCCTGCCGGCCTGCACCGACGCCTTCCTCCTCGACGTCAAGCTCTCCGGGGTCCGGGCCCGTGAAGCAGCCCTGGAACGCGCCCTGTCCGCCATCGAGGCCGACTACGACGCCGTCATCATCGACTGCCCGCCCAGCCTCGGCCTCAGCATGGACGCCGCCGCCTACTACGGCCGCCGCCGCCAGGGCGAAGCCCCCGGCAACTCCGGTGTGCTCGTCGTCGTCCAGGCCGAGGACAGCTCCGCCGACGCCTACGGACTCCTCACCTCCCAGATCGAGGACCTGCGCGACGACATGCACCTCGAACTCGACTACCTCGGCATCGTCGTCAACCACTACGACGCCCGCCGCGGCTACATCGCCACCTCGTCCCTCAACTCCTGGATGGACATAAAGGACCCCAGGGTCGTCGGTGTCATCGGCGACCTCAAGGAACAGAAGGAGGCCGTACGCGTGAAGCAGCCCCTGCTCGCCTACTCCCCCCGCTGCGACCAGGCCGTCGGTCTGCGCGCCCTCGCCCGGGAGATCTCATGAGCAAGGCATCCCGGCTCGGCGCCGGCTCCTCCTTCGGCCAGACCCAGTCCATCAGCGCCCGGCGCGCCGCCATCAACCAGGTCGCCGCCGCCCCCACCGAGGGCGCCCCTCCCCCGGTCGAACTCCCCGTCGACGTCATCAGCCTCAACCCCGACAACCCCAGGTCCGACCTCGGCGACCTCACCGACCTCGGCAACAGCCTGCGCGACCACGGCCAGAAGACCGCCATCAGCATCATGGGCCGCTTCGCCTACCTCGAAGGGAACCCGGACCGCGAGGCCGACCTCGAACCCGGCACCAAGTACGTCGTCATCGACGGCAACTCCCGCCTCGCCGCCGCCCGCGAAGCCGGCCTCACCGAGATCAAGGTGATGCTCGACGACAACCTGGGCAGCAACCCCGACGAAATACTGGAATCGGCGCTCGTCGCCAACATCCACCGCCAGGAGCTCAACCACCTCGACGAGGCCAGGGCCCTCGACCAGCTCCTGAAGATCCATGGCACCCAGGAAGCCCTCGCCGCCCGGCTGCACCGCTCCCAGGGCTGGGTCTCCCAGCGCCTCGCGCTGCTCACCCTGACCCCCTCACTCAAGGAGAAGCTCCAGTCCGGCGAGGAATCCGCCGCCACGCTGCGCCTGGTCGGCAAGAAGAAGGCCGAGGAGCAGGAGGCCCACCTCCAGCAGCTGAAGGCGAGCCGCGCCCAGAAGCCCCGCGCCCCCAAGCAGAACCGGCAGCCGCCCACGGAGCCCCCCGCCCGGCTGCCCTCGACCGACCCGCACACCCTGACGAACCTGATCATCGCCGAGCTCGACGTCCAGTCCAGGCGCAAGCTGACGGAGCTGCTCGTCGACTACAAGATCGAGGAATCCAAGCGGATGCGGGCGGAGCAGGCCCCGGCGGCCGACGCCCGCTAGCCGCCGCCACGGAGGCCGGTCCCGGATTATTACGCCGTAATATCCGGGGCCGGCCTCCCGATTATTACGGCGTAATATCCGGGGCCGGGTCCGCGTAATGAGCGGCGAGCGCGGCGGCCCGCCCGTGCAGGACCGTCCGCAGGGACGCGGGGGAGAGCACTGAGGAGCCACCCGCACCGACACCGCGAGATGCCCCTCGGACAGGAACCGCGCGCACCGCTGCCGCCAGGGCCGCTCCAGATCCACCGTCCCCGGCCGCTCCGCCGGCTCTCCGATGGCCTCGGCCGCCAGCACCCGCGACAGCCGGTACGTACGCTCCTCGCCCGCTCGCAGGGCCAGCAGGTACCCGCGTTCCCGGACCGCCACCAGCCCCACCGGGTCCACGGTGCGCGGACGGGCCTCCTGGCCCGTGGCCGTGTACTGGATGCGCAGCTTCCGCCCGGTGAGCACCGCGCGCCGGATCTCCGCCATCGCGGCTACTGCTCCGGCCAGACTGCCACCGACGCCGAGGGCAACCCGAGGCACGAGGGAGACATGGCCGCTCAACTGGCCCTCGGCCTCGACAACCTGGAAGCGGTGTTCGCCGGGGCCGACATGACCCTGGCCGATCTGGTCCGTCTCACGCTCTGCACGACGGACATCGACGCCCTGTTCCCGCACTACGCCACCCTGACCGCTGCCGAAGGGGCTGCGCATTATTACGCCGTAATAATGCGCAGCCCCTTCAACGTGCCGGGCGCGAGGCGCGACGCGGGTGCGGTGTGGGCTCCAGCGGATCTCCAGAGGAACGGCAGGACTTCTCAAGCCGAGTGCCGGACGGTGGGCCACAGGTTTGAGGAGGGCTGATGGGCGATTTCGACACCGTGACGCCCGCGTTCCGGGTGGAGCGCGGGCACGCCGACGACGAGGAACTGGCCGCGGTCGCCGTGGTGCTGTGTGCGTTGCTGGCGGGGCGGGAGGACGAGGCCGGCGACGCCGAGCTGCCCGAGGTTCCGCCGTGGCGGCCCGAGCGCCCCCTCGAGAGCTACTGCTCTCCGTACAGCTGGCGATAGGGCCGGCCCACTTCACCCACGACTGATTCGTGTGCGTACCAGCCGCGCTATACAAACCGCATGCGCGGTTTGTTATGGTGGCGTCGATCGGGCCGCACCTTGAGAGGAAGGGACGTGTCGTGACAGTTGTGAATGACATTCCTCGGGCCTCCGCGGAAGCGGCGAACGCTCACGAGCGTGTGGCCGAACTGCACGCGGTCCGCGCACAGGCGGCCGGTGGTCCGAGTGAGCGGGCGACCGAGGCGCAGCACGCCAAGGGCAAGCTGACGGCCCGTGAGCGCATCGGACTGCTTCTGGACCCGGGGTCGTTCCACGAGGTCGAGCAGCTGCGGCGGCACCGGGCGACGGGTTTCGGTCTGGAGGCGAAGAAGCCGTACACGGACGGTGTGATCACCGGCTGGGGGACGGTGGAGGGCCGCACGGTCTTCGTGTACGCGCATGACTTCCGGATCTTCGGCGGTGCGCTGGGCGAGGCCCACGCCACGAAGATCCACAAGATCATGGACATGGCCATCGCGGCGGGTGCGCCGCTGGTGTCGCTGAACGACGGCGCGGGTGCCCGTATCCAGGAGGGTGTTTCGGCGCTCGCCGGTTATGGCGGGATCTTCCAGCGCAACACGCGTGCCTCGGGCGTCATCCCGCAGATCAGCGTGATGCTGGGCCCGTGCGCGGGTGGGGCGGCCTACAGTCCGGCCCTGACGGACTTCGTGTTCATGGTCCGCGAGACCTCGCAGATGTTCATCACCGGCCCGGACGTCGTGAAGGCCGTGACCGGCGAGGAGATCACGCAGAACGGCCTCGGCGGCGCCGACGTGCACGCCGAGACCTCGGGCGTCGCGCACTTCGCGTACGACGACGAGGAGACCTGCATCGCCGAGGTCCGCTACCTGCTGTCGATGCTCCCGCAGAACAACCGCGCGTACCCGCCGTGCGAGCCGTGCTCCGACCCGCAGACCCGCCGCTCGGAGGTGCTGCTCGACCTCGTACCGGCCGACGGCAACCGCCCGTACGACATGCACAAGGTCATCGAGGAGATCGTCGACGACGGTGACTACCTGGAGATCCACGAGCGCTGGGCCCGCAACATCATCTGCGCCCTGGCCCGGCTCAACGGCCAGGTCGTCGGCATCGTCGCCAACCAACCGCAGGCGCTGGCAGGCGTGTTGGACATCGAGGCGTCCGAGAAGGCCGCACGGTTCGTCCAGATGTGCGACGCCTTCAACATCCCGATCATCACCCTTCTGGACGTACCCGGCTTCCTGCCCGGCGTGGACCAGGAGCACGGCGGCATCATCCGGCACGGCGCGAAGCTCCTCTACGCGTACTGCAACGCGACCGTGCCCCGGATCAGCCTGATCCTGCGCAAGGCGTACGGCGGGGCCTACATCGTCATGGACTCCCAGTCCATCGGCGCCGACCTCACCTACGCCTGGCCCACCAACGAGATCGCCGTGATGGGCGCCGAGGGCGCCGCCAACGTCATCTTCCGCCGGCAGATCGCCGAGTCGGACGACCCCGAGACCACCCGGGCCCAGATGGTCAAGGAGTACAAGGCCGAGCTGATGCACCCGTACTACGCGGCCGAACGCGGGCTCGTCGACGACATCATCGACCCCGCCGACACCCGTGAGGTGCTCATCGGCGCGCTGACGATGCTCCGCACCAAGCACGCCGACGTACCGGCCCGCAAGCACGGCAACCCCCCGCAGTAACGGAGCGCTCGATGGCACGGCAGCAACGCGCGATGCGCACCCGGGAAGCCCTGATCGGGGCGGTCGCCGAGATCGTCGCCCAGGAGGGGCTGGCGGCCACCTCGCTCACCGGGATCAGTAAGCGGGCAGGAGTGAGCAACGGCGCGCTGCACTTCCACTTCGTCAGCAAGGGGGCCCTGGTGGAGGCCCTGGAAGCCGCCGCGCTCGCCCGGCTGCGGGCGGTGCTGGAGGCCCCGGCGGACGCGCGGAGCCGGCTGCAGCACCTCGTCGACGTCACGCACGCGCTCACACGCGAGTTGACCACCGACGTGGTGCTGCGGGCCGGGTTCGTGCTCTGCGCCGACGTGGCGTGGGAACCGGGGGCGGACCTCCGGGTGCACCTGCGGCGCTGGGTCGAGGACCTCGTGCGGGAAGCCGGCGCGGCGGCCGAACTGCGGCCCGGCGCCGAGCCGGAGGGGATCGTGACGGCGGTCGTGGGCGCGATCGCGGGCTTCGAGGTGCTGGGCGCCCGGGACGCCGTCTGGCTGGCCCCCCGCACGGTCGCGCGGTTCTGGGAACTGCTGCTCCCGGCCCTGGCCGCACCGGCCCTGCTCGGAACGCTGGACCCCGCAGGAACCCGGGGGAGACCCTAGGACCCCCGGCGGACAGGCCCCAGGGTCTGTCCGTCTTCGAGGGATCTTTGAGACATTCCGTACCCACTGAAGAGACCATCTGGTTTGTTTTAGTGGCGCGCCTCCATGAGATGGCGACGCGCCGCCTGCCACCCTGGGCTCCCTGGCATCGGATTCGGCCACGTCGTAGTGGCCGGCTTTCGCTGCGCAGGGCTGCTCCAGGGTGGCAATTGTGCGTTTTGAACTGCTGGGATGCCGGACTCCGGGCGGTTGAGGGGGAGTGGAGCGCGGGCTGAGTGTGGCCGGAGATCGATGTCGGGGGCTTGTCTTGAACCCTATGGGATTGACAAACCGACTGTGCTGTTTTTTTATCGAGTAGCCAGGACGCGCCATCGCGATCCGGCCCCGGCAGAACGGGCAACGCGGGAACGCGCAGGCCGGGCACCCGCCTGCAGCGACCTTTGGGGGAGTACGTGGACATCAACCTGCTCGGAGCGCTGTCCGTCACCGAGAACGGGATCTCGGTCACGCCGACCGCGCCGAAACCGCGCCAGGTGCTGGCCCTGCTCGCGCTCCACGCCGACCAGGTGGTCCCGGTGGCCACGCTGATCGAGGAGCTGTGGGGCGAGAACCCGCCGCGCAGCGCCCGTACGACGCTCCAGACGTACGTGCTCCAGCTGCGTGAGCTGATCGGCGCGGCGCTCGCACACGGCGAGAGCGAACGCTGTACCGCCAAGGACGTCCTGAGCACCCTGCCCGGCGGCTACCGGCTGGAGACCAGGGGAGGGGCCGTCGACTACCGGGAGTTCGAGCACCGGGCCGGCGCCGGCTACCGGGCGATGGACGGCGAGGACCACGAGGGCGCCTCACGCCGGCTGGCGGACGCCCTGTCGCTGTGGACCGGGCCCGTGCTCACCGACGTCCAGGCCGGCAGCCAGATCCAGATGGAGGTCCGGCGCCTGGACGAGGCCCGGCTGTGCGCGCTCGACCAGCGCATCGAGGCCGACCTCCGGCTGGGCCGCCACCGCGAACTGCTCTCCGAACTCACCGTCCTGGTCAACCGGCACCGGATGCACGAGAGCCTGCACGGCCAGTTCATGCTGGCGCTGCACCGCTCCGGGCGCCGCGGCGAGGCGCTCAACGTCTACCAGCGGCTGCGCACGGTCCTCGTCTCGGAGCTGGGCCTGGAGCCGTCGGCCGCGCTGAGCCGGCTCCAGCGCTTCATCCTCACGGCGCGTCCCGAGCCCGTTCCGGTGGCCGCCGCCACCGGAACGGCCAAGGGACGGCTCGTGGTGCGGTGACGAGGTGAGGGGCGGGCGGAGCCGTACACGGAACCGCGCCCGCCCGGTGCGCGGGCCCTTGGCCGGATCGCTGAACGCGGATCGGGTCGAGGGCCCGCGCGTCGTCGCGGCGCGCGGCGGTCCGGGCACAGGCCGGAGCCTTCCGGCCCGTCGACCGACGCGGCGCGACCGGTCAGGAGGTGGGCGCGTGCGTCGCGGTGAGCGCCTCCAGGCGGTCCGTCAGCTCCCGCTGTTCACGCGTCAGGCGCTCGATGTGACGGCGCAGATCGGCGAGTTCCGTACGCAGCAGGCGCACGCTCGCACCCTCGTCGTCCCCGGAGGGGCGGGCCGGTACGGGGTCCGGGTCGTGGCGGATCGCCTCCATGCGGCCGCGCAGCAGCGGGCCGGGCTCCACGCCCAGATCGCGGACGAGCCGGCGGTGCGCGCGGTTGTACACCCACAGGGCCTCCGCCTGGCGGCCGCACCGGTACAGCGCGGTCATCAGCAGCTCATGGAAGCGCTCGCGCAACGGGTGAGCGGTGGTCAGCTCCTCCAGCTCGCCCGTGATCTCGCCGGCCCGCCCCGCGCCCAGGCACGCCGTGTACAGCGATTCGAGCGCGACGAGCCGGCTCTCCTCCAGCAGCGAGGCCTCGACGGAACAGATCGTGCCCCGGCCGCTGCCCTCCAGGGCGGGGCCGCGCCACAGCGCCAGGGCCCGGCGCAGCACATCGGCCGAGCGGCCGGGGTCGGTGGGCGCGAGACCGCGTCCCTCGGCGGCCAGGCGGTGGAAGTTCCGGGCGTCGGTGCCGGCGTGCCCGAGCCGCAGGACGTATCCGGGCGCGCGGGTCACCAGCCATGCGTGGGGCGCCCCCTCGGAGGCGGCCGGCGGCGGGTCGGGCAGCAGCCGGCGCAGTCGCGCGACATGGGCCTGGAGGGCGTTGGCGGCGTTGACGGGCGGGTGTTCGCCCCACAATTCGTCGACGAGCCGGTCCGCGGATACGGCCTGGCCGGCCTTGACGACGAGCGCGCCGAGCAGGGCGCGCTGTTTGGCGCCGGACGGCACGATCGGAACGCCGGTCCGCTCGTCGAAGACCTGGACCGGACCCAGTATTCGAAACTCCATCTCATCCTCGCAGGGGGAGGCCCGAGGGCTCTGCGGCCGGAGATCCGTTCCCGGTATTCCATCCGAAAAGGACGCGGCCCCTTCCTCTCCTATCGGAGCGTAGGGGTTCCGGTCGCACGGCGTTCGGTGTGCGACCGGGCCACCGGGAACTCTGAAGGGTTTCTCGAGGATTTCTCAGGCCGGGTTCCCAAACGGCCGACCGTCAGATCGGGGAAGCCCGCCTGGACCCCTTGCCGGTACCAGAGGCCCAGTATGCCGAGCAGGATTTTCGCGTCGGGAAGCCCCGGCAGCTCAGGTGTTCCAGGGGCGGTGCCCAGGCCGGCCGGGGCGGGCAGTCTGCGCGGGAGCGGGTCGGCGCCGTGCGCCGTCGTGTCGGTCGCCATGGCCGGAAAGCTAACAGCGCGTACCGCGTCCGAAAAGATGTGGGAGGAACGGATCTTTGTTCGCCCGTTGATTGCCGGCGGCGTATCAGCGGCATATCTCGGAAGTCATTGGAGATACGCCAGAGCCGTACTCGATCGCCGGAGGGGGGTGGGTGCCGAAGGGTATGGTGCACCTGGCCTCTGGTCCATCGAAAAGCCAGAAACGGCCGGATTAAGGCAGTATCGAAAGGTTCACAACCGGCCGGAAAGCTATGGCGGCCTGGCAAGGCTGGGAGGGGAATCATGAAGATTAAAGTCCTGGGTCCGTTGGATGCCGAGGTCAATGGGATATCCATCGTCCCGACCGCCGGCAAACCCCGCCAGATTCTGGCGCTGCTCGCCCTCTACCCGGGCCGGGTCATGCCCGTGCCCACCCTGATGGAGGAGATCTGGGGCGCCGATCTGCCGCAGAGCGCGCTCACCACGCTCCAGACGTACATCCTCCAGTTGCGCCGTCGGCTGGGCACCGCCATGGGCCCGGACGTCCCCGGCTCCGCCAAGGACGTGCTGGCCACCCGTTACGGCGGCTATCTGCTCCAGATCCCGGCCGACTCCGTCGACGTGCACACCTACGAGTCCCTGGTGGCCGAGGGCCGGCAGGCGTTCGAGAGCGGCGAGGACGCACGCGCCTCCAAGTGTCTCGGCGACGCCCTCGACCTGTGGGAGGGCCCCGCGCTGGTCGACGTACGCGTGGGCCCGATCCTCGACATCGAGGTCATGCGGCTGGAGGAGAGCCGGCTGGTGACGCGTGAGCGCAGGATCGACGCCGACCTGCGGCTGGGCCGGCACGTCGAACTGATTGCCGAACTCACCGATCTGATCGCCCGCCACCCCCAGCACGAGGGACTGCACTCGCAGGCGATGGTCGCGCTCTACCGCTCCGGCCGGCAGGCCTCCGCGCTCGACGTCTACCGCCGGATGCGTCAGCGGCTGATCGACGAACTCGGTGTCGAGCCCTCGCCGCAGCTCCAGCGGCTGCACCTGGCGATGCTCGCGGTCGACCCGCGCCTGGACGTGGTCGCCGGGCCGCGCCACTCCTCGACCTTCGACCTGTACGCGGCCTGAGCCGGCGGGCCGGTGCCGGTGCGGGTCGAGTTCCGCTCCAGCGGCGGTCGCGAGACTCGGGGCGCGGCCGGTGCGCCGCCCGGCGAGCACGCCGGAGCAGCTTTCCCGGAGGAGGATGACGGATGGCTTCGCTGACGGCGGTCGACGAGGTGGTGGAGCAGCGGGTACGGCTTCACTGTCTCGCCCACGCGGGCGCGGGCGTGGCCAGCTACCAGCGCTGGTCCCTCGCGGCCGGTCCCGCGGTGGATGTGGCGGCCCTGCTGCTTCCGGGCCGGGACGGCCGCAGACGGGAGCCCCGCGTCACCGACCGCGCCGGACTCCTGGCCGACCTCCTCGGCCCGCTGCTCGACGCGGCGCGCTCCGGCCCGTACGCGCTGTACGGGCACAGTCTGGGGGCGCTGGTGGCCTACACCCTGACCCGGGCGCTGGCCCAGGAGGGCGCGCCCCCGCCCCTGTTCCTCGCGGTCGGCGCCTGCCTGCCGCCGCACGCCACGGCCGCGCTGATCGGCGCGGCCGAAGCTCCCGACGAGCAGCTGCTGCCGCTCCTCGGAGCCCTCGGCTCGCTGCCGAAGGGGCCCGCCGCCCGCCCCGGCGGCCTGTGGCACCGCTCCGTGCTGCCCGTCCTGCGCGACGACCTGCGGTTGGCCAAGGCCCTGCGGCAGGCGGCCCTGGACCCTGTCACCGGAGGACCCGTGAACGTACCCCTGCTCGTCTTCGCCGGCAGCGACGACCCGCTCGCCGTCCCGACCGCGCTCCAGGAATGGCGGCGGTGGACCACCGGCCCCATCACCGTGCGCACCCTGATCGGCGACCACTTCTTCGCCGGGAACACCGCGCTGCCCGCGATGATCGGGGACGCCTGCCGGGAGCGCGCCGCGCTGACGAAGGGCACCCCGCAAGCCGGACCGGCCGCGGACCGCACCACCGGCGGTGAGCGGTGAGGCGGATCGTCATCACCGGCGTGGGCGTGGTCGCCCCCGGCGCGATCGGTACCGGCGCCTTCTGGTCGCTGCTCACATCGGGACGCACCGCGACGCGCGGTGTCACCCTCTTCGACGCCTCCCGGCACCGTTCACGGGTGGCCGCCGAGGTCGACTTCGACCCCATCGCCCACGGCTTCTCCCTCGCCGACACCGAACGCCTCGACAGGGCCGCCCAGTTCGCGCTGGTCAGCGCCCGCGAGGCGGTGCGGGACAGCGGCCTGGCCGACGTCCTGGCGGCCGGGAACCCGCTGCGCACCGGTGTGAGCCTGGGCAGCGCGGCCGGCTGCACCACCGGACTGGTCACGCAGTACGCCCTGCTCAGCGACTTCGGCGGGTCCTGGACCGTCGACCACTCCAAGGCGGCCGAGCACCTGCACGACTACTTCATGGTCGGCTCCCTCGCCGCAGAGGTGGCGCGCGACAGCGGGGCGCAGGGCCCGGTCGGCGTGGTCTCCAGCGGCTGCACCTCGGGCCTGGACGCCATCGGGCACGCCGCCGAGCTGATCCGCGAGGGCAGCGCCGACATGATGATCGCGGGCGGCGCGGAGGCGCCGATCTCCCCGATCGCGATGGCCTGCTTCGACCGCATCAGGCTCACCAGCCCGCGCAACGAGGAACCGGGGACCGCGTCGCGGCCGTTCGACCGCACCCGCGACGGGTTCGTCCTCGGCGAGGGCGCGGCCGTGGTGATCCTGGAGGAACTCCAGCACGCCCGGCGGCGCGGGGCCCACGTGTACGCGGAGCTGTCCGGCTTCGCCTCGTACAGCAGCGCCCACCACATGACGGGACTGCGGCCGGGCGGGGAGGAGATGGCCGACGCCATCCGGGCCGCGCTCGACACCGCCCGGCTCAACCCGGTGGACGTGGACTACGTCAACGCGCACGGCGCCGGCACCCGGCACAACGACCGGCACGAGACCCACGCCTTCAAGGTGGGCCTCGGCGAACACGCCTGGCGGGTCCCGGTCAGCTCCATCAAGTCGATGATCGGGCACGCGCTGGGCGCGGCGGGGGCCCTGGACGTCGCGGCCAGCGTGCTCGCCATCCGGCACAGCACGGTGCCGCCGACGGCGAACCTGTACGAACCCGACCCGACCTGCGATCTGGACTACACCCCGCTGTTCGCGCGCGAGCAGCGCACCAGCACCGTACTGAGCGTCGCGAGCGGCTTCGGCGGGTTCCACGCGGCGACGGTCCTGACCCGGCCCCGGCTGCGGGAGGCGGCATGAGAAGCGGTGAGGGGATCGCCGGACTGGAGTGGCCCGGCGAGGAGAGCGAGCGCCCGCCCGCCGACGCGGTGGTCACCGGCATCGGAGTGCTCGCCCCCAACGGGCTCGGCGCCGAGTCCTGGTGGCGGGCGCTGCTGGCGGGGAAGAACGGCATCCGCCCGATCAGCCGCTTCGACGCCTCCGGCTACCCGGTGCGGATCGCGGGCGAGATCGACGGGTTCGTCGACGAGGACCACATCTCCAGCCGTCTGCTGCCCTCCACCGACCGGGTCACGCGCCTGGGGCTGGTGGCGGCGAAGGAGGCGTTGGAGGACTCCGGGGCCGAGCCGGCCGGCCTGCCCCGGTACGGCGCGGGCGTCGTCACCGCCAGCACCGCGGGCGGCACCGAGTTCGGGCAGCGCGGGCTGGAGGCGCTGTGGGGCAAGGGCGCCGCGTACGTCAGCGCCTACCAGTCCTTCGCCTGGTTCCACGCCGCCGGTACGGCCCAGATCTCCATCCGGCACACCCTGCGCGGCCCCGGTACCGCGGTCGTCAGCGAGCAGGCCGGCGGCATCGACGCCGTGGCCCGGGCCCGCCGGGAGATCCGTAAGGGCGTGGGCCTGATGGTCGCCGGCGGGGTCGACTCGGCCCTGTGCCCGTGGGGCTGGGCCGCCCACCTCGCGGACGGCCGGATGACCACGGCCGCCGACCCGGACCGCGCCTACCTGCCCTTCGACGAGGCGGCCGGCGGTCATGTGGTGGGCGAGGGCGGGGCGCTGCTGGTCCTGGAGGACGCGGCCGCGGCCGCGGCGCGCGGGGCGCACGTGTACGGCGTGGTGGCGGGCTGCGCGGCCACCTTCGACGGCGGCGACGACCTGCCGCGGCTGCGCGACGCGGCGGAACTCGCGCTGGCCGACGCGGGGGTGGCGCCGCACGAGGTGGACGTGGTCTTCGCGGACGCGGCCGGCGAACGGGACGCCGACCGGGCCGAGGCTGCGGCGCTGACGTCGCTGTTCGGCCCGTACGGGGTGCCGGTGACGGCCCCCAAGTCGATGACCGGGCGGCTGGGCGCGGGCGGTTCCTCGCTCGACATGGCGGCCGCGCTGTTCGCGCTGCGCGACCGGGTCGTACCGCCCACGACCGGGACCGTACGGCCCGCCGCGGACTACGGGATCGACCTGGTGACCGGGGCGGCGCGGGAACTGCCCGGCCTGCGGACGGCGCTGGTGCTCGCCCGCGGCCGGGGCGGGTTCAACTCCGCCGCCGTGGTGCGGGCCGCCGGAGCCTGACCCGCTCGTCTCAGAGGGGGCCGCCGGCATACGGCGAGTGGCCCAGCTGGCGCCGCAGCCGTTCCTCGTACCCGGTCAGCGGCAGGTCGGGGCGCAGCCGCTCGGGGTGGCCGGGCGGCGGGCCGTCGTGGACCGGGTCGCGGTCCGGACAGCCCCGCAGTGTGCTTTCGCCGGTGTGCATGAGTCCGAGGGCGACAAATCCGTCCCACAGGACACGGACGAAGCCGAATGGGTTCAGGGCACTCGCCTCCAGGGGCTGGCCGCCGGATCGGCGGCGGGGGAGTGGCGCACCGGGGCACGGCACGGTCGGGTGCGGGCGCCGGAACGTCACGGGTCACGGCCGGCGGACCGCCGGAGCGGTGCCGCGACGAGCCGTGTAGGGGCCACCGTCCGCCCGATCTCTCAAGGAACCCTCAAGGTCGGGTGGAGCGTCACTGTGGGGCCGGTGGCTCGCGGCTGGAGCCGTGCGGTGGGGGGCGTGGCAGGAGAGCCGGAGAGGGGAGCCGTGCCGGAATGGGGGCGGGCACACGTGCCGCCCACCAGGACGGGGGTGACCGGGTGGGCGGCGGGACGAGTGTCGGGGCCCCGGCTGGAGCCGTGCTCAAGCCGGCGGACGGCCCGGCCGGTGCCCGCGCCCGCTCCCGGAGGCCGCCGCGCGCGGATCGTGCCTGCCCGGGGGAGTGCGGCCCCCGCCCGGCCCCCGGACGGCGGAAGGGGTGCTCCGGTCCCGCTCCGGCGCGGCTCCAGCAGGTCCCAGGCCGGCCACGAGCCGTTCCGGACAGGGTCGTTGACACGGCCGCCGGTCGAGGCGGATTCCGGTGGCATCCGCCGCCGGCCTCGACGTGGCGCGGTCGTGCGCGCCGGTGCGGGACACCGGCACAGGCGGCGCCGCGCCGGAGTCCGGACGGCACGCCGCCGACCCGCACGCGGCGGCCCGAGCCGGCCGGAGTGCCGAAGGGAAGGGTGTGGAAGATGTCGGATGCGCGAGTGCACCGCACGGTCCACCAGGTGATCGCGGCGGCCCCGGCCGGTGTGCTGTACGGGCTGATCGCGGACGCCACGAGATGGCCACTGTTCTTTCCGCCCTGCGTCCACGTCGAGCAACTCGACTTCCAGGGGACGCGGGAGCGGCTGCGCATGTGGGCCACGTCGGGTGACGTCGTCACGTCCTGGATCTCCAACCGCCGCCTGGACGTACAGCGGCTGCGCGTGGAGTTCACCATGGACCAGCCCACCGCCCCCACGCGTTCCGCGAGCGGGGTCTGGACCGTGGAACCGCTCGGCGACCGCTCCCGGGTGACGCTGGAGCACTCCTTCACGGCCAGTGGCGACGACCCCGCCGACGCGGCCTGGGCCGATGAGGTCACGGCGGCCAACAGCAGCGTCCAGCTCGGGCTCGCCCGGGTCGCCGAGCGCTGGACCCGGCTGGACGACCTGGTGTGGTCCTTCGAGGACACCCTCCACGTCAACGCCCCCGCCGAGCTGATCTTCGACTTCCTGTACCGGGCCGACGACTGGCCCGCCGAACTGCCCCACGTCGCCCGGCTGGACCTGGTCGAGGACGAACCGGGCGTGCAGGTGATGTCCATGGGCAGCCTGTCCATCGACGGCAGCGCGCACAGCACCGAGTCCGTCCGCATCTGCTTCCCCGGCGCCCAGCGCATCGTCTACAAGCAGATCCGTACCTCGCCGCTGTTCGCCGCGCACGCGGGCGAGTGGTCCATCGAGCCCGACGAGACGGGTGTGAACCTGATCGCCCGCCACCACGTGCTGCTCGACGAGGACAACATCGAGCGGGTGCTCGGCGAGGGCACCGACGCCGTCGCCGCCGGCCACCACGCACGCGAAGCGCTCGGCCAGGCGGGACTGTCCGTCCTGCGGTACGCCACGCGGTACGCCCTCGGTTCGGTCCGCGTCCTGTGAACGCGCCCCGGACCGCCCCGACCCCCGTGCGGGACATCCACGCCCCCGCACGGGACAGCCTCCCCGATGCCGCCGGCACCCCGGACGCACCGCCCCCGTGGACCACCGAACCGCTGCGCGCCGCCCGCCTGGAGGCCGCGCTCGGCGACCCGTCCGACCCCGCGAACCCGCACGGGCACCTCGCGCTGCTGCGCGCCGACGAGGCCCGTGAGGTGCCCGAGGCCACCGAGGCGCTGCTCACCGAGGCCGGCGTGGCCGCCGAGTTCGTCCCCCACGACCTCGGCGGCCGGCTTACCTCCCTGGAGGAACTCGCCCGCGTCCTGCGCCCGCTGTTCCGCCGCGACCTGGCCCTCGGCTACGGCTTCGGCATCACGTCCCTGTTCGCCGCCTCCTCGGTGTGGACCGGGGGCGACGAGCAGCAGCGGCGCTCGCTGGCCGGCGTACTGCTCGGCGGCGGCCGCGTCACGATCGTGCACCGCGAGGTCGCGCACGCCAACGCCATCCTCCGCAACGAGATGGACGCCGAACGGCGCCCCGGCGGCTGGCTGGTCGGCGGCCGCAAGGACGTCGTCATCAACGCCCACCGCGCCGACGCGTTCGTGATGTACGCCCGCACCTCGCGGGAGGCGGGCCCCCGCAGCCACTCCGTCCTCATGCTCGGCCCCGGCGCGCCGGCCGCCGGCGAGGTGCGCCGGCTCGGCCGGGTGGAGACGCCCGGAATGCGCGGAGCGCACTTCTCCGGCCTCGAACTCGACGGCGTCGCCCTGCCCGACGGCGCCCTGGTCGGCGCCGTCGGCGACGGGGTGTCCCTGGCCCTGCGCAGCTTCCAGATCAGCCACTGCCTGATCCCGGCCACCGTGCTCGCGGGCGTCGACGGCGTACTGCGCTCGGCGGTGCGCGCGGCCACCGAGAACCGGCCGGACGGCCGGCCCTCGCGCCGCCGCCGGAAGGCGCTCGCCGGGGTCTTCGCCGACCTGCTGGCCTGCGACGCCATGGCGGTCACCGGACTGCGGGCGATGAGCCTGATGCCCGAGGAGTCGTACCTGCTGGGCGCGGCGGTCAAGTACACGATGCCGGACCTGCTGCGCGAGGACCTGGAGGAACTGGCCACGGTGCTCGGCGGCCGCGGCTACGACCGGGGGCCGGTCTACGGCGGCTTCCAGAAGCTCGTACGCGACCTGCCGGTCGCCGGGCTCGGACACGCGGGCACCGCCGTCTGCCAGGCGGTCATCGTGCCCCAGCTGCCGGCCCTGGCCCGTACGGCCTGGTTCCGCACCCCGGAACCGCCCGCCGAACTGTTCCGGCCGGGCGCGCCGCTGCCCGCCTTCGACCACCGGCGGCTGGCCCACTCCGGCACCGACGACCTGCTCACCGCCACCCTCGTCGGGGTGGCCGGACGGCTGGCGGACCGCAGCGGCGGCGAACCGGCGGTGGCCGCGCTGGCCGAACTGGCGCGGGCCTTCGTCGCCGAACTGCGGGTCCTGCTCACCCGGTGCGCCGCGCTCGGCCGGGACTTCGGGCCGCAGGCCTGCGCGCTGGCCGACCGCTACGCGCTGGTGCTCTCGGCCGCCGCCGTGCTGGGGGTCTGGGAGGCGGGGGAACAGGCCGGCGACCCGTTCCTCGGCCGGCCGGCGTGGGCGGTCCTCGCCCTCAGCCGCATCGGCCGCCGCCTGGGCGTACCGGTGGCGGACCCGCCCGGCGGCGTCGTCGAGGCGGTGCTGGACGAGGCGCTCGACCGCTGCCGGCAGGGGCGGAGCCTCGATGTGTACGGCACGCGGCTCGCGGGCTGACGGAACGCCGGACAGGGCCCGGGCGACCGGCACGACATCGCAGGAGGCGACGATGAACAAGGTGACGTGTGCCGAACCGGTCCATGTGCCACGGCCGGACGGGCCCTGGCACGGAGTACGGGAGAACCTGGCCGCGCACGGCAACGCGGTGGTCTACACGACGTGGAGCGAATGGCTGCCGACCGTCCTGACCAGCCCCCGGCTGCCCGAACTGCTCGGCGCGGACTGGGACCGCTACCGCCGTACCCCCGACCCCACCGTCCGCTACCGCTTCGCCGCCGCCCGGCTGCTCATCAAGTGCACGGCCGGGGCGGCCCTGGGGATCGAGCCGGAACAACTCGACCTGGCCTACCGGCTCGGCGGCCGCCCCTATCTGCGCGGCTTCGACCAGATCGAACTCAGCCTGTCGCACACCGGCGAGCTGATGGCCGTGGGGCTGAGCCGCACCGGCCGCATCGGCGTGGACGCGGAGCCGACCGGACGCGCGGTCCGGCTGGACCTGCTGGAGGCGCAGATCCTGACCGCCGTCGAGTCGGCGGAGATCGCGGAGCTGCCGGAGGAGCAGCGCGTGCCGCACGCCCTGCGGCTGTGGACCCTCAAGGAGGCGTACACCAAGGCACTGGGACAGGGACTGCGGCTGGGCTTCAAGGAGTTCGGCATCGGACGGGGGCTGAAGCTGCACGCCCCGGACGGCAGCGCCGCCACCCGCGGCGAGTGGGGCTTCGCCACGCACGAGGTCATGGGCCGCTATCTGGTGAGCACCGCCTGCCACGACGCGGGACTGTGCACCGCCGACGACACGTCCGTCGGCACCATGCTCGACCGGGGCTTCCTGTCGGCGATGAGCATGGACACGGAGTGATCCGGTAGGACTCCACCGGTTCTGCGGTACTTCCCCGGCCACGTCAGCGGGCCGTCAGCGCCCCGGCAGCGGGTTGCGCCACGGTGGTCCGGGAGGTCCGCGCCCTGTGCGGCCGGGCCGCAGGGGACGAGTGCCGGAGGAGGCGAACGTGGCGATGCCGAGTCGCCCGCGCGCGGAGCAGGGACAGGGCGGCCGCGCCGCGGAGCCGCCGTCCCTGCCGGTGACCCGGCAGCAGCGCGACCTGTTCCTCGACCCCCACGGACAGCAGGGAACCGGGCGGTACGTCGAACAGATCTCCTGGCACTGGCGGGGCCCCCTGGACGTCGGACGGTTCACGGCCGCCTGGCAGTCGGTCACCGACCGCGAGACGGTGTTGCGGGCCGCCTTCGCCGGAGACCCCGAACCGCACCTGGTGCTGCACGAACGGGCCGAGGCGGAGGTGGTCCGTCATCCCGCCGGCAGCGTCGGCTGGGACGAACTCGTGGAACGCGACCGGCTGCGCGGCTTCGACCTGCGCGACGCCGGCCCGCTGCGCGTCACCCTGCTCGACGAGCCCGCGGCGCCGCCGGCGCCCGAGGCGCGGCCGGACGACGACGGCGGCGGCACGGCGCCGGACGCCTCCGGGGCCGTCACCCGCGTCCTGCTCACCTTCCACCACGGGCTGCTCGACGCCTGGAGCGTGTTCGTCCTCATCGACGAGTTCTACCGCGCCTACCTCGCGGGCGGGGCGCTGCCCGGCGGCGAGCGGCGCCCCGACCTGCGGGACTGGTCCCGGTGGCTCGGCAGCCAGGACCAGGGGCCCGCCCGGGAGTTCTGGACCCGTGCCGTGCCCTCCGGCGCACCGGCCGTCCTGCCCGCCGCTCCCGGACCCGACACCGGCGAGTCCGGCTCCGGGCGCGCCGAGGGGCGGCTGACCGCCGCCGAGGCCGACCGGCTGCACCGCTGGGCCGCCGCCCGTTCCCTGCCCGATTCGAGCGCGCTGCAGGCGGTCTGGGCGCTGCTGCTGCACCGCGCCGCAGGGGCGGCCGGGCCCGCGCAGGTCGGCTTCGGCGTGACCGTCTCGGGGCGCGGCATCACCCTGGACGCCGTCGAGCGGCTGCCGGGGCCGCTGCGCTCCTGCCTGCCGATGTCCGTCCAGGTCGACCCCGCGCACCGGCTGCTCCAGCTGCTCACCGGGCTGCGCGACCGCGCCCTGGACATGGCGGCGTACGAGTGGGTGTCGGCCGGGCAGATCCACGAGTGGACCGGCCGCGCGGCCACCGGCGGCGGCCGGCTGCTGGAGAGCGTCGTGGCGGTGGAGAGCCGGCCGCGCCGGCGGGCCGGGGTACGCGGCGAACTGGCCGTGGGCGGCGTACGGGTGGACCAGCCGAGGGCGAGCGGCGCGCACACCGCCTTCCCGGTCGCCCTGTTCGCGCACCGCGAGCCGAACGGCGCGCTGACCCTGAGCGCGCTGCACGACCGGGCCCGGATCTCGGCCGGCGACGCGGGCCGCCTGGTCGGGCACTGCGTACGGCTGCTCAACGAGCTGCCCCGCACCGACGAGCGGACCACGGTCGCCGAGGTGCTCGCCACGCTCACCGGACATCCGCTGCCGCGCATCGCCACCCCGCCGCGGCGCCGGGCGGACCGGCCGCATCCGCCGTACTCGATCGACGGGCGAGCGGCCGTCGAGCCGATTGCAAGCCGTTCTTGACACCGTTGGGCGACACCACACGCTGAAGGAGTTGCCCATGTCAGACGAGGAGTTCCGCGAGATCGATATGGCCGTGTTCGGGATGGTGCCCGTGGGCACGGCCCCACCGCTGCGGCTGGCCGGTGCCGACTCCGACGACGACACCGAGTTCTTCACCATCGTCCGAGGCATCGACTAGCCGGGGAGGGACGCACCATGCCGACGTCGAAGCGGAAGAGCCGGCCCGAGGTGTCCGCCTCGGTCGAGGCGTTCCTCGGTGACCGCCGGTACGTGGCCACGCTCACCACCGTCCGGCCGGACGGGACGCTCCACACGGCGCCCGTGCGGTTCACCTGGGACGCGGAGAGCGGCCTCGCCCGGGTCATGACGGTGGTCTCCTCGCGCAAGGCCAGGAACCTGCTCGCCACCTCGGGCGGCCGGGTGACGCTGTGCCAGGTGCAGGGCTTCACCTGGGTCACCCTCGAAGGCACCGGCACCGTCGTCACGGAGCCGGACCGGGTGGCCGAGGGGGCCCGGCGGTATGCCGAACGCTACTGGTCGGGGCCGCCGGACCCGCCCGGCCGGGTGGTCATCGAGATCGAGGTGGACCGGGTACTCAGCCTCAACACGTGAGGAAGGCAAGCCGGAAAGGCGGGTGCGCGGCGGCGCCGGGAGATCTTCCCGGCGCCGCCGCGCACCCGCCTTTCCGGCCGGACGGCGGCCGGGCCCGCTCAGGCGCCCTTCGGGGGCGGGGTCCCGTCCGCCCAGAGCAGCCGGAACGACAGCCGGGTCAGCCGCCAGCCCTGCGGGGTGCGCCGGGCCTCGCCGTCGACGAACGTGCCGGTGGCGAACAGCGGCGGCAACTCGCCCTGCGAGCGCGCGTGCTGCGGCTGGTGGACGTGCGTGCACAGCACGTTGGCCCGCAGCGTAGCCCGGTCGCCGTCCAGGACGACCAGGGCCGGCGAGCCCAGGTGCTGGGTGGCGGCGAAGGCCGACAGGGAGGCGCGGTGGAACTCCGCCATGCCCTCGGCGCCCTCGTGCCGGCTCATCGGGGGGAAGGCGACGACGGCGTCCGGCGCGAACAGCCGCGCCGCCCAGTCGTCGTCGAGCTTCTCGTCGTCGAGCGAGAGCAGATAGTGGTCCAGCAGGGCCGCCACGAGGGCACGGGACTCGGCCGGGGTCTCCGCGGCCGGGGCGGCGAGGACGGGTGGGTCGGCGAGGTCGGCGGGAATCTGAGTGGAGGTCATGCCCGAGCATGCGCCCGCACGCACCCGCGCGGGCAACCCCGTACCGCCGGGACCCGGGGAGTTCTGACGAAGATCTGACGTGGCCGGCCTTTCTCTGACATTCCTTTTCAAAGGCATGTACAGATCGCTATTTACGCTCCGGCTGAACCCTCGCGATACTTGGGCCTACACCAGTGGGAAGAGGGCAGATGAGCACCTTTGATACGGACGTCGTTGTCGTGGGGGCCGGCCCCACCGGACTCATGCTCGCGGGCGAATTGAGGCTCAATGGAGTCTCCGTCATTGTGCTCGACAAGCTTACGGAACCCATTCAGGAATCCCGTGCTCTCGGTTTTTCGGCACGTACGATCGAGGAATTCGCGCAGCGCGGTCTGATTTCCCGCTTCGGTGAGGTCGGCGTCATACCCGTCGGCCACTTCGGTGGTGTCCCGCTCGACTACCGGGTGCTGGAGGGCGGCTCCTACGGCGCACGCGGCATCCCGCAGGCCCGCACCGAGGGCGTCCTCGGCGGCTGGGCCCGCGAACTCGGGGCCGAGATCCGCCGCGGCGTCGAGGTCGTCGGCCTCGACCAGGACGACGACGGCGTCACCGTGACCGCCACCACCGCCGACGGCGACCTGAGCCTGCGCGCCCGGCACGTGGTCGGCGCCGACGGCGCCCGCAGCATCGTGCGCAAGCTCACCGGCATCGGGTTCCCCGGCACCGAGCCCGCCATCGAACTCCGCTTCGCCGACGTCGCCGGCATCCAGCTGCGCCCCCGCTTCAGCGGCGAGCGCGTCCCCGGCGGCATGGTCATGGTCATCCCGATGGGGCCGGACCGCGCGCGGGTCATCTACTTCGACAACACCCGGCCGCTGCGCACCGCCGAGGGCCCCCTCACCTTCGACGAGGTCGTCGAGACCTGGCAGCGCCTGACCGGCGAGGACCTCTCCGGCGCCACCCCGCTGTGGGTCAGCTCCACCACCGACAACTCCCGCCAGGCCGCCGAGTACCGGCGCGGCCGGGTCTTCCTCGCCGGCGACGCCGCGCACATCCACCTGCCCATCGGGGCGCAGGGCATGAGCGCGGGCATCCAGGACGCGGTGAACCTCGGCTGGAAGCTGGCCCTGGACGTCAAGGGGCAGGCGCCCGAAGGACTGCTCGACACCTACCACGCCGAGCGGCACCCGGTCGGCGCCCGCATCCTGGCCAACACCCTCGCCCAGCGCATCCTCTACCTCGGCGGCGACGACATCGCCCCGATGCGAGAGGTCTTCACCGAGCTGGTCGAACACCACGAGTCGGTCCGCCGGCACCTGGCCGGCATGGTCACCGGCCTCGACATCCGCCACGAGACGGTTCCGGGCGACCACCCGCTGCTCGGCCGGCGGCTGCCCGACCGCGAACTGGCCGCGGACGGCGAGAAGACCACCGCCTTCGCGCTGCTGGCCGCCGGACGGGCCGTGCTCCTGGACCTCAGCGACGGCCCCGCGCTGCGCGAGGCGGCGGCCGGCTGGACGGACCGCGTCGACGTGCTCGCCATCGACTTCCCCGACTGCGCCGCGCCGGTCGACGCCATCCTCGTCCGGCCCGACGGCTACGTGGCCTGGGTGGCGCCCCTCGGCGCCGGACCCGCAGGCCTCAGCGACTCCCTCTCCCACTGGTTCGGTCCCGCACAGTAGGCGCGTTCCGCCCGGTTTCGTCCCATCTCCGAAGGAAGCGAAGAAGAATGCCTTTCATCTCTGTCGAGGACAATCACCTGACCGTCCTCAACCTCTTCACGACCGACAAGCCCGAGAACCAGGACCGACTGATCGAGGAGATGACGAAGATCGTCGACGCGGCCGCGTACGAGGGCTGGATGTCCTCCACGGTCCACGCGGGCGTCGATCTGCCGGGCACCGCGAACTTCATCCAGTGGCGCAGCGGCGAGGACCTGGAGAAGCGGTACTCGGGCGAGGAGTTCAAGCACCGCACCCTGCCGGTCTTCTCCGAGATCACCACCTCGATCCGGCTCCTGCAGAACGAGGTCGTCTACGTCCTGACCTCCGAGGCGCTCGGCGGCAAGGTCGAGATCGGCCCGCACCGCGACGACTACACCTGCATCTCCGTCTTCACCGTCCGCCCCGACGGACAGGACGAGGCCGTCGACGCCCTCGGCGCCGGCCAGGAGTACTTCAAGGACCTGCCGGGCTTCCGTTCGCACGTCGTCCTCAAGGGCCTGCGGGCCCGCGGCCTGGACGGCACCTTCGTCGTCTCCTACTCGCAGTGGGACAGCAAGGAGGCTTTCGAGGCCTACCGCGACCAGCCCGCCGAGGAGCAGCCCGAGGCCCGCAAGGCCGCCGTGGCCCGCATCCGCGCCGTGGTCGAGGGCACCCCGACCACCAACACCTACCAGGTGGTCCGCACCCGCGCCGCCGGCGAGTGACCGGCGCGCCGGCGACGGCGCGACCGGTCCGCAGACGTACGGGACGTCCGGCTCCCCCCTCCGGGAGGCGGGCGTCCCGTACGTGTGTCCGGGGGCGCGCGCACCCGCCCGTCCGCCGCCGCACCCGGCTCCGGTGGAATTCGAGAATCCCCCGGTCGCGCCGCTACTTCCGTGCGGGACTGTCAAGGCGGGTGACGAGTCCATTCCCGGCCACGAATGTCCCGAGGACCCGGCCTTTCCGCGATCCCTCCCACGCAACCGCCGAGGAGTTAAACCTTATGCACAGCACGCTGATTGTCGCCCGGATGGCAGCTGCATCAGCCACCGATGTGGCCAAGATGTTCTCCGAATTCGATGCGACGGACATGCCTCACCGCATGGGGACGCGGCGCCGCCAGCTGTTCTCGTACCGGGGTCTCTATTTCCACCTCCAGGACTTCGACGAGGACAACGGGGGAGAGCTGATCGAGCAGGCCAAGACGGACCCGCGCTTCATGCGGATCAGCGAGGACCTCAAGCCGTTCATCGAGGCGTACGACCCGAAGACCTGGCGCTCGCCGGCCGACGCCATGGCGCAGCGCTTCTACACGTGGGAGGCGCAGGCGTGAACCGCCGACGCGTAGCCATCACCGGCATCGAGGTGATCGCGCCCGGCGGTGTGGGCAGGGAGAACTTCTGGTCCCTGCTGAGCGAGGGCCGCACGGCCACCCGCGGGATCACCTTCTTCGACCCGGCGCAGTTCCGCTCCCGGGTCGCCGCCGAGGTCGACTTCGACCCGTACGCGCACGGCCTGACGCCGCAGGAGGTGCGCCGCCTCGACCGGGCCGCGCAGTTCGCCGTCGTCGCCTCGCGCGGCGCGGTCGCCGACAGCGGCATCGACCTCGGGGGCTACGACCCCCACCGGGTCGGCGTCACCGTGGGCAGCGCCGTGGGCGCCACCATGGGCCTGGACGAGGAGTACCGGGTCGTCTCCGACGGCGGCCGGCTCGACCTCGTCGACCACGCGTACGCGGTGCCGCATCTGTACGACTACATGGTGCCGAGCTCCTTCGCGTCCGAGGTCGCCTGGGCCGTCGGCGCCGAGGGCCCCTCCACCGTGGTCTCCACCGGCTGCACCTCCGGCATCGACTCGGTGGGCTACGCCGTCGAGCTGGTGCGCGAGGGCACCGCGGACGTCGTGATCGCCGGCTCCTCCGACGCGCCGATCTCGCCGATCACGATGGCCTGCTTCGACGCGATCAAGGCGACCACCCCGCGGTTCGACGACCCCGGACGCGCCTCCCGGCCCTTCGACGGCACCCGCAACGGCTTCGTCCTGGGCGAGGGCACCGCCTTCTTCGTCCTGGAGGAGCTGGAGAGCGCCAGGAAGCGCGGCGCCCACATCTACGCGGAGATCGCCGGCTACGCCACCCGCTCCAACGCGTACCACATGACGGGCCTGCGCCCCGACGGCGTCGAGATGTCCGAGGCCATCAACCTGGCGCTCGCCGAAGCCCGGATGAACCCGGAGACCATCGACTACATCAACGCGCACGGCTCGGGCACCAAGCAGAACGACCGGCACGAGACGGCCGCGTTCAAGCGCAGCCTCGGCGACCACGCCTACCGCACCCCGGTCAGCTCCATCAAGTCGATGGTCGGTCACTCGCTGGGTGCCATCGGCTCCATCGAGATCGCCGCATCGGCCCTGGCCATGGAGTACGACGTCGTGCCCCCGACGGCCAATCTGAGCACGCCCGACCCCGAGTGCGACCTCGACTACGTTCCCGTGACCGCGCGAGACCAGCCCGTCGACGCGGTCCTCACGGTCGGCAGCGGATTCGGCGGCTTCCAGAGCGCCATGGTGCTGGCCAGCCCCGAAAGGATTCTCGTATGACCACGTCGGTGGTGGTGACCGGTCTGGGCGTCGTCTCGCCCAACGGGCTCGGCGCCGAGGACTACTGGGACGCGACCCTGGGCGGGAAGAACGGCATCGGCCGCATCACCCGCTTCGACCCGGCCGGCTACCCGTCCGTGCTGGCCGGCGAGGTCCCCGGCTTCGTGGCCGAGGACCATCTGCCCAGCCGGCTGCTGCCGCAGACCGACCGGGTCACCCGGCTCGCGCTGGTCGCCACGGACTGGGCGCTCGCGGACGCGGGCGTCGACCCCGGGGAGCGGCCCGAGTTCGACATGGGCGTCATCACGGCGTCCGCCGCCGGCGGCTTCGAGTTCGGCCAGGGCGAGCTGCAGAACCTGTGGGCGCGGGGCAGCCAGTACGTCTCCGCGTACCAGTCCTTCGCCTGGTTCTACGCCGTCAACAGCGGCCAGATCTCGATCCGCAACGGGATGAAGGGCCCCTCCGGCGTCGTCGTCAGCGAGGGCGCCGGCGGCCTCGACGCCGTCGCCCAGGCCCGCCGGCAGATCCGCAAGGGCACCCCGCTGATCGTCACCGGCGGCGTGGACGCCTCGATCTGCACCTGGGGCTGGGCCGCCCAGCTGTCCACCGGCAGGCTCAGCACCAGCGACGAACCCACCCGCGCCTACCTGCCCTTCGACCGCGACGCCGGCGGCTACGTGCCCGGCGAGGGCGGCGCGATCCTCATCGCCGAGGACGCGGAAACGGCCCGCACGCGCGGCGCCCGCATCTACGGCGAGATCGCCGGCTACGGAGCCACGATGGACCCCCGGCCGGGCAGCGGCCGCGAACCGGGCCTGCGCAAGGCGATCGAGGTCGCGCTCGCCGACGCCGGGACCGCGCCCGGCGAGGTGGACGCGGTCTTCGCCGACGGGGCCGGCGAGCCCGCCCTCGACCGCGTCGAGGCCGACGCGATCAGCGCCGTCCTCGGCCCCCGCACCGTCCCGGTGACCGTGCCCAAGACCATGACGGGCCGCCTGTACTCGGGCGCCTCGCCGCTGGACCTGGCCGCCGCCTTCCTCTCGATCCGCGACGGGGTCGTCCCGCCCACCGTGCACGTCGACCCGTGCCCGGACTACCCCCTGGACCTGGTCCTCGGCCGGCCGCGCGAGGTCCGGGTGCGCACCGCGCTCGTCCTGGCCCGCGGCAGCGGCGGCTTCAACTCCGCCATGGTCGTACGCGCAGCGGACTAGAGCCCCGAACGGCGGGCGGCCCCGCCCGGGGGCCACCCGCCGCCCACGCACCGACCCACACCACCTCACGGACGAAAAGGACTTCCACATGGCCACCAAGGCGTTCACCCTCGACGACCTCAAGCGCACCCTGCAGGAGGCCGCAGGCGTGGCCGAGGGCGTCGACCTGGACGGAGACATCCTCGACACGGAGTTCGACGTGCTCGGCTACGAGTCCCTCGCGCTGCTGGAGGCCGGCAGCCTCATCGAGCGCGAGTACGGCATATCCCTCGACGAGGAGGCCGTCAACGACGCGCACACCCCGCGGGCCTTCATCGAGGTCGTCAACACCCAGCTCGCCCCCGCCCCGGCCGCTTGAGGAGATCCGGACATGACGCAGCACACCAACCCCCGGATCGCCCTCGTCACCGGCGCCACCAGCGGCATCGGCCTGTCCTCGGCGCGCCTGCTCGCCCGCGACGGCCACCGGGTCTTCATCGGCGCCCGCAGCGCCGACAACGTCGCCGAGACCGTCAAGGAGCTCCAGGCCGAGGGCCTGGACGTGGACGGCGGCGTCGTCGACGTCCGCGACACCGAGTCCGTCGACAGCTGGGTGCGCGCCGCGGTCGACCGCTTCGGCACCATCGACGTCGTCGTCAACAACGCGGGCCGCTCCGGCGGCGGCCCCACCGCCGACATCGCCGACGAGCTGTGGGACGACGTCATCGACACCAACCTCAACAGCGTCTTCCGCGTCACCCGCGCCGCCCTGACCATCGGCGGAATGCGAGCCAAGGACCGCGGCCGGATCATCAACATCGCCTCCACCGCCGGCAAGCAGGGCGTCGTCCTCGGCGCCCCGTACTCGGCCTCCAAGCACGGCGTCGTCGGCTTCACCAAGGCCCTCGGCAACGAGCTGGCCCCGACCGGCATCACCGTCAACGCGGTCTGCCCCGGCTATGTGGAGACCCCGATGGCGCAGCGCGTGCGCCAGGGCTACGCCGCCGCCTACGACACCTCCGAGGAAGCCATCCTCGAGAAGTTCCAGTCGAAGATCCCGCTCGGCCGCTACTCCACCCCGGACGAGGTCGCCGGCCTGGTCGGCTACCTGGCCTCGGACACCGCCGCCTCCATCACCTCGCAGGCGCTCAACGTCTGCGGCGGCCTGGGCAACTTCTAGGGCGCGTCCTCAAAGCCCCGCCCGCCGCACGCACCACCAACCATCTGAGGAGAACCCGTCATGACCACGCGTGAGGTCGAGCACGAGATCACCATCGGCGCCCCGGCCGCCGCCGTGTACCAACTGCTCGCGGACGTGACCAACTGGCCGCGCATCTTCCCGCCCACCATCCACGTCGACCGGGTCGAGGCCGACGGCGACGAGGAGCGCATCCGCATCTGGGCGACTGCCAACGGCTCCCCGAAGAACTGGACCTCGCGGCGCACCCTGGACCCCGCGGGCCTGCGCATCACCTTCCGCCAGGAGGTCCCGGCGGAGCCCGTCAAGCACATGGGCGGCACCTGGATCATCGAGCCGCTCGGCGAGTCGGGGGCCCGCGTCCGGCTGCTGCACGACTTCAGCGCCATCGGCGACGACCCGCACGACCTGCTGTGGATCGCGCGGGCGGTCGACAAGAACAGCACCTCCGAACTGGCCGCCCTCAAGGCCAACGTCGAGGCGGCCCACGCCGCCGAGACCGAGGAGCTGACCTTCTCGTTCACCGACACCGTCCGCACCACCGGCTCCGCCAAGGACGCCTTCGACTTCATCAACGAGGCCCACCTGTGGGCCGAACGCCTCCCGCACGTGGCCGTGGTGCGCCTCGCCGAGGACACTCCGGGCCTCCAGGAGCTGGAGATGGACACGCGCGCCAAGGACGGCTCGGTGCACACCACCAAGTCGTACCGGGTCGTCTTCCCGCACAGCAAGATCGCCTACAAGCAGGTCACCCTGCCGGCGCTGATGACCCTGCACACCGGCGAGTGGACCTTCGTCGAGACCGACGGCGGCACCGACGTCTCCTCGCAGCACACCGTCACCCTCAACACCGAGAACATCGCGCGCATCCTCGGCCCCGAAGCCACCGTGGCCGACGCCCGCGCCTACGTCCACACGGCGCTGTCCACCAACAGCTGCGCCACCCTCGCGCACGCGAAGGCCCACGCCGAGTCGAAGGCCCTCTGACCATGGCGCCCAAGTCCGCGGCCGGCGGTGCGGAGCCGGCTCCGGGCGGTCCCCGCCGCCCGGACCGGCTCAGCACCGAGGTCGTCGTCGTCGGGGCCGGCCCCGTCGGGCTGATGCTCGCCGCCGAGCTGGCCCGGGACGGCGTGGACGTGGTCGTGGTGGAGCGGCGCAAGGCCCCCTCCACCGAGTCACGGGCCTCCACGCTGCACGCCCGCACCATGGAGATCCTCGACGCGCGGGAGCTGCTGCCCGACGTCGGCACGCCGCCGAACGAACCGCGCGGCCACTTCGGCGGCCTCCCCCTCGACCTCACCCTGCCCGGCCCCCACCCCGGACAGTGGAAGGTGCCCCAGACCAGGACCGAGGCGATCCTGGAGGAGTGGGCGCTCTCCCTCGGCGCCGACCTCCGGTGCGGCCACGAACTCGTCGCCGCCGGCGAGGTCGGCGACTACGTCGAGGCCGAGGCCCTCGGGCGCGACGGGGTGCTGCGGCTGCGGGCCCGCTACCTGGTCGCCTGCGACGGCGAGGAGAGCACCGTACGCCGGCTGACCGGGGCCGCGTTCCCCGGCCACGACGCCGTACGGGAGCTGCTGCGGGCCGACGTCGAGGGCATCGACGTGCCCGACCGGCGCTTTCAGCGCCTGGAACACGGGCTCGCCGTCGCCTGGCGCAACGAACGGGGCATCACCCGCGTCATGGCGCACGAGTTCGGCTCCACCGCGCGCCCGCGCACCACGGCCCCCTCGTTCGACGAGGTCACCACCGTCTGGAAACGCGTCACCGGGGAGGACATCAGCGGCGGCACACCGCTGTGGGTGAACTCCTTCGGCGACGCGTCCCGGCAGCTGGCCTCCTACCGGCACGGGCGGATTCTGTTCGCGGGAGACGCCGCGCACCGGCAGATGCCCATCGGCGGCCAGGCCCTCAACCTGGGCCTGCAGGACGCCTTCAACCTCGGCTGGAAGCTCGCGCTCACCGTGCGCGGGAAGGCACCCGACAGTCTCCTGGACACCTACCACGAGGAGCGGCACGCGGTGGGCCGCAGGGTCCTGGCCAACATCGAGGCCCAGGCCCTGCTCCTGCTCGGCGGCCCCGAGGCGGAGCCGCTGCGCGCCCTGCTGGGCGAGCTGGTCGGCCTGGACGAGGTACGGACCCACCTCGCCGGGATGATCAGCGGACTCGACGTGCGCCACCCGGTTCCGGGCCCGCCGCACCCGCTGCTCGGCGCCCGGCTGCCGCACACCGTCGTCCGTAGCGGCGGCCGCGAGCTGACCACGGCCGAACTGCTGCGCCCCCGCGGCGGACTGCTGCTCGACCTGGGCGGCACCGGCGTACGGCTGCCCGCCGGCTGGGCCGACCGGGTCAGAGCCGTCGCGGGCGACGCGGAGCCCGGCTCCCCGGTGGGGGAGAGCGGCGCCCTGCTCGTGCGGCCGGACGGCCACGTGGTGTGGGCGGGCCGGACCGGGGGCGGCCTCGCCGCGGCCCTCGAACGGTGGTTCGGCCCGGCGCGCACCCGGCTCTGAGCCGCCGGACACGCCCCCGGGCGCGTCCGTACCCACCCCCCATGAAGCCAGTGCCCAGCGATCCCCACTGCAAGGAAGGACACCCTCATGAAAGGGACAGCCGCGGACGCCGACGTCATAGTCGTCGGAGCCGGCCCGACCGGACTGATGCTCGCCGGCGAACTGCGCCTGGGCGGAGCCCGCGTCGTCGTGATCGAGAAGCTGGCTGCGCCGACCGGGCAGTCCCGCGGCCTGGGCTTCACCGCCCGGGCCATGGAAGTGTTCGACGAGCGCGGGCTGCTGCCCCGCTTCGGGCAGGGCGACACCCTCGCCACCAGCCCCATGGGGCACTTCGGCGGGGCCCAGTTCGACTTCACCGTGCTGGAGGACGCCCACTTCGGCGCCCGCGGCATCCCGCAGGGCGAGACCGAGGCCGTGCTGGAGGGCTGGGCCGTCGAACTCGGCGCCGACGTCCGGCGCGGCTGGGAGTTCCTCTCCCTCGCCGACGGCTTCCTGGACGGCGACCACGCCGAGATCACCGTCCGCACGCCCGAAGGCACCGAACAGCACCTGCGCGCCGCCTACCTGGTGGCCGCCGACGGAGGCGCCAGCCGGGTCCGCAGGGCCGCCGGGTTCGACTTCCCCGGCACCGACGCCACCCAGGGCATGTACCTCGCCGACGTCACCGGCTGCGCGCTGCGGCCCCGCTTCCTCGGCGAACGCCTGAACAACGGCATGGTGATGGCCGCCCCGCTCGCCGAGGGCGTGGACCGGATCATCGTCTGCCCCGACGGCACCCCCGCCCACGACCGCGAGCGGACCGTCACCTTCGAGGAGGTCGCGGCGGCCTGGCAGTCCATCACCGGCGAGGACATCTCGCACGGCG
The DNA here is from genome assembly GCF_036346595.1 of Streptomyces sp. NBC_00525. Classification (GTDB taxonomy): domain Bacteria; phylum Actinomycetota; class Actinomycetes; order Streptomycetales; family Streptomycetaceae; genus Streptomyces. Next base: position 191,366 of record NZ_CP107835.1, read on the forward strand.
GCGCCGACTGGGTCTCCTCCTTCACCAACGCCACCCGCCAGGCATCGGAGTACCGGCGCGGCCGGGTGTTCGTCGCCGGGGACGCGGCCCACATCCACCTCCCGGCCGGCGGCCAGGGCCTGAGCACCGGGGTGCAGGACGCCTCCAACCTCGGCTGGAAGCTCGCCGCCGTGGCCCGCGGCGACGCCCCCGAGGAACTGCTGGACACCTACCACGCCGAGCGGTGGCCGGTCGGCCGCCGCCTGCTGGCCAACACCCGAGCCCAGGGCGTGGTCTTCCTCGGCGGCGCGGAGGCCGACCCGCTGCGCGAACTGTTCGCCGAACTCGTCCGCTACGACGACGTCAAGCGGCACCTGGCCGGCGCGGTCAGCCACCTCGACATCCGCTACGACCTCGGGGCCGGCGAGGACGCCCACCCGCTGGTCGGCCGCCGGATGCCGCCGCGGCCGCTGATCGACGCGGACGGTGGCCGGCACCGCGTCGCACAGCTGCTGCGCACGGGCCGGGCCGTGCTGCTCGACCTGGCCGACGACGTCGCGGTGCGCGGCGCGGCGGCCGGGCACCGGGGCCGCCTCGACGTGCACACCGTGTCCGCCAAGCCGGTCGACGGCCCGGACGTGCTGGCCGGCGCCGGTGCGCTGCTGGTCCGCCCCGACGGGTACGTGGCCTGGGCGGGCGGTTCCGCGCAGGGGCTGACGGCCGCGCTGGAGCGGTGGCTCGGACCGGCCGAATCCTGAACCCGCCGCAGCGCACACGACAGGGGCCCGGCTCGCCGCTACCGGCGAGCCGGGCCCCTGTGCGCCGGCGGTCAGACGGCGACGGCCTCGACGATCGAGACGGCCGCGGCGGTCTCCACGACCCGCTCCAGACGGAAGCCGGCCTTCGCCACCAGCTCCGCGTACTGCGACCGGGTGCGCTCCCTGCCGCCCACGAGCAGCAGCAGCCACAGGTCGACGAGCTTGGAGGAGTGCGGCTCGTTGCCCGCTTCCGGAACGACCATCTCGACCAGCAGGAGCTTGCCGCCCGGCTTGGCCGCGGCGCGCGCGTTCCGCAGGATCTGCAGCGCCTGCTCCTCGGGCCAGTCGTGCACGATGTGCTTGAGGACGTACGCGTCCGCGCCCGCCGGCATCGGCTCGAAGAGGTCGCCGTCGGCCAGCGTCACCCGGTTCGCGACGCCCTGCGCCGCCAGGAACTCCGCCGCGCCGTTCCCGGCGACCCGCGGGTCCGACAGGATGCCCTTGGTGTCCGGGGCGCTGTTCAGAATCCCGGCCAGCAGCGCGCCGTTGGCACCGCAGAAGTCCACGACCGTGCCGAACCCGGAGAAGTCGTACGCGGCCACGACCGGCTCGGTCTCGGTGGCGGACATGTTGCCCATGCCGCCCATGAACACCGCGCCGTACTCCTGGTTCTGCGCGAAGTACTCGAAGGCGCCCATGCCGCGCCGCTTCGGCAGACTGGGCTCGCCGGTCCGCACGGAGTCCAGGAAGCCGTCCCAGTCCTCCCAGTGCTGCGAGTGGCCCATGAGCACACAGAGGTCGCGCATCGTCGCCGGGTGCCCGGCACGCAGCGCGTCGGCCATCGGCGTCAGCGCCCAGCGGCCGTCCTCCCGCACCTCGAACACGCCGTGGCTCGCCAGGAGGCGCAGCACCCGCTCCAGCGCCCCGGCGTCCGCACCGACCTCCGCCGCGATCTCGGCGACCGGCCGCGGACCGGCCTCCAGGGCCTCGGCCACACGCAACTCGGCGACGACGTAAAGGGCCTGGGTCACCATCGAACCCATGGCCAGTTCGAGCAGGGCGAAGGGGGGCGGGGCCAGCTCCCGGGCCTGCTTCTGCAGGTCCGCCCGGGTCTTCTCCGCGGCGCGGACGACTTCGGGGGGTGGCACAGCGGGCATGGGTTCCTCCAGGGCAGATGAGCGTCCCAACCGCCGGAAGGGACCGTCCCGCCACCGTAGGCAGGAGGGGTGGACCCGCCCTGGAAAGCGGCTCGGACGCATCTGGAGCCGGTGACGGCCGCGCCGCCCGCCGCCCCACGGCCGCCCCAGAACCGCTCGGCGCCCGCTCGACGTGGGCCGGAGACCCGCCCGTCCGGAGCACCTCAGTCGGCATCCTGGGCCCGGCACCGCGTTGCCGGGGTCCGACGTCTCTGCACCGCGCCTCGACCCCCCTGGTCTTCTCTGATGATCCCAACCGTCCGTACGGAGGAATCGAAAATGGCAAAGAGCGCGATCATCGTGGGCGCCGGGCCGGTCGGTCTGATGCTCGCGGGGGAGCTGCGGCTCGGCGGCGCGGACGTCGTCGTCTACGACAAACTGCCCGCCCCCAGCGGCGAGTCGCGCGGCCTCGGGTTCACCAGCCGTACCGCGGAGGTCTTCGACCAGCGCGGACTGCTCGGCCGGCTCGGCGACATCCGCTGGGGCAAGCAGGGCCACTACGGCGGCGTCCGCATCGACTTCTCCCTCCTGGACGAGAGCCACTTCGGCATCATGGGCCTGGCCCAGTCCGTCACCGAGGACATGCTCGGCCGCTGGGTCGGCGAGCTGGGCGTCGAGGTGCGCCGGGGCTACGAGCTGACCACCCTGACCGAGACCGGCGACGGCGTGGTCGCCGGCTTCCGGGGCCCGGACGGGCCCGCCGAGGCCACCGCCACGTACGTCATCGGCTGCGACGGCGGCAAGTCCACCGTGCGCACCCTGGCCGGCATCGACTTCCCCGGCGTCGAGGCCACCCGCGGCATGTACCTGGCCGACGTCGTCGGCGCGAACGTGCGGATGCGGCCCATCGGCGAGCGCATCGAGGGCGGCGGCATGGTGCTGTCCGTCACCCTGGAGCCGGGCGTGGACCGCATCGTCATCCACGAGCCCGGCGTACGCCCGCACCACGGCGAGGGCGAGCTGCGGTTCTCGGAGCTGGCCGACGCCTGGCAGCGCATGACCGGCGAGGACATCCACGGCGCCTCCGCCTCCTGGATGTGCGCCCTCACCAACGCCACCGGCCTCGCCGCCCAGTACCGCAAGGGCCGGATCTTCCTCGCCGGTGACGCCGCCCACGACCACGCGCCGCTCGGCGCCCAGGGCGTCAGCGTCGGTCTCCAGGACGCCGTCAACCTCGGCTGGAAGCTCGCCGCCGTGCTCACCGGCCGGGCCCCCGAGTCCCTGCTCGACACCTACCACGCCGAACGCCACCCGGTCGGCGAGGAACTGATGCGCGACGTGCACTCGATGTCGATGCTGTACCTCGCCGGCGAGGAGATGGAGCCGCTGCGCGCCGTCGTACGCGAACTCGTCCAGCTGCCCGAGGCCGCCCGGCGGCTCGCCGGCCGCGTCTCCGGACTCCACCTCGCCTACGACATGGGCCCCGGGGAACACCCCCTGCTCGGGCTGCGGCTGGCCCCGCACCGCGCTCTCGAACGCGCCGACGGCAGCCGTACGACGGTCGCCGAACTCCTGCACGGGGCGCGCGGCGTGCTCATCGTCACGGACGGGGACGCCGGCCCGGCCGGACTCGCCGCGCGCTGGGCCGGCGGCGTCGACGTCGTCACCGGCACCTGGGCCGACCAGGAGGCCGGCCGGGCCGACGCCCCGCACGCCGTGCTGGTCCGCCCCGACGGCTACATCGCCTGGGTGTCGCCGGACGGCGGCGACCTCGAAACCGCCCTCACCCGTTGGTTCGGGGCGCCCGCGGCCGGCTGACGGCCCCGCGCGACACCTCCCGTGCACGGCAGCTTCGATGTTGAGGAGAAGAACATGGCAAAGGGCGCGATCATCGTGGGCGCCGGGCCGGTCGGGCTGATGCTCGCCGGTGAACTGAGACTGGGCGGCGCGGACGTCGTCGTCTACGACAAACTGCCCGCCCCCAGCGGCGAGTCGCGCGGCGTGGGATTCACCCGCCGCGCGGCCGAGGTCTTCGACCAGCGCGGCCTGCTCCAGCGCTTCGGCGACGTCGAATGGGCCCAGGGCCACTTCGGCGGGGTCCACATCGACTTCTCCAAGCTGGACGACAACCACTTCAGCGTCCGGGGCATCCCGCAGTTCCGCACCGAGGAGATCCTGGAGGCCTGGCTGAAGGAGCTGGGCGTCGAGGTCCGCCGCCGGCACGAGGTCACCGGCCTGCGCGAGACCGCGGACGGCGTCGTCGTCGAGTACGAGGGCCCGGACGGCCCCGGCGAGGACAGCGCCGAGTACCTGGTCGGCTGCGACGGCGCGCGCAGCATCGTCCGCCGGCTCGCCGGCATCGACTTCCCCGGCTGGGAGCCCACCCGCGGGATGTACATGGCCGACGTCGTGGGTGCGGACATACGCCAGCGCCCCATCGGGGAGCGCGTGCCCGGCGGCATGGTCATGGCGTTCAACCTGGAGGACGGCGTCCGCCGCATCGTCATCCACAACGAGTCGCTGCGCCCGCCGGAGGACAAGAGCGGCCTCACCTTCGAGACCATCGCCGACGCCTGGCAGGAGATGACCGGCGAGCACCTGCACGACGCCGAGGTCCGCTGGATCAGCTCCTTCACCGACACCACCCGGCAGGCCGCCCAGTACCGCAAGGGCCGGATCTTCCTGGCCGGCGACGCCACCCACATCCACATGCCGGCCGGCGCGCAGGGCATGAGCGTGGGCGTGCAGGACGCCGCCAACCTCGGCTGGAAGCTGGCGGCCGCCCTCACCGGCCGGGCACCCGAGGGCCTCCTCGACACCTACCACTCCGAGCGGCACCCGGTCGGGCAGCTCCTCATGCGCAACACCCGCGCGCAGACCAAGCTCTACCTCTCCGGCGAGGAGATGGAGCCGCTGCGCGCCGTCATACAGGAACTCGTCCAGGACGTCGCGGTGGCCCGCCACCTGGCGGGCCAGGTCTCCGGCCTCGACATCCGCTACGACATGGGCGCCGGCACCCACCCCCGGCTCGGCCTGCGGTGGCGCCCCGACACCCCGCTCAAGCTCGCCGACGGCACCCCCGCCACCGTGCGGGACCTGCTCCGGCCGGCCCGCGGCGTGCTGTTCGTGACCCCGGCCGCCGCCGACGCCGGCGCGCTGCTCGACACCGCGGCGCGCTGGGCGGGCCGGGTCGACGCCGTCACCGGCGACTGGGCCGACGGCGAGGACGTCCGCCCGGACACCCCGCAGGCGCTCCTGGTCCGCCCCGACGGGTACATCGCCTGGGCCGCGCCCGACGAGGAGGCCGGTCTCGAGGAGGCGCTGGAGCGCTGGTTCGGCGCCGCCTGACCCGGCGTGCCGCAGGGCCCCCCGCCCACGGGCAGGGGGCCCTTTCGCGGTGCCCGGCCCGCAGGCGCGCCGGCGCGGGCGGTCAGACGACGCCGAGGCGGAAGCCGACGCCGCGCACGGTGATGATCCAGCCCGGATCGCCCAGCTTGCCCCGCACACTGCTGACATGGGTGTCCACGGTGCGGCGCGACCAGGAGTCGCCCCACACCTGCTGGAGCAGCTGCCTGCGCGGGACGACGACATCGGGATGCTGCGCCAGCAGGCACAGCAGGTCGAACTCCTTGCGGGTGAGGGCGACCGGCGCGCCGTCGACGGTCACCTCGCGGGAGCCCGTGTCGATGCGCAGCCGTCCGTGCCGGATCTCCTGCGCCGCACCCGTGGCCGCCGCCGGCTGCCACTGCGCACGGCGCGTGACGGCCTCGATCCGGGCCATCAGCTCGCGTATCCCGAACGGCCTGGTGACATAGTCGTCCGCGCCCGCCTGGAGCCCGAGCACACAGTCGGTCTCGGACTCGCGGGAGGTGACGATGATGAGCGGCACCCGGCTGACCGACCGGATCGCCCGGCACACCTCCAGCCCGTCCAGGTCCGGCAGTTCGAGGTCGAGCAGGACGAGGTCGGCGCTGCCGTATGCCTGCAGGGCCGCGCCCCCGTGGACCGCGCGGGTGAAGGTGTGGCCGTGCCGGCGCAGCTGGTGCGTCAGCCCGTCCCCGGCGTCGGCGCCCACGACCAGGACGTGCTGGCCGGAGACCGCGGGCGCCGGGCGCGGCACGCTCGGGACGGGGCCCCGCCGGCCGGCGGGCCGTACGCCGGGGAACACGGGACGCGCGGCGGGCGTCCGGTGCTCCGGAAGTGGCTGTGCCTGAACCTGACTCATGCCTCCCCCGGGGGTCGTGGCGGGGCCGGGCCGGTTCGGCCGCCCCGCGCGCCGACGCTAGCGCCGTGCGGTCGATTCCTGGTGCAGGACCGGTCCAGGTTCGCCCCGCCGGCCCGCCCCTACACCGCGAACACCTCGGTGGTGCCGTGGTTCGGATCGCCCGCCCGCAGATGCAGCTCGCCCGACCGGGGCAGCATGACCACCGAGGCCACCGTCTTCTCCAGACGGTAGATCCCGTGGTCGGCGATGCACACCGGCGGCCGGGACAGCACCGCGAAGTGCTCCTCCGCGCCGGCCTGCGGGCCCAGGCCGGCCAGCCCCTTCGTGACGGCGTCCAGCCGCTCGTCGGAGTTGACGCGGTCCGGGGCCGACTGCCGGTCCAGCGGGGTGAAGTCCGCGTGCAGGTAGTGGTTGGTGTGCACGGCCTCCCGCCCGGCGGGCTCGGTCACCCGCAGCGCGGTCCCGCATATCTCGGCGTACACCGCGCGCCGCCGGTCGCACAGCACCAGGTTGCGCGAGCTGGACAGGGTGAGCCCGGCCAGGATCTCCAGGGCCTCGTCCACGCTCCCGGCCCGGTCCAGCAGATGACGGATGGTCAGATACGGCGTGACACCGGGCCGCCACAGGCCGTCGGTGACCAGGTTCACGCCGATGGCGAGCCCGTCGCTGTTCATGCCGAGGTAGCCGAGCAGCCCGGCGAAGCTGAGCACCGTCACCCGGCGCGGCCCGCCCGCCCGCGCCAGCGACAGCACCGCGACATGGCTGTCGATGCCCGCGTTGAGGTCCACCGTCTGCGCCAGCACCGGCAGGCGGGCCGGCCCGCTGCGGGCGTACGCCGTGCAGTCCCCGGCGCTCGGCACGCCGGTGAAGCCCATGACCTCGCGGCGCAGTTGCAGCAGCCACGCCTCCTCCTCGGCGATGCCGGCCCCCGCCGCCAGCCCCGCGACCTCCTCGGCGAGGTCGGGGACCGCCGCCGCGATCTCCGTCCGGTAGGCGGTGATCGACGGCAGCAGCCCGGCGAACGTCAGCGGCCGGTCGGCGAGGGGCTCCAGCCGTGCCAGGCCGTCGCGGAGGAAGGCGCGCAACGGGCCCGCGAGTGCCGCCCCGTGGGCGCGGCCCAGTTCGAACGGGGTGCCGGTGGCCTTGACGTACGCGACGCTCATGCGGAGGCGGCCGCCTTCTTCGGGCCCCGGGAGAGGGCGTCGGACACCTGCGGCCACTCCGCGCGCAGGATGCTGTAGAAGACCGCGTCGCGGCGGCGCCCGCCCGGCATGTAGTTGAAGGAGCGCAGGGTGCCCTCCTCGGTGGCGCCGATGTTGCGCAGGCCCCTGCGCGCCTGGACGTTGAGCACGTCCGTCTTGAACTCCACCCGCTCGGCCTCCAGCACCTCGAAGGAGTGCCGGAGCAGCAGCAGCTTCGCCCAGTGGTTGATGCCCTTGCCGCGGAAGTCGTGGCCCAGCCAGGAAGCCCCGATCTCCAGCCGGCGGTCCTTCTCGGCGAAGCTCAGCAGGCTCATGCTCCCCGCGATCCGGCCGCTCCGCTTGTCGGTGATCACATAGACGGCGCGGCGCCCCGCGGCGTGCTCGGCCAGGTTCGAGCCGAAGAACGCCTCGAAGTCCGCGTCGTCGCCGACGACGACCGTGAAGTAGCGCCAGATCTCGGGGTCCAGGGCCACAGCCCGGATGCCCTCGCGGTCCGCCTCGCGCAGCGGGGTCAGCAGGACGTGCTCGTTCTCCAGCGTGGTGGCGGCTTTCTCGGACCAGCTCATGATCGGGTTCTCCATGGGTTGAGGAAGGGAGAGGGGAGGGGCAGGGCAGGGGCGGGGGAGGAAACGGGGGGTTGAACAGCAGGGCGGGCGGCCGCTCGCGGGGTCACTCCGTCATCGCACGGAGACGCTCCAGCCGGCTGCGCACCACGCCGTGGCGGACGAGGAAGTCCTCGGGCTCGCGCGGGCCGCTGCGCACGCCCTCCGCCAGCAGGGCCTCGCCGAAGTCCTGTCCGTGCTCCGCGGTGCGCCCGGCCGCCGCCTGCACCGCACGGTAGGCCCGGTCGCGTTCGACCCCGGCCTCCAGGAGCTCCACCAGCACCGACGACGAGTACACCAGCCCGTGGGTCGCGTCGATCGACTCCCGCATGCGGTCCGCGTCGATCCGCAGGTGCTCCAGCAGGTCCGCGGCCCTGACCGCCTGGAAGTGCGCCACCGTCAGCGCGTCCGGCAGCAGCACCTTCTCGACCGCCTGGTGGGCGAGGTCCCGCTCGTGCCACAGCGCCACGTCCTCCAGCACCGTGCCGGCGTAGCCGCGCAGCAGCCGGGCCAGACCGCACAGCAGCTCGCTGCCCGTCGGGTTGGCCTTGTGGGGCATCGCGCTGGAGCCCTGGTAGGCCTCGACGCGCCGCTCCTCGACCTCGCGCACCTCGGTGCGCTGCAACAGCCGCAGCTCCAGGGCGATCTGCTCGACGCAGGCGCCCAGCAGGGCCACCGCCTGGATCAACTGGGCGTGCCGGTCGCGGGCCACGACCTGGCTGGGGGCGGGCTCGATGCCCAGGCCGAGCCGCTCGCACACGTACTCCTCGACGGCCGGGTCGATCAGCGCGTACGTGCCCACCGCGCCGGAGATCGTGCCCACCGCGACGGCCTCGCGGGCGGCGGCCAGCCGCCGCAGGGACCGCTCGACGGCGAACGCGTACCCGCCCAGCTTGTGGCCGAACGTGGTGGGCTCGGCGTGCACGCCGTGGGTGCGGCCCACCATCACCGTGTCCCAGTGCTCGAAGGCCCGGTCGACGAGCACCCCGCGCAGCCGCCGGGCGGCGGAGACCAGCAGGTCCGTGGCCGCGGCCAGGATGGAGCCCATGGCCGTGTCGACCAGGTCGTAACTGGTCATGCCCAGGTGCACCCAGCGGGCGGAGGACTCCGGCATCCGCTCGGTGTACGCCGTCAGGAACGAGATCACCTCGTGGTCGCGTTCCTTCTTGATCTCCGTGACACGGGACGGCAGCGGGGGCGCCGCCGCCCGCATGTCGTCGAGCACCGCTTCCGGTACGCGGCCGAGCCGCACCTGCGCCTCGGTCGCGAGGATTTCCACGCGGACGTAGGTCTCGTACCGGAACTCGTCCGAGAAGAGGCGCGCCATTTCGGGCAGGGTGAACTGAGGAATCATGGGACAGCCTTCGTCGGTTGCGGTTGCGGTTGCGGTTGCGGTTGCGGTGGCCCGGACGCCGGGGCGTCAGAAGGCCGCGAAGTACTCACGCTGTTCCCACTCGGTGACCCGGCCCGGCACCGGTGCGGCCTGCCGGGCCCAGGCCTCGTACCGGCGCACCTCGCTCTCCTTGAGCCTGGCCAGACAGGCGGCCAGCGGGTCGCCCAGCAGCCGGGCCGCCCGGCCCGCCCGGAACGCCTCCAGGGCCTCGCGCAGGGACGCCGGGACGGTGTCGAAGTCCTCGCGGGGCCCGTCGGCCGCGCCCCCGTCGAGGCCGTCCAGCCCGGCGAACAGCTGGGCGGCGATGTTCAGGTACGGGTTCGCGCTCGGCTCGCCCACCCGGTTCTCGATGTGCGCGCCGGCCCCCGAGCCGACCACGCGCAGCATCGCCGTACGGGACTCCAGGCCCAGGCTCACCCGCGTCGGCGACAGGGCGTGCTGGGCGCCCAGCCGCTGATAGCCGTTCACCGTGGGCACCGACAACAGGAACAGGTCGCGCAGCCAGTCCCGCAGGCCCTCGGCGTACGCCTTGCTCGCCGGGGAGAGCCCCGCCGACAGGCCCTCGGAGCCGAAGACGTTGCGGCCGGTGGCGGTCTCCAGGACGGACTGGTTCAGATGCCAGCCGCTCGGGTCCGCCCCGGCGATCGCCGGCTGCGACATGAACGAGGCGTGCAGACCCCGGTCCGCGCACCAGCGCTTGGTGAAGACGCGGAAGAAGAGCATCGCGTCCGCCGTGTCCAGTGCCGACATCGGGTCGAACGTCGTCTCCACCTGTCCGGGGCCCATCTCGTGCTCCATCGACCGCACCGGCAGCCCCAGGCCGAGCAGGGCCAGGGCCAGCGGATCGGTGACCGGGGCGACCGTGTCGTAGGCGGCGTCCAGGTTGAACTGGTAGCCCGCGTTCATCGCGGCCACCCGCGGGGCCGGGCCCTGCAGGCCGAAGCCGTTGCCCTCGTTGCCCGGATCGTCGTCCAGCCGGCGCGCCAGGTACCACTCGACCTCCAGGCCGAGCACGGGCGTCAGCCCGCGGCCGGCGTACCGCTCCAGCACCCGGTGCAGCACGTGCCGCGAGGACAGCGGGTGGGGGCGGCCGTCGCGCAGGTACTCGTCACCGATCACCCAGGCCGTGCGCACCCCCTCGCCGGGCAGCACCAGGAAGGTCAGCGGGTCGGGCACCAGCACGAAGTTGCCCAGGCCCGCGATCTCGTCGACGCCGATGCCGTGCGTACCCCGGTAGTCCACCGCCGTGGCGCAGGCGGTGTCCTTCAGGAACGGGCCGGGACTGTAGTTCATGCCGTTGCGCAGCACCCCGCGGAAGGTGCGGGCGGTCAGCGTCTTGGAGCGCACCAGGCCGTGCGGGTCGCCCCACACCAGACGGACGAGATCGATCCCGTCCAGCCCGGCCTCGATCCGCTCGGCGGCGGCCGACCGCCGCTCGTCCCACAGCCCGTGCCCGGCGACGAACGCGTGGCTCCCCACGCTGCCCTCCGCGGCAGGGGCCGACCATGATCTGGAGTACATGACGAGGGACTTCCTTAGCGTCGGAGGGCCGGGAGGGGGCGTGCCGGGGCGCCGGTCAGGCGGCGCGCCCGACCGGCCGCGCGGCCGGGGACCCGACCGGCTGCGCGGGCGTGGCCGCGACCGGCTGGGGGGCGGCGTCCGGGGCCGGGGTGCCGGTGATCGTCCGCCAGTGCCAGGCCGAGTCGAAGGCCGTCACGGCGGCCTGCTCCCCCTGCTCGGCGAGCACGACCGCCTGCTGCGTCATCCGCGCGACGAACGCGGCCACCTGGTGCGCCGCGAGCATCTCCTGCTCGGTGTACGGCTCCCCGTCGGCCCGCACGATGCGCAGGTCCACGAACCCGTCGAAGGGACGGTCGCACACCCACACCGTGTGGGGGCTGCGGATCGTGAACCGCACCATGTTGTTGACGTGCCCGTGGTGGTGCTGGTCGGAGAAGTGGGCGATGTCGGGAATGGTGGGCGGCACGAAGTGGTCGCGCTCCAGGACCTTCTCGGTACGCGGCAGATTGCCGGCGATGAAGTGCCAGGAGTTGTACTGCATGCGCGAGGACATCGCCCAGGCGGTGTCCGCGAGGGTGGCCGGCGAGTCGCCGAAGTGCCGCCGGGCCTCCGGCGCGGGCACCACGCAGCAGAAGAAGTCCGTGATGCCCCATGTGGTGATCTCGTCCCAGGACTCCGCGCGCAGCGCGCGCACCAGCCCCGGCAGCGACCGGATGCCCCGGCTCATCGAGAAGTCGGCGCCGAACGCGGCGGTGGTGGCGGCGACCGTCTCGTACACGACCGCCTCCAGACCGGTGCCGAACTCGCCGTACGGGCGGGCCAGCCAGGACGGGCCGGCGTCGTCGGCGAGCCGCAGCCCGGCCAGCCGGTCGCCCGTCACGGGCAGCGTGGCCCGCAGATGCTCGGTCACCTGCCGGTCCCGGTCCGCCGCCACCTCGCCGTACGGGGCCGCCACCTTCTCCACCTTGTGGATCAGGGTGCCGTGGATCTCGCGGTACAGCTGGACCGTGCGGGCCACCTCGGGGCGGTGCGCGCCCAGCTCCGTGGCCAGGGCCGTCAGCGCGTCGACACCGGCGTCGGGACCGGCCGCGGCGATGCGCTCGCCGCCCAGGGCCCCGTTGTAGTTGCGGCGGGTCTGCTCCAGCAGCCGGCCGACGTTCTCCGGGGTCAGCTGCGAGCCGTTGACCTCCTCGATGCGGCCGTAGCCGGCCGACCGGATGAGCAGCCCGATACACACGACCAGCAGCACGTCGTGGTCCGACCACAGCTCCAGCGGCAGCCCCGACAGGCTGCCGAACACACAGTCCGGGTGGCCGGGCCACAGCGTCTTGCCCACGACCGTGTTGGTGTCGCGGAAGTTCGTGTACTGCTTGTCCTCGATGTAGAGCATGAAGGGGGCCGTACGCCGCGCGCCCTCGGTCAGCTGCTCCAGCAGCGCCGCACGGCCCTCGGGGCCCTGCTCCGCCAGCCAGCGGCGGCTGTCGTCCGCGTCGCGCTGGAAGCGCTCCCGCGCCCGCTCCACCTCGCGCCGGTAGTCCTCCAGATGGCGCGGCGCCCACGGCACCCGCAGCACGCCGCCGACCAGCGTGTGCTGCTTGGCGAGCGGCGGCTGCGAGGGGACGCGCACGACGACCCGGCCGCTGGTGGTCAGGCCGATCTCGCCGAGGAACGCGGCGCGCCCGGCCGGCTCCGCGACGGGCCCGGACGGTACGCCCGCGTCGGTGTCCGCGGTCAGCCCGGCGAGGACCTTCAGCGCGGCGGCGTCCGCGATGCGCAGCGCGCTCGTCTGGACCTCCGCGGGGACGTGCCCGTCGAGCGTGAGCAGGATGTCCAGGGCGGCCCGGGTGCCGGCGGCGGCCGAGGCCTTCCCCCACACCCGGGCCAGGAGCCCGGGGAACCCGGCGTCCTCCTCGCGTACCCGGTCCGGCTTGGGCGTGGCGCCGGCCGCCAAGCCCAGACGGCTGGGCCGCCTGCTCTGGCGCTTGCGGGAGTTGGCGGCTCTCCGGGAGCCGTCTCGGTCCATGGGCCTGGTCATGCGGTACCTTCCCCGGTGAGTGCGATGTGGCTCCACATCGCGTCGTCGGTGGGCGTCCAGTCCTCGTCGACGTAGATGCAGTCGACCGGGCACTCCAGGACGCAGGCGGGGCAGCCCGAGCACAGCTCGGGGATGATCACGACGTCGAGCCCCCTGTCGAAGATCGCGCCGAACTGCTCCGGACAGCCGCGCAGACAGCTGTCGCAGGTGATGCACTCGGACGTCTCGATACGGCGCGGGGGCTTGGTCCAGTTGCCGGCGCGGCTGCGCGTGGCGATCCTGATGTCTCGCCCGGACGGCACTGCTGACGAAGCGTTGATTTCCACGGGCATGGGACCCCTTAGACGTCGTGTCGATGACGGCTCGAATGGATGCTTCGAGCATTCGGGGTGCCTCTCGACCTTCTCCTGAACCCTGGTCGGAGCCTGCTGGAGTGCCGGGAAGCCGGGGAACCGGCCCGGCCCGTGGCCGCTGCTCCCGGCCCGCGGCCGGTCAGCCGCCGGTGCCCGCGCGGCCGGCGCCGCGACGGGCGTACGGGCAGGTCAGGGCAGCATGTCCTGCTTGGTCCTGAGCCCCTCGGCGAGCAGGCTCCACTCCTTGCCGATGCGCTCGGCGATCGGGGCGATCACACCGAGCCAGTGGGCCGGAACCGCGTCGATCAGTTCCCGCCAGCCGTCGTCCGGCCCGGCGGCGTGCAGCTGCATCCAGCGCAGGAACTCCCGGCCGCCCGCCGTGTACCGGATCGTGGGGTCGGCGGCCATCTTCGCCGCCACCGCCGTCCAGACCGGGATCTCGTCGGCCCGCTCGCCGCGCTGCGCCGCGCCGGGGACGCCCGGCGCCACCCGCAGCGGCGCCCGGTCCGGGCCGCAGGGGCCGGTACCGCCCGCGGCCGCCGGGGCGGTGGGGCGCGGCGGCTCTCCGGGCAGCTGCACGGACCGCACGGAGGGGACGGAGCGCAGCGGGTGCGTCGTCGCGCCGGGGGTCCGGCGGCCGCCGCGCTCGGGGCTCTCGCCGCGCCGCAGCCGGGTGCTCACGTCGTGGACCGTGCCGAGCGACACATCGGTCTCCCGCGCGACCTGGCGCAGCGGGGCGTCCGGATGCTCGGCGATGTACTCGGCGACCCGCAGCCGGCCCTCGCCCGGACCCACCGGACGCCGTCTGCCGTCCTGGCCGACGCGCTTGCCGTCGTGCGGGGCTGTGACGCTCGACCGCTCGCGCAGCGAGGCGATCGTCTTCGCGCTCAGCCCGGTGACGCGGGCGACGGCGCGGTCGGACCAGTCGGGGTGGCTGCTCAGCACCCGCCGGGCCCCGGACACGCGGTCGGACTTCGACAGCGGCAGCCCGTGCGTGCCGTTCGCCTTCATGGCGATGACCAGCGCCTCGGAGTCGGAACAGTCGACGAAGCGCGCCCTGACGCTGCTGTCGCCGCGCAGCCTGGCGGCCTCCAGCCGGTGCAGGCCGTCGATGACGCGGTAGCCGTCGATCTGCACCAGGACGGGCGGCAGCTCCGCCGAGCCGGCCACGTCGGCGAGCAGCTGGACGTGCGCGGCGTCCGTGCCGCTCCGGCGCAGGGAGACGCCCGCCGAAAGGGAGTTGATGAGGACGTCGCAGGCGGGGATTCTTTCGAGATTCCTCAGATCGAATTCGCCGCGGGCCGACGTGTCGGCGCCTTCCGTTCCGAGGGAGCCGAACGGATTCGTGATCATGATGGCCTGCGCGCTGCCCTGAGCCATGCCTTCACTTCCTCTCTGCCGCCGCTTCGTCGAGCGTCGCAGGAGGGGCTCCAGCCGCAGTCGAGCGGAGAACGAGATTTCCTGGAACAGCGCGGCAGGGCCCGAGGGGTGCCAACGGGGCATTCCGTTCATCATGCACCGGACCGGCGAACGGTGAACGATGGCCGCCGCTTCACCGGGACGGCTACGTTCATTTCCCCGGCGATCCTCCGCAGAAGCGGACGTTGCATCTGCCCAGCGGACATGGCATCTGCCTACTTTCCCCGGTCGAACCCGGAAATCCCTGAAGGTGGTTATGAATTCATTCGCGAACGTCCCGCCGAGCACCGGACGGCCGGTGATCGGAATTGTCGCGCGCACCGCTCCGGTCACCTTCCAGGGCGACGACATGGTCGTCGGCTTCGCGCTCCAGGCCCATCTGGCCTTCCTGGCCGCGGCGGACTGCACGCCCGTGCTGCTCCCGCTGCTGCCCGGCGTCGAGGCCATGGCGGACCGGATCGACGGCCTGCTGGTGCCGGGCGGCCCCGACATCGATCCGGCGCTGTACGGCCAGGACCCGCACCCGGGCACACGGGCGGCGACCCCGGACGCCGACCGCGCCGAACTGGCCCTGATCCGGGCGGTACTCGACGCCGAGCTGCCCGTACTGGGCATCTGCCGGGGCATGCAGCTGCTCAACGTGCTGCACGGCGGCACCCTGCACCAGCACCTGCCGGAGATCACCGGCCACGACGGGCACCGCCCGGACACCCCGTCCTTCACCCTCGGCCCCCACCCGCTGCGGCTGGAACCGGGCAGCCAGGTCGCCGGCGTCATCGACGAGGAAGCACCCATGACGGCCTGCCACCACCACCAGGCCGTCGACCGGCTCGGCGACGGGCTCGTCGCCACCGGCCGGGCCGCGGACGGCACCGTCGAGGCCATCGAGGTCAAGGACCGCCCCTTCGCCATCGGCGTGCAGTGGGAAGCGGGATTCACCCCCGACCAACGCCTTCATCACGCACTCGTGCGCGCCGCCCGACGCTGACCGCGTTTCTCGGACAAATTCCGTCGGCTCCAGCGGATTTCGAGTGGCTTGAAAGACCCCGTTGCCACGATGTGCGCGCCGTGCATCCAGAAGGAGAATCCATGAAAAAGCTCGCGTCGGTCACTGCGGTGATCGTGATCGGCCTGTCGGGTCCGGCCGTCAGCCCCGTGGCGGCGGCCGAGGGGACCGCCACGCCCGCATCGGCGGGAACCATCGCCTGGGCGCCGTGTCCCGAGAACGACCCGAACCTCGGCCCGATGCTCAAGGGCCTGGAGTGCGGTGAGGTGGAGGTCCCGCTCGACTACGCCGATCCCGACGGCCGGAAGATCGCGCTGGCGCTGACCCGCGCCAAGCACACCGTCGCCGACGCCCAGTACAAGGGTGTCGTCCTGCTGCACCGCGGCCAGTGGCCCGGTCCGATCAGCCGCGACATGCCCACCCGGTACGCCAAGGGCACCACCGGCCTCGCGTCGGACGTCGGCGCCGCCTACGACTGGATCGGCTTCGACCCGCGCGGCGTCGGGGCCAGCGAGCCGTCGATCGTCTGCGACCCGGCCTACATCGACCCGCTGCTGCCCGCCCCCGTGCCGAAGACGGCCGCGGCCGAGCAGAGCTCCGTGGCCAGGGCCCAGGCGTACGCCGACAGCTGCGGCGACAAGTACGGCGACGTGCTCGACCACTTCACCACCTCGGACTCCGCCCGCGACCTCGACCGGATGCGGATCGCGCTGGGCCAGGAGAAGATCAACTACTACGGCATCGACTGGGGCGGCTACCTCGGCTCGGTCTACGCGACGATGTACCCGACCCGGGTGAAGCGCATGGTGCTCGACAGCGTGCCCAGCCCCAGCGGCGTCGGCTACCAGAACCAGATGGCCAAGAGCCTCACGTCCGAGCACAACGCCAAGCTCTTCTTCGCCTGGGTGGCCAAGTACGACTCCGTCTACCACCTGGGCACCACCGCCGGCGCGGTCGAGGCGAAGTACTACCAGGCCCTGGAGTCCCTGCGCACCGCGCCGGTCGACGGCAAGATCGGGCCGGGCGAGTGGACGAACGTCTTCGAGCAGGTCGTCTACCGCAGCTGGACCTGGACGAGCCGCGCGAAGATACTCTCCGACTTCGTGGTGAACGACGACGCCACGGCGCTGCGCGCAGACTCCCCGACCCCGGGCTTCCCGCAGCAGAACCGCGTCGCCATGACCAACGCGGTCAACTGCACCGACGGCCCGTGGCCGAAGAGCTGGAACGTGTGGAGCGCCACCCTCGCCGGCCAGTACGCCGCCGGGAACCACCTCGTGACCTGGAGCAACGGCTGGTACAGCGCGCCCTGCGCCTTCTGGCCGGCGCAGGCCAAGGCCGCGGCCCCGGTCGGCAACAGCAGCGCCGACATCCTGCTGGTGCAGCCGCAGTACGACGGTGCGCACGGGATGTTCGGGGCCCTCGACATGCGGGTCCGCTTCCCCAACTCCCGCCTGATCGTGGAGCTGGGCGGCCACAACGTCGGCTCGGCGCTGTCGGCGAACAACAACGCCTGCCTCAACACCTATGTCAGCGACTATCTGAGGGACGGCACGCGCCCCACCTCGTGGTGGGGCATCGACGCCACCTGCCAGGCACCCGCGGACCCGGTTCCGCCCACCGCCTGACCCACCGCCTGACCCACCGCCGCCGGGCCCCGCACGATCACCGTGCGGGGCCCGCCGCGCGTTTGCCCCGTACCCCCGCGTGCGCCCGTGCGCGCCACGCGGCCGTACGCCGAGGGCCCTGCCGGGTGGTCGCGGTCGCGGCGGTGACCAGGACCGTGACGGCCGCGACCACCAGGGCGGCGGGCAGCGGGCCCGCGAGGTCGGCCAGCGCGCCCATCACGAGGATGGACACCGCCACACCGGACGGCAGCAGGGTGGCCCGCAGCGTCACCACCGACGGAAGCTCCTCGTCGGACGCCGAGGCGAGCAGCCGGTTGTTGTAGTGGACGAACGCCATCTCGAAGAGCACCAGGAACAGCGCGTACAGCACGATCGTCGGCACCGTCCGGCCGACCGCCACCGCCAGCAGCAACGGCGCCATGGGCAGCAGCGTCCAGGTGGTCGAGGGCACCCCCGCCAGATACCGCTGGGCGGGCAGCGCGGCGAGCGAGCCGGCGAAGATGGCGACCGCCGACACCGCGACGAACACCCCCACCAGGCGCGTCCCGCCACCCAGCAGATGGAGCGGGATCACGGTCACGGCCACCGTGTGGAAGCCCTGCCAGAACGCCACCAGGAGGAAACGGGCGAAGAGCCGGCGCACCACCGGGTCCTCGACGCGCAGCCGCGTGCGGGCCCCGGCGTCCGCGCCCGCCGGCGAACCCGCGTCCTTCCCGGCACCGGCACCGGCCACGGCTGCGGGGGACGACGGCAGCGCCCAGGCGAGGAGCGCCGAGAGCGCGAGCACGGCGGCGTTCACGAGGAACAGGCCGCGCAGCGACAGGACCGAAGCGGCCGGCCCCGCCAGCGCCGCCCCTATGCTGAGACCGGTCAGCTTGCAGATCTCCGCGACGGTGTTGGCCTGGTCGAGCCGCTGCGCCGGGACGGTGTTGCGCAGGACCACCGACGTGGCCGAGCGGGTGACCGCCTCGAAGAACCCGCGCACGACCACCAGACAGACGGCCGCCACCAGGAGCGCCCGCCCCGGCACCACCAGCGCGGCCGCGGTCACCAGCAGGCTCGCCGCCTCGGCCAGCCGGACGAGGCCCTCCGGGGCGTACCGGCTGAGCAGCCGGTTGAGCGGGGCGGCCAGCAGCAGCGCCGGTAACCACGGCGCACTGAGCACGGCCCCCGCGAGAAGTCCCGAACCGGTCGCCGACCCCACACGCGTGGACAGGGCCACGAGAACCAGGAAACTGCCACAGGTATTGACGAACAGCAGCGCGGGCGTGAAATGTGGCGAGCGAATACTCGCGAAATATGATGTCATCGTTCCATCCTTCCAGGATCGGAGGATGGCAGAGCTGAACGAATTTCGTCGAGCGGGGCCACTGTCTATGTTGAGCCTATGACAGCAGACAATCAGAACAGCCCGTGCATTGTGATGGTCGACGCCTACGCGGCGGCCCGTTCGCTCGTTCTGGAATTCCTGAAGCAGGGATGTTCCGTCGTACGCGTGCAGAGCACGCCCGAGGTCCCGTTCGTCTACCGTACGGCGCCGTACGTTCCGGACGACTTCATCGCCTCCCTCGTTCACGACGGGGATCTCGCGGCCACGGCGGAAGCCGTCGCGACGTACGAGCCGGCCGCGGTGATCGCGGGCGGGGAGATCGGGGTGGAATTCGCGGACCTGCTCGCGGAGCGGCTCGGCCTGCCGGGCAACGGCACCGCCCTCAGCGCCGCGCGCCGCGACAAGCACCTCATGGTCGAGACCGTGCGCGCCGCCGGGCTCCGCGCGGCCCGCCAGCTGCGGGTCAGCGACGCGGACGAACTCGCCGCCTGGCACCGGGAGCTGGGCGGCCGCGTCGTCCTCAAACCGCTGCGGAGCGCCGGCAGCCAGGGGGTGTCCTTCTGCGACACCCCGCAGGAGTCCGTCGCCGCGTTCCTCGCCCTCTCCGGCGCCGACGACGTCTTCTCCCAGCGCAACGACGGGGCCGTGGCCCAGGAGTACCTTCCGGGCACCGAGTACATGGTCAACACCGTCAGCAGCGGCGGCCGCCACCACCTGTGCGACGTGTGGCGCACCACCCGCGTCAGCGCCAACGGCGTGGTCGACCTCTGCGACGCCCTCCTGCTGACCGACGCGCGGGAACGGGTCGTGGAACCGCTCAGGGAATACGCCTTCCAGGTCCTGGACGCCCTCGGCATCCAGTACGGCCCGGCCCACGTCGAGGTCAGGATGACCCCCGGCGGACCGTGCCTGGTGGAGGTCGGCGCCCGGATAGCCGGCGGCGGCATCCCGGCCGGGGCCGGCCTCGGCATCGGCGCCTCGCAGCTGGACTGGACGGTCGACGCCTACCTGCGCCCCGAGCGCTTCCACGCCCGCGCCGGGACCCCGTACGAGGTGCGCAGGTACTGCGCGATCGCCGGCATGGTCTCACCGGTGACGGGCGTGCTCGCCGAGTACCGCGGGATCGAGGAGATCGAGCGGCTGGAGAGCTTCCACGCCCTGTCGGTCTCGGTGGAGCCCGGCGGGGAGATCGGGCGGACGGTCGACGACCTCACCTACCCGGTCGTCGTGACGCTGCTGCACGACCTCGAAGAGGTCGTGCAGCGCGACCTGAACACGATCCGCCACCTCGACGGCACCGGGTTCTACGCCCTCGCCCTCGGGGCGGCCGCCTGAGCCCGCCGTTCGACCGGGGAATTTCCGCAGTCGAACGCCGCCCCCGCGGGCACGGCCGGCTCCCACCGCGTCCAGGACGGGCGCGGCACCCGGTAGACGAAGCTGACGGCGGTACGGGGCTCCGCCTCCGTCGTGTTGGGCGCCGAGCGGTGCACCACCATGCCGTCGAACATGACGGCCGAACCGGGTTCGAGCGGCACGGCGACCGGTTCGGCCGCCCGCACGAGGTGCGCGTCCGCGATGTGCGGCTCCACCGCCTTCGCCAGCGGTGCCTCACCCGGCAGCCGCTCCCGGTCCCCGCTGTGCGGGAACAGCCCGAGCGTGTGGGAGCCGGGGACGAACTCCAGACAGCCGTTGCGCGTGGTCGCCGGTTCCAGCGCGATCCAGATCGTGACGATGCCGTGCTCCCGGGTGTCGAAGCCGGGCGGCGCGAAGGCCATGTCCTGGTGCCAGGGCTTGGCCGAGCCGACGACGGGCGGCTTCGCCCACAGGAACGCGTTGACCAGCTCGCCCGGCACGCCGCCGGCACACCGGGCGACCGGGCCCCGCGCCAGGCGCAGCGAGCGCTGCACGGCGTCGAACTCCGGGACGTGGTGGTGGATGCGGTCGACCGACCGCAGCACGCCCTTGATGGCGCCGCCCCCCTCCTGCCAGGCCGCCCAGCCGCCGGCGCCGGCCGCCTCCAGGATGAACTCGCCGCCGGAGGCCGTGCGGTCGGCGGCCAGCTCCTCGATCCGGCCGACCGCACGCCGGAGCCGGTCGAGCGCGTCGCCCGCCGCGAGCCCCGGAAGCCGTACGAAACCCTTCTCCCGTATATCCCGGGAAGCGGTGTCAAGCATTTCTTCCTCCTTATTTTTTGAACGCCATGATCGAATTGAACTCCCCCGTAGGTTATCGAAAACCGCCCTTTTCCAAGTTCACTCTTGCGGTGCATACCGGGGCCTGCGTTAGTGTTTGTGACGTGAGGACGAGAGGTCGGAAAAGACCTCCTCGTGTCCCCTATGGAGAAGGGAGGGAAAAATGAGCGACCGTGACTTCATCGAGACCCGTGACGCCAAGCAGGAGTGCTCCAAGTGGTAATCCACTGAGCCGCGAGTCAGCCGCCCGTACGGGAAGGATTCCGTACGGGCGGCTCGTCGTACGAGAGAGGGAGAGAGATGGTAGGAAATCAGGTTTCAGACGTCATCGACATTCCCGCCGACCTGCTGGTGATCGACGATTCCACCGATGCCCGCTACTGGGCGTCGGTGCAGCGCGTCGTCGACCTGGCCGGGGAGAAGGGGCGCGGCCCCGACGGGATACCGCTCCTGGTGAGCCTCGTGGTCGCCCACCCCGAGTGGCCGGTGCGCGCCGGCGCGGTACGCCTGCTCGCCGCCCACCACGCGGGCGACCCCACCGCCGACACCGCGGTTGCCTCCGCGACGCACGACACCGTCGACTGGGTCGCCTTCACCGCGCTCAAGGTCATCACGGAGCACCGGATCTCCGCCGCGGTTCCCGACCTCATCCGCATCTCCGGCTGGCCCAGCAACTTCACCCGCCCCGACTGGGCGCGCAAGCCCGTCGGCTGCGGCGCGGCGCTCACCAAGCGCGCCCTGATCGCCATCTTCGGCACCCGCGACCCCGCCGAACTGCGCCGCCTGGAGGACGAGTACTTCACCGAGATGCGGGCCCGCGTCGACGCCGTCCGCACCCGCCCCCGGCGCAACGACGACGTCGTCCTGGTGCCGGGCGGCCCGGCCATCATCGGCGCCGACGAGCAGCCCGACGCCTTCCGCATGGCCCAGGACGACACCACGCTGCGCGCGGTGGACGTACCCGCCTTCCACATCGACCGCACCACCGTGACCAACGCCCGCTACCGCGAGTTCCTCGAAGACGTCGGCGACTCCGACGCGTTCGACCACCCCGACCAGCCGCTCGGCGGATCGCACCGCCCGGCGCACTGGCACGACCCGCGCTTCAACGCGCCCGGCCTCCCGGTCGTGGGCATCGACTGGTACGACGCCCACGCCTTCGCGAAGTGGGCCGGCGGCGCGCTGCCCAGCGAGGTCCAGTGGGAGAAGGCCGCGCGCGGCGTGGACGGCCGCCGCTTCCCGTGGGGCGACGACTGGGACCCGGCACGGGTGAACTACGTCGAGCGCTCGTTCGGCCGGGCCGTGGCCGACCTCGACTCCCTCGAAGCGCTCCTCGTCACCATCGAACAGGGCGAGAACCCCGCCGTCCCGGTGCTGGCCGCGGACGCCCTGCCGGACGGCGCCAGCCCGTACGGCGTCCTGCAGATGTCGGGCAACGTCTGGGAGCTGACCCGGACCAACTTCTACACCGGCGAGGACATGGACCCCTTCTTCCGGGGGCGCCACCCGCTGGACTTCATGAACCGCAAGGACGCCTTCCACGTGCTGCGCGGCGGCACCTTCACCTCGCCGCCCGCCTGCCTCACCACGTTCTACCGGGGCAAGGACCTGATCACCGACCGCCACATGGAGGTCGGCTTCCGCTGCGTGTACGAGGAGCGGAGCTGATGCGCCTGACCTCGCTCGGCCACGCCTGCGTCCTCATCGAGACCGGCACGGAACGCATCCTCTTCGACCCGTGGCTCACCCAGCGCCTGGACCGCTTCTGGGAACACCACCCGCCGCTGCCGGGCGACCTGGTCCGCGAGGTGCTCGACGAGGGCGTCGACTACGTGGTGCTCAGTCACCACCACTACGACCACCACCACTTCCCCTCCCTGCTCGGCCTGGTCGACGGCGCCGACGTCGACTTCGACGACAGCCCGCGCCAGAGCTCCGAGGTCACCTGCGTCTACCCCGCGGGCCCGGTGCCGCCGACGCTGACCGCCTCGGGTCTCGGCCACCAGGCGATCTCCTGGACGCTGCGCCGCTTCGGCTTCGAGCGCCTGCGCCCCGTCACGCCGGGCGACACGATCACCACCCCGGGCGGCACCGTCCTGCGGACCTTCCCCTCGGCCGTGTCGTTCCCCGAGATGAGCGTGCTGGTGCGGACCGCCGACGCGTCCGTGATGCTCTGCGGCGACGCGCTCCTGCACGACGACACCGTCGCCGCCTTCCAGCGCGCCGACGCGCCCGGGGTCGACGCCCTGTTCGTCCCCGCGCACAGCATCTCGCCGCCCGGCGTGCTCACCGAACGCCGCCCGCTGACCGACGCCGACGCGATCCGGGACCGCGCCGTCGCGAACTTCGACCGGTACCTCGCCTCGATCCCCGCGACCGTGACCGTCCCCTCCTCGTTCGGCTGGCGCATCAGCGGCGAGGACGGGCACGACTACGCCTGGTGCAACAGGACGATGTTCCCCTTCACCCCGGCCCAGGCCCTGGACCGCCTCGCGGAACTCGGCCGCGACGGCCTGCTGTGGGGCCCCGGCCAGGTCATGGAGGTGGCGCACGGCAAGGCCGCCCTGACCGACGGACCGATGGCGCCCAACGCGTACGACTTCGACGAGGTCTACGCCGGGATCACCCTCGACCCGGCCACCCCCGTACCGCCGTTCGACGCCTCCCGCGACCGCTACGGCCGCCAGACCCGCGACGCCGAGGACATGCTCCGCGAACTGCTGGAGCGGCTCGTGGCGACCGACTACTGGTACCGGGCACTGGACGACGGCGCCGGACGCCACGTCGTCTCCCTGTACGAGGACGAGGGCACCGAGACCTCCTTCCTGCTGGACCCGGTCGCGGACCGGGTGACCCGGCTCGGCCCCGGCCCCGCCCACGGCCATGCCACCGGCGCCGAGGGCTGGACCGAAATGGCGGCGAGCACCCTGGAGGCCATGCTCGGCGCCGACCTCCTGTTCGGCAGCTCCTACGCCCTGTGGGCCAGCAACGGCGTACTGCTCTCCGCGGTCTTCCACCACCCGTCCTTCTACACGCGCCACGTGGAGCGCGCGCTGCGGGAGGCGAACGAGGCATGAGCGACCCGCTCGTCCTCGACCACGAGAGCGCGGTGCTCCGCGGCAACCCGCTCGGCGACCCCTCCCGCCGCCGCATCGAGGTGCACCTGCCGCCCGGCTACGACGGCGTGCGGCGCTTCCCGGTCGTGTACTGGCTGCCCGGCTTCGGCGCCCACCCCGGCCTCGCCGGGAAGGCCCTCGCCTTCGGCTCGTCCGTCGCCGACCGCCTCCGCCGGGCGATGACGGACGGCCGCGTACCGCCCGCGCTGCTCGTCGTGCCCGACTGCACGACCGCCTACGGCGGCTCGCAGTACATCGACTCGGCGGCCTGCGGCCCCTACGCCGGCTACCTGGCCGAGGTCGTCGCCGAGATCGACCGGCGGTTCGCGACCCGGCCGCAGCCGGCGTGGCGCGCCGTCGGCGGGAAGTCCAGCGGCGGCTACGGCGCGCTCGTCGCGGGCATGACCTCCGAGCTGTTCGGGGCGGTGATCGCCTGCTCGCCCGACGCCGGGTTCGAGCACAGCTATCTGCCGCTGCTGCCCCGGACCCTCGACACCGTCGGCGCGGCCGGCGGCATCGACGCGCTCCTCGCCCGCCGCGACAGCGGCCCGCACGACGTGCCCTTCATGGTCGCCATGAGCATCATCGCGATGGGTATGTGCTACGCCGACGACCCCCGCACCACCGCGTCGGACGCACTGCCCTGCGACCCGGAGACGGGACTGTTCCGCGACGAGGTGTGGCGGCGATGGCTCGACCACGACCCGGTACGGATGCTCCCCGCGTACGCCGGCCGGCTCGCCGGAGCCGGCCTGCTGCACCTGAGCGTCGGCCGGCGCGACGAGTACGGCATGCACTGGGGCGTCCGTGCGCTGCACGCGGCCCTCGACGGCCACCGGGTGCCGCACGTCTACCTGGAACACGAGGGCGGCCACCAGGGCATCGAGCACGTCTACACCGAGGCTCTGGCGGCGCTGTGGAAGCTGTGGCGGGAACCGGAGGGTGACGTATGTGCGGCATAGCGGGCTTCATCAGCTTCGAAGGACGGCGCGATCCCGACTGGCTGGCGGCGCTGGGCCGGACCATGACCGAGGCCATGGCCCACCGGGGCGAGGCGGCCTGCGCGCCGTACGTCTCGCCCTGCGGCACCGTCATGCTGTGCGCGACCCGGCTGGCCGTGCGCGACCGCAGCCACGCCGGCGACCAGCCGATGACCGACCCCACGGGCCGCGTCGTGCTGGTGCACAACGGCGAGGTCTTCGGCTCCCGGTCGCCCGCGCCGCCGCTGTGGCCGCGCCGCACCACCTGCGACACAGAGTTCGTCCTCCAGGAGGTCTGCCGCGAGCCCGACCCGGCCGCCGCGCTCCGGCCGCTGGACGGCATGTTCGCACTCGCCTGGCACGACACCTGGACCGGACGCGTGGTGCTGGCCCGCGACCACTTCGGCGTGAAGCCGCTGTACTACGCCTTCACCGACGCCGGACTGCTCTTCGCATCGGAGCAGGGGGTGCTGCTCAGCACCGGCCTCGTCACCCCCGAGGTGGACCGCGAGGAGTTCCTGCTGCGCTCCTGGATCAGGATGGACGCAGCCGACGACCACACCTGGCTGCGCGGCGTCGAGGCGCTGCCGCCCGCCGAATACCTCGTCATCGACCGGCCCCGCACCGCCAGACACCGCTACTGGCACCCCGGCGCGGTGGACGGCACGGTCGAGCCCGAGGAGATCCGGGCCGCCTTCGACCGGGCGATCACCCAGCGGTCCGTGTCCGACGTACCCAGGGCCGCCGTGCTCAGCGGCGGCGTCGACAGCACCGCGATCGTCGCGGGCCTGACCGGCCTGGGGCTGCCCGTCGACACGTACGTACTGCGCTACCAGGACGGCATCGGCGGCTCCGGCGACGACGTCGCGCACGCCACCGAGGCCGCCGGGCGCCTGGGCGTGCCGCTGACCGTCTGCGACCTCGGCCGCGACGCCGCCGTCGACCTGCTGCCGGTCCTGCCGACCCGGCTGATGCGGCCGCTGCTGCACGGCGCCGAACTGGCGATGCACCAGCTCTACCGGGCCATCGCCGCAGACGGCAAGGTCGTCGTCTACTCCGGCCACGGGGCCGACGAGTTCTGGGGCTACCAGGCCGGCAAGTACTTCCCCATCGTCGACCCCTACGCGCCCACGTTCATCCACGGACGCGACTACCTGACCCGCCGGCTGCACGCCGACGAACGCCCGGTCTGGTCCCGGCTCGTCGAGTGGATGGCCCATGAACTCGACATCGACATGTCTACGGTGACCGACATGGTGTGGGAACGCACCATGGCCGAGTACCGGGCGCTCAAGACGGCATCGCCGCTCAAACGCGGCAGGCACCACCTGATGCGGCGCTTCCTCGTCTACGTCAACGACATGGTGGACGCGACCTCGTCGACCTTCACCCTGGAGGACCGGCCCGTCTTCCAGGACGTCACCCTCGCCGAGCTGGCCTTCCGCTGCCCCGAACACCTGAAGGACTCCAACCAGCCCGGCACCCACAAGGGGCTGCTGAAGGCGGCGCTCACCGATCTGCTGCCCGCATCGGTCCGGGCCCGCCGCAAACAGGGCTTCCCGACCCCCGCCGACCCCGGCTACGTCCGCCAGGTCGCCGGTCTGGCCGACGGGCTCGGCACCCCCTTCGGGCTGCCCCGGCCGCCGGCCGCGCTCCGCGCCGAGCTGGGCGTCGGCGAATGGATGTTCCTTGCCTCGACCTCCGCCTGGCTCGACCACCTCACGGAGATCCGAACCCACCCGAGGAGTCACGGTGAGCAATCCCGTCCCGCACTGGAGCTGGCACGTCCTGGACAGCGCGGCAGCGCTTGACCCGGTACCGCCCGCGATCGTGGAGGAAGCCGCCCAGGACTGGTGCAACTTCGTGCTGTGGCGGCCGTCCGAGCTGCCCGCCGGCTGCGACACCAGCACCGGAACGATCCGGCGCGAGGCCCCGCCCGGACGCGTCGAGGCCCAGGGCCGCAGCCCGTGGAGCGACGCCAACCCGGCCGGCTACCGCACCGAGATCTCCGGCGGCGGCCGGCGGCTGAGGCTGAAGCAGTTCCTGTACGACTGGGCCTTCCCCGCCGCCGACCACCCGTGCCTGTGGGGCAGCGAGGCCCAGGCCCACGAGATCGGCGGCGGCCGGGTCGTCTGGCTCGGCACCGACTACCTCAGCCACCGGGCCGCCAGCGCCCGGCTGGCCCGCACCACCGTCGAACTCTCCGTACTGGAGGGCGAGTTCACCGACGACGAACTGGTCGCGCTCTTCGCCGCACTGCGCCCGGCCGCCCCCGAGGCCGTGGCACGGGTCCTCGCCACCCCGTTCTCCGAACTGAGCTACTGGGCCCGGCACCCCGCCGAGACGGTGTCCGTGCCCACCGGCCCCTACTCCTTCCACCGGCGCGGACCCGGACACGAGGGCGACTGGGTCGCGCCGGCGGAGCTCACCGCCTTCCTCACCGGGCAGGGGATGCCGGTGTCGGTCGGCGACTACCGCGCCGACAGCGCCGCGACCTTCGGCGACGGCACCGCCGTACGCGAACTGGACGTCGTCTACGCCTCGGCGTCCGGCGGCGAACTGCGCCTGACGGCCCAGCGCACCGGAGGCGGGCGCCTGGAGTTCCCGCCGCAGCGCGACAAGCACCCCGCCACCGAGGAGCTGCTCGACCTCGGCGGCCGCCCGCTGTACCTGGCCTACCGTGACGCCGGCGCCGGAGCCTGCGACGCCTGGTGGCAGCACCCCGACGGCTACGAACTCAGGCTGCTCGGCAGCTCCGGCACGGACCTGGGCCGGGACGCCTTCGTCCGCCTGCTCACCGAGCTGGACACCCGGCTGCGACCGGGCGGGCGCGCCGGGACGCCGGGATGACCGAGCCGGGACGCGCGATCCTCGACCCCGCGACGGGACAGGCCGTCGCCCACGTACCGGACACGCCCGGACCCGGCGTCACCGACGCCGTGGACCGGGCCGCCGCGGCGTTCCACGACGGCTGGGCCGACACCTCCCCGGCCCACCGCTCCGCCCTCCTGCGCGAACTCGCCGGCCTGCTGCGCGAGGACCACGACACCCTCGCCGAACTGGAACGGCGCAACGCGGGCAAGCCCGCGGCGCGCGCCGCCGGAGAGGTCGCGTTCGCCGCACAGGTGGTCGACTGGTTCGCGGCCGCCGCCCGGTACCCGGTGGGCGAGACCCACCCCACCGCCCCCGGCATGCGCACCTACACCGACCGGGTGCCGGTCGGGGTGTGCGCCGCCATCGCCCCGAACAACTACCCGCTCCTGCTGGCCGTCTGGAAGATCGCCGCGGCGCTCGCGTACGGCAACACCGTCGTCGTCAAACCGGCGCCCGAGACCCCCCTGTCCACCCGCCGGCTGGTCGAACGCGCCACCGAGGTGCTGCCCGAAGGCGTACTCACCGCCGTCTACGGCGGCGCCGGCACCGGACGCCTGCTGTGCGACCACCCGGCCGTGGGGATGGTCTCCTTCACCGGCTCCACGGCCGCCGGACGCGACGTGGCCCGGCGCTGCGCCGACGGCCTCAAACCCGTTTCCCTGGAACTCGGCGGCAAGAACCCCGTCGTCGTCTTCCGCGACGCCGACCTCGACGAGGCCGCCCGCGCCGTCGTCACCGGCTTCACCGGCAACACCGGCCAGGTGTGCGTGGCCGCCACCCGCCTGATCGTCGACCGCGCCGTGCACGCCGAGTTCGTCGCCCGCGTCGCCGAACGGGCCGCCGCCCTGCGCGTCGGCCCGCCGCAGGACCCCGCCACCGACCTCGGCCCGCTGATCAGCCGGGCGGCCGTCGACCGGGCGGCCGCGGCCGTCGACGAGGCCGAACTCCGGGGGGCGAAGGTCATCGTGCCGCCCGGCCGCACCGGCCTGCGCCACGAACTCGGCGGCGGCTTCTTCGCGGACCCGGTCGTCCTGGACGGAACCCCGCCCGACTGCCGCGCCTGGCGCGAGGAGCTCTTCGCCCCGGTGCTGTCCGTGGCGGCGTTCGACACCGAAACCGAGGCCCTGGCCCTCGCCCACGACACGGCGTACGGCCTGTCGGCCTCCGTGTGGACCTCCGACGCCCATCGCGCCGAGCGCTTCGCCCGCGCCCTGCGCGCCGGCATGGTCTGGGTCAACACCTGGGGCGACACCGAGGAGACGGTCAGCGTTTCCGGGATGGGCCAGTCCGGCTACGGCCGCGAGCTGGGCCTCCACGCGGTGGAGGGCTACACCAGGCCCCGCGCCGTCTGGGTGGCCCACCGGGCACGGGGGTAGCGCCCCATGGCCCGGACCGACCCGCCCCGGCTCGACTTCCGCAGCGACACCCGCACGCTCCCGGACGCCCGGATGCGCGCGGCGACGGCCGCCGCCGACGTCGGGGACGACGTGTACGGGGACGACCCCACGGTCGCCCTCCTCGAAGCACGGGTGGCCGAACTGCTCGGCACCGGGGCCGCGCTGCTCACCCCCACCAGCACCATGGCGAACCTGCTCGCCCCGCTCGCCGCCGCCGGAGCACCGGGATCGCACGCGCCGGGACCGCACGCGCCGCGCCTCGTCGTCGGTGCGGACACCCACATGGCCTTCCTCGAAGCGGACGGGCTGCGCCGCTTCACCGGGGCCGAACTGCTGACGGTCCCGCAGCGCCCCGGCGGCCTGCCCGACCTCGCCGCCGTCGAAGCACTGCTCGCCACCGGCGGCGGCCGGCCCACCGTGGTCTGCCTGGAGAACACGAGCATGCTGCACTCGGGCAACGCCCTGGACGCCGGGGCGACCCGGACCCTGGCCGACCTCGCCCACCGCCACGGCGCCCACGTCCACCTCGACGGCGCCCGGCTCGCGAACGCGGCCGTCGCGCTCGGGGTGCGCCCCGCAGAGCTGGCGGAGCCCGCGGACAGCGTCACCTTCTCGGTCTCCAAGGGCCTCGGCGCACCGGTGGGCGGGCTGCTGTGCGGCACCCCCGAGTACATCGCGCGCGCCCGCGAACTGAGGGCGGCGCTGGGCGGCGCCATGCACCAGGCGGGTGTCGTGGCGGCACCGGCCCTCGTCGCGCTGGAACGCCTGCCCGAGCTGGCGGCCGACCACGCGACGGCCGCCGCGCTCGCCGCCGGGCTCGCCGGACTGCCCGGTGTCGAGGTGATGCGCGCACCGCACCCGACCAACATGGTCATGGCCCGCGCCGCCGGGCTGACCGCGGAGGAATGCGCCGCCCGCCTCGCCGCCCTGGGCGTGCGTGTGCTGCCCCTGCCGGGCGGCTTCGTGCGCTTCGCTGTGCACCGGGCACACGACATGATCGGTGTGCGTGCCGCTGTCAGGGCGCTGGCGGCGGTCGCCGCCGGCGCGCCGGGGGCCCGTACGACCACCGAAGGAGACCTTCCCGGACGGGAGTTCTCCACGACATCGACGGAGGAAGCATGACGACCGTGGCACCGCGTGGGCTCGAGGAACGGTTGGGCGACACTCGTAAGAAGCTGGAGAACGACATCGATGTCTGGGTCGCGTCGGCGGGCGGCCCCGGCGCCCCCTACCTCGTCCCGCTCTCCTTCCTCTGGGACGGGACGGCCGTCCTCGTCTCGACCCCGCGCGATTCCGTCACCGGCCGCAACCTGCTGGCGGACGGCCGGGTGCGCCTCGCCCTCGGCCCCACCCGCGACGTCGTGATCATCGACGGCGACGCGGAGCCGGTGGACACCGCCGAGCTGGGCGCGACGGCCGACGCGTTCGCGGCCAAGACCGGCTTCGACCCGCGCGAACTCGACCAGCCCTACCAGTACTTCCGCGTACGGCCCCGGCGCATCCAGGCATGGCGCGAGGCCAACGAGCTGTCCGGACGCACGCTGATGAAGGACGGCGCCTGGCTGGGCTGAACACCGGGGAACCCCTGCGGGCGCCCCCGTCCCGGAGCATGTGGTCGGCCGGTCACCCGCGTGACCGGCCGGCGGCGTTCCGGAGTCCAGCCGTCCTTGACCAGGGTTACGGATGACGTTGTCAGGCTGGACGGAAAAGCCATCTGAATCCTGGAAGGGCGAACATGACGTCTATCGAGGTTCCGGTCCTGATCGTGGGCGGCGGCGGCTGCGGGCTGTCCGCCTCCGTCTTTCTCGCCGACCAGGGCGTCGACCACCTGCTGGTGGAGCGGCACACGGACACGTCGAGGGTGCCGAAGGCGCACTACCTCAACCAGCGCACGATGGAGATCTTCCGGCAGCACGGACTCCGCGACGACGTCCTCGCCGAGGCCGCGCCGCTGGACAAGTTCGGCAAGGTGCGCTGGGCGACCACGTTCGCCGGTGACGGGCCGCTGGACGCCCGCCGGATCCATGAGATGGACGCCTTCGGCGGTGGCGAACTGACGGAGCGCTACGGGGCGGCCGGGCCCGAACTGCCCGCCAAGCTGCCGCAGATGTGGCTGGAGCCGATCCTGCGCCGGCACGCCGAGGAGCGCAGTCCGGGCCGCGTCCTCTTCGGCCACGAGGTCATCGACTTCTCCGACGAGGGCGACCACGTCCTCGCCGTGATCCGCAACGTCGAGACCGCCGAGATCACCACGGTCAAGGCGAAGTACCTCCTCGGCGCCGACGGCGGCCGCTACGTCGGCTCCAAGGTCGGCATCGAGATGCAGGGCCCGCCCAGCAACGTCAACACCACCACCGTGTACTTCTCCGCCGACCTCTCGCCGTGGTGGGAGGAGGGCACGCTGATCACGCACTACCTCAGCCCGGAGGACCCGGACCTCTCCGTCAACCTCATCGAGATGGGGCCCAGCTGGGGCAAGGACTGCGAGCAGTGGGGCCTGCACATGGCCCCCGGCCCGGCCGGCCGCTGGACCAACGAGACGGTCGTCGACCGCATCCGCGAAGTGCTGAAGGTGCCGGACCTGGAAGTGACCGTGCACAAGGTCACGGACTGGATCGTCAACGCGATCCTCGCCGACAAGTACAAGGTCGGCCGGGTGCTCATCGCCGGCGACGCCGCGCACAAGCAGCCGCCCGCCGTGGGCCTCGGCCTCAACACCGGCATCCAGGACGCGCACAACATCGCCTGGAAGCTGGCCGCGGTGCTCAACGGCAGCGCGCCCGAGAGCCTGATCGACACCTACGAGGCCGAGCGCCGGCCCGTGGGCCGCGAGAACGTCGACTGGGCGGTCTCCGCCGCCCAGCACCACCAGGCGGTCATCGACGCCATCGGCGGCGGCCACAACATCCCGGCGGGGCGGCGCGGCCAGCGCCTGGCGGCGTACTTCGACCCGTCCCCGCTCGGTGACACCGTGCGCGCGCGGGCCCTGGAGATCTTCCACACCCACCGCGGCGGCTGCCAGTCCTTCGACATGGAGATCGGCTTCGCCTACGAGGCGGGCGCGGTCGTCCCCGACGGCACCGAGCGCCCGGCCCGCGTCCCCATGCGCGACGAGCACATACCGACCTCGCGCCCCGGCCACCGGCTGCCGCACGCCTGGATCACCCGCGACGGCGAGCGCCTGTCCACCCTCGACCTGACGGGCCGGACCGGCTTCACGCTGATCACCGGCCCGGAGGGGACGGCGTGGAGCGAGGCGGCCGCGCGCGTGGCGGAGAAGTTCTCGCTCCAGCTCGACGTGGTCGCGATCGGCGAGGGCGCCGAGTACGCCGACACGGACGGCGGGTGGGAGGCCGTACGGCAGATCAGCGGCGCGGGCGCCCTGCTGATCCGCCCCGACCAGCACGTGGCCTGGCGCAGCACCGGCGCCGGACAGGACGCCGAGCAGGCGCTGACGGAGGTCTTCGCCACCATCCTGGACCGCTGACGCGGACGGACAGCGACAGAGATCCGGCCGGCGATCCGATCGCCGGCCGGATCTCTCGTTGCCCCGGCGGCCGGGCGTCCGCGGCCGTGCCCGTACACAGCGCTTCGCCCCGCCGGGCTGACGCTCGGCGGGGCGAAGACGGGGCGAAGCAGTGGCCGGAGGGGAGTGTGGTCACACCCCGGCCGCGACCGCGGAGGCGGTCGCCGCCTTCTTGGCGAAGGGGAGGATCTGGTCGACGGCCCGGCGCGACGTCATCATGCAGACGCCGACGCCCACACCGTCGTACACCGCACCGCACACCGCGAGGCCGGGCTGGGCCGCGACGGCCTCCCGGATCTGCCGCACCCGCTCCACATGGCCGACGTTGTACTGCGGCAGGGCGTTCTCCCAGCGGCTCACGCGGGACGCCACCGGGACCCCGGACACTCCGGTGGCCTCGGCCAGCTCGGCCGTCGCCAGCGCGACCAGTTCGGCGTCGTCGAGCTGGAGCAGGTGCTCCTCGCCGAACCGTCCCAGCGAACAGCGCACGATCTCCACGTCGCTCGCCAGGTGCGGCCACTTCACCGTGGTGAACGTGACCTCCTTGACGGCCTTGCCCTCCTCCGCCGGCACCCGGTAGCCGGCGTAGCCGCGGCCCGAGAGCCCGCCGGGGAACGCCGTGCGCGGGTAGGCGAGCGTCACCATGGCCACGCTGGAGTACGGCACCTCGGCGAGCGCCGAGACGGCGGCCGACGTGCCCGGAATCCCGGAGAGCAGGCTGCCCGTCGGGCCGGCCGGGGTGGCGATGACGACCGCGTCGGCGTCGATGACCTCCTGGTCGCCGGCCGGTCCCACGGTCAGCTGCCAGCGCTCGCCCTTGCGCGTCAGGTCCCGCACGGGGGCCCCGGTGCGCAGCTCCGTGTCCGGCGCGGCGTCCAGCACCTGCTGGATGATCGCCGCCGGCAGCGTGCCGAAGCCGCCCTTCAGCGTGGCGACGCTCACCGGCGGGGGCTTCTCGCCCTCCTTCAGGGGCGGCACCAGCGAGCCGGCCGCGTCCGCGAGCGAGATGTGGTCGCGGGAGGCCCGCGCCAGCGGGGTCAGGGTCGCCTCGAACGAGAGGTCCGAGGCGTGCCCCGCGAACACACCGGCGAGGAACGGCTCGACGAGACGGTCCACGACCTCCTGGCCGAACCGCCCGCCGACGTAGGACGCGACCGAGATGTCGCCCTCCAGGTCGAACGAGGGCAGCACGAGGTCCTGCTGGGCGCGCTCCACGCCCGCGGCGGACAGCACCCCGGACCGCGCCAGGTCGTCCATGTCGCAGGGCACGCCCATGAACTGACGGTCGGGCTGGTGCCTGATCGTGCCGCCGGTCCAGATCGCCGACGCGGTGACGGGGCCGGCCGACATGATCTGCTCGCCGAGCCCGGCCTCCTTGATCAGGCCGGTGGTCTTCTTGCGGTTGGCGTACAGCGACTCGGCGCCCTCGTCGACCGCGACTCCCGCCACGTCGGACACCAGCAGCTTTCCGCCCAGCCGGGACGAGGCCTCCAAGAGCGTCACGCGCACCGGCTCGTTCCGCAGGTGAAACGCGGCCGCCAGCCCGGAGATCCCGCCACCGACGATGACCACGTGAGGCTTGCCGCTCGCCCGAGCCTGTTCGCTCCCAGTCATTCCACCAGCTCCTTCATGGTTACGGTGTCGTCAGGCCCGTATCGGCACCGAGACAGGCCTGGGCAGTCTGGCCGAGCGCCCCGGACCCCGGCTGGAGGGCGCCTCGAAAGCGGATCGGCCCGACACGGCCGCCCGCCGTCCCGCTGTTCGACCGCGGAAATTCCGCATTTGAACACGACGGTTCGACGGCACCATCGAAGGTGCCCGGTCATTTGCGTTTCGCACCGTGAACATATTGATTCGTTGATCGAGAACCGGGCGCGTTCCAGAGGCAGAGGGACCTGGACCTCACGAAAGGGAAAAACGTGCCGTTCGAGAAGGTCGCGCTCATCACGGGCGCCAACAAGGGCATCGGATTCGCCATCGCGCGGCAACTCGGGGAACAGCGGATCACCGTGCTCGTCGGCGCCCGCGACGAGGTACTCGGCAAGCAGGCCGCCGCCACCCTGGCGGACGAGGGCATCACGGCCGTGCCGGTCCGGCTCGACGTGACGGACCCGGCCTCCGTGGCGGAGGCGGGCCGCGAGATCGAGCGGCGGTTCGGGCGCCTGGACATCCTGGTGAACAACGCCGGCATCGCGGGCGGCTTCACCGGTACACCCGGCGAGGCGACCGCCGCCGATCTGCGCGAGGTCTACGAGACCAACGTGTTCGGGGTGGTCACCGTGACCCACACGATGCTGCCGCTGCTGCGCCGTTCCCCGGCCGGACGCATCGTCAACCTGTCCAGCCACGTGGCCTCGCTGACCCTGTCCTCGGCACCGGCCGGCCCGCTGGCGAGCCTCAACATGATCGCCTACCAGTCCTCGAAGACCGCGCTGAACGCGGTGACGCTCGCGTACGCGAAGGAGCTGCGGGACACCCCGGTCAAGGTCAACGCCGCGCTCCCCGGAGTGGTGGCGACCGACATCAACGGCAACCGCGGATACCGGTCGCCCGCCGAGGGCGCGGGGATCGCCGTCCGGCTCGCCACCCTGGACGAGGACGGCCCCACGGGCCAGTGCCTGTCCGACGACGGCCCCGTCCCCTGGTAGCGCCCGACACCCCCCCCACCAGGCCCCCGGGGGGACCCGGCCGTTCGCGGCCATCACACCTGACAGCCGGCCGGGCGAGACCCGGCGGGCACACGACATGGAGGCAGACAGTGGCGGTTGCACAGACGATCCTGGTGACAGGCGGCACCGGCCGGCAGGGCGGGTCGGTCGCCCGCGACCTGCTGCGGCGCGGCTTCTCCGTACGTGCCCTGGTCCGCGACCCGCAGAAGGAGCAGGCGCGGGCACTGGAGGAGGCCGGAGCGGTCCTCGTCCGCGGCGACATGGACGACGAGGCGTCGCTCGCGGCGGCCACCGAGGGCGCGTACGGCGTCTTCAGCGTGCAGACCTTCCGCGGCCCCGGCGGCGTCGAGGCCGAGATCCGCCAGGGCAGGGCGGTGGCCGACGCGGCGGTGAAGGCCGGCGTGCGGCACTTCGTCTACAGCTCCGTCGGCGGCGCGGACCGGGACACCCGCGTGCCGCACTTCGAGAGCAAGCTGGTCGGCGAGCGGTACCTGGCCACGCTCGACCTGCCGGCCACCGTGCTGCGGCCGGCGATGTTCCACGACATCCTCCTCGACATCGCCCCGCGCGTCAGGAACGACGAGCTCGTCCTGGCCATGTGGCTCGACCCCGCGACCTCGGTGCAGGTCATCGCGCCCAGCGACATCGGCGCCTTCGCGGCGGACGCCTTCGAGAACCCGGCGGAATGGATCGGCCGGACCGTCGACATCGCGGGCGACGAGCTGACCGGGCCCCAGATGGCCGCCGCCTTCGAGGCCGTCTCCGGTATCCCGACCCGCTTCCAGCAGCTGCCCATCGAGCCGCTGCGCGCCGGCCGCCCCGACCTCGCCAACATGTTCGACTGGTTCGAGCGTGACGGCTTCCAGGCCGACCTGACCGAACTGCGGAAGAAGCGGCCGAACCTGGTCTCGGTCGAGGAGTGGCTGAAGGACAACTGGACCGCGCCGGCGATCGGCTGACACCCGGCGGCGGGCCGGGCGGGCTCAGGCGAACACCGGATTCCGCGTCCGGGTGCGCTTGAGCTCGAAGAACCCGTCGGTCCCGGCCACCGCGAGCACCCCGTCCCAGAGCCGCACCGCCGCCTCCCCCCGAGGAGCGGGCGTCACCACGGGGCCGAAGAACGCCACGTCCCCCACGGCGATGACCGGGGTGCCCACATCGGTGCCGACGCGGGCGATGCCGTCCTGGTGCGAAGCACGCACCGCGTCGTCGAACGCGTCGGACCCGGCCGCACCGGCCAGGGCGGGGTCCAGGCCCGCGGCGGCCAGGGCGGCCTCGTACGTGGCCCGCTCCCTGGGCGCCTTCTCCGGATGGAACCGGGTGCCGAGTTCGGTGTAGAGGCGCGGCAGCGCCTCCGGGCCGTACGCGTGCTCGGCGGCGGCGCAGACGCGTACCGGCTCCATGCGCAGCGCCAGGTCACGGTGCCAGCGCTCGTCCAGGTCCGTGCGCCCCTCGTTGAGCAGCGTCAGGCTCATGAGATGCCAGCGGACCTCCAGCCGCCGCCGCTCCGCGACCTCGACGACCCACCGCGACGTCATCCACGCCCAGGGGCAGGTCGGGTCGAACCAGAAATCCACCGGGGTCGGGGTGTCGTGTACCAACGTCGGACTCCTCAAGGCGATTACGAGTTCGCGATCGGCACAGCCTGACAAGGGGCTTCTGATTCCCGGTCGAGTGCGAGTGGATACGGGCTCCGTCCACGCACAAGGATTTCCCGGTTGAATTTATTCGTCAATGATGCCGGAGCCGCGGCCGGTTGCGGCGGGGAGAAACATCGAATTACCGTCCGGAATCCGATTGCCGTCCGGAATCCGCGAGAAGAGAACTCTGAGGGGAAAACGATGTCCGCATCGGCCGAGGTCCGCGACCAGTCGGACTCCTACGCGCTGCTCGATCTGATCCAGGGTGCCGTCATCACCCAGGCGATCTCCGTCGCCGCCCACCTCGGCATCGCCGACGTACTCGCCGACGCACCGCTGTCCGCCGAGGACATCGCCCTTCGGGTCGAGGCCGACCCGAAGGCGGTCCACCGGCTCCTGCGCGCGCTCTGCGGCCACCGGGTCTTCGCCGTCCGCCCGGACGGACGGTACGAGAACACCGCGCTGTCCACCAAGCTCCGCGAGGACGCCCAGGACTCGATGCGCAAGTTCGCCCAGCTGATGAGCCACCCCCTGCTGCACGAGGAGTGGGGCCACCTCCTGACCACCGTACGGACCGGCGAGGCCAACCTGCCCAAGCTGCGGGGCATGAGCACGCTCGACTACTTCCACGCGAACCCCGCCTTCGCCGCCGCGTTCTTCCAGGCCTTCGGCAAGATCTCGGAGTCGGAGACCGACCCGGTCCTGGCCGCCTACGACTTCTCCCCGTTCCACACCGTCGTGGACGTCATCGGCGGCCGCGGCTACCTCCTGGCCGGGGTCCTCCAGCAGGCCCCGGACGCCAAGGGCGTGCTGTACGACTTCGAGATCGCGACCGCGGACTCGGCCTCGCTCTTCGAGGAGGCCGGCGTCGCCGACCGCTGCACCGTCGAGCACGGCAGCTACCTCGGCAAGCTGCCGAAGGGCGCCGACGCCTATCTGTACAAGCGCATCATCCACAACTTCTCCGAGGAGGACGCCCTGACCGCCCTGCGCAACGCGCGCGAGGCGATCAGCCCCGACGGCAAGCTGCTCTGCGTCGAGTACGTACTCCCCGAGAACAACGAGCCCCACATCGGCCACACCATCGACCTCTGGCTGATGCTGATGATCGGCTCCCAGGACCGCACCCTCGCGCAGTACACCGAGCTGTTCGCCAGGGCGGGCTTCGAGATCACCAGGGTGGTACCCACCACGTCGCCGATCTCGGTCATCGAGGCGATCCCGGTCTGACGGCCCCGCCCGGCCCGCCCCCTCACCTTCCCAGCGCACCGCAACCACACAGGAGAACACCGATGGCTCAACGGATGGGCAACCCCTCCCTGGTCGTCCCCGGCGCCCTGCAGCCCCTGCTCGACCTGTCCGAGGTCATCGGCAAGGTCGGCGTGCCGCAGTCGACCCTCGACTTCGTCCGGCTGCGCGTCGCCTCCCTCAACGGCCGCGTCTACACCTTCCCGACCGAACCCGAGGACAAGCGGCTGCTCCTGGTGGACGGCTGGCGGACCGAAGCCTCCTTCACCGACGCCGAGCGCGCCGCCCTGGAGCTGGCCGAAGCCGTCACCCGGCAGACCGACACCGACAGCGCGCCGTCCGACGAGATCTGGGCGAACTCCGCCGAGCACTACGACGACGTCCAGCTCGGCGCCCTGGTCATGCACATCAGCCTCGTCAACTTCTGGAACCGGGTGAACGTCGCCACCCACCAGGACGACGCGGTCTGGCGCTGAGGAAGAGGAGACTTCACCGTGCGGCTCATCAACGCCGGCCTGGGCCGGACCGGCACGACCTCGCTCCAGGTGGCCCTGGAACGACTCGGCCTCGGCCCCTGCTTCCACATGTTCGAGATCGTCGACGACGAGCAGCGCCTCCTCCAGTGGGAGCGGGTCGTCTGCGACGGCGAACGCCCCGACTGGGCGGCGCTCTACGACGGCTTCGCCTCCGCGGTGGACGGCCCCTCCACCGTCTACTACCGGCAGATCAGCGAGGCACTCCCCGGCACCAAGGTGATCCTCACCGTGCGCGACGCCGAGGGCTGGTACAAGAGCACCTACGACACGCTGTACCAGTTCGCGCTGCGGACCATGGAGCACCCGCCCGAGCCCGGCTCCCGGCAGGCCCGGCTGTTCCGCGTCGTCAACGCCCTGGTCTGGGACGGCCTGTTCGACGGCCGGTTCGCGGACAAGGACCACGCCATCGAGGTCTACCACCGGCACACCGAGGACGTCGTACGCACCCTCGGCGCGGACAACGTCCTGGTGTACGACGTACGGCAGGGCTGGGGCCCGCTCTGCGCGTTCCTCGGGACCGAGGTCCCCGACGAGGAGTTCCCGCGCGCCAACAGCTCCGAGGAGATGCGCCGGCGGATCGCCCGGGCCGCCGCCGCCGGCCCGGCCGCCGCCTGAACCGCCGCCGGGCCGGCCACTGAGCCGGCCGTATCCAGGGCCCGCGCCGATCACCGGCGCGGGCCCTCCGCGTCAGTGCCCCATGTGCGCGTGGCCGCCCGCCCCAGCGTGGCCGCCCGCCCCAGCGTGGCCGCCCGCCCCAGAGTGGCCGGCCGGCGACACCACGAGGGGCCGCATCATGTGCTGCTCGTGCTCCAGCATGTGGCAGTGGTGGACCCCCCGGCCGACGACGGGGAACCGCACCGCCACGGTGACCAGTTCGCCCAGCGTGGCGTTCGGCGCGATCCGGCCCGCGGTGCCCACCCGGATCACGTCCTTCTCCCCGAGCTCGTGCGCCTCCAGCGGCAGCGCGGCCTCGAACGCGACGGGCTTCGCCGAGCCGCGGGTGGCCCGGTCGAACCCGGTGATGTCGTAGCTCTCCCGAGACAGCACCTGGAAGTGCGACAGATGGATGTGCATCGGGTGCGGGGAAGCCGCCAGGTTGAGGTAGTTCCAGATCTCCACACCGCCGCGCGCGGCCGTGAACGCCGCCCCGTCCTCGTAGGACATCGCCGTCCTGCGCAGCGTCCGGACGGTGCCCCCCGCGTCCCGGACCTGGACGACCCCGCCCGCCGGGAACGTGAGCCCCGTCGCCTCCACCTCCTCCATCTCCCACAGCTCGGGCACGTTCCCCGAGCCGGGGCCGACCACGACCACCCACCGGGAGACGGCGTCATGGGGCACGTCGTGCCGGGAGAGCCGCTCGAACGTCGGCGAGAGGGTCTTCGGCAGCGAGAACCGGTCGGACGGCCTGCGGTCCGCGACCCGGAACTGCATCACATCGGGTTCCAGCAGGTCCTCGAGCTTGTCGGAGGCACCGGGCGTGAGGCCCTCCAGCGTGTTGACCAGCTTCAGCGCCCGCCCCCGGAACGCACCGAAGTCGACCAGCACGTCGGCGCGCTCACCGGGGGAGAGGTTCAGCGCCCCCTCGACGGCCAGCGGCTTGTCGATCAGCCCCTGGTCGGTCCCGATCACCCGCAGCGCGCCCGGCACCGGCCGGCCGTCCGCGAGCAGCATCAGCCGGTAGATCCGCGAGTTCGCGGCGTT
This sequence comes from Streptomyces sp. NBC_00525, assembly GCF_036346595.1. Classification (GTDB taxonomy): domain Bacteria; phylum Actinomycetota; class Actinomycetes; order Streptomycetales; family Streptomycetaceae; genus Streptomyces. Next base: position 231,832 of record NZ_CP107835.1, read on the forward strand.
GACGATCCGGAACCGGTACCAGCGCGGCCGGACCTCCAGATACGGCCAGACCACCCCGTTGACCAGGGTGTACGGGGCGGCGTGGGCACGCATGAGCCGCCGCGGGCCGATCATCTCCACCTTGTGGACCAGCCGGCCGGTCGGGTTGCCGGACCCGTCCACGCCGAAGTTGCGGTCGCAGAGGATCAGCGGCACGTCACGCGCGCCGTCGGGCAGGCCGAGGGCGTCCTCCTCCTCGTTGCGGGAGAGGAACATGCCCGCCAGCCCGGCGTAGACGCTGAAACGGCTCACATGGTGGGTGTGGTCGTGGTACCAGAGCGTGGTCGCGGCCTGCTTGTTCGGGTAGGCCGACAACTGCACCTCGCCCGGACCTATGAGGTTCTCCATCCAGCCGTCGTTGCCGCCGCCGGTCAGCATGCCGTGCAGATGCACCGCCGCCCACGGCGCCAGGTCCGCGACGCCCGGAACCACCTGGGTCCCCGACGTGCCGGGGTAGTTGGTGAGCGGGTCGGGGGAGCGGCCGGTGGCCGAGCCGAAGTCGACGGCCTCCACGGGCATGTTCCCCGTCAGCCGGTTCTCCCAGACGATCCGCAGCGGCCGGCCGCTGACCGTTCTGATCGTCGGCCCCGGGAAGACGCCCTCGTACGTCCACATCCGCACCGCCGGCATCTGCGAGTGCACGGTGACGTCGGCGGTGCGCATCCGGACGGTCAGCTCGTCGTGATCGCCGTGCTCGCGGGGGCGCAGCACCGGCGGAATCCGCAGCGAATCCCTGAACTTCGTCAGCTTCAGCTCGGGCGCCGTCGGCTCGGGCCCGCCGACGGCCGCGGCGGCGGCGCCCTCCGGCCGGAGGAAGGGGGCGGCGCTCGCCAGGGCGCCCAGACCGGCCACGGAGCCGTAACGCAACAGCGTGCGGCGGTTCGGCCCGGACGGCCCGGATATGTCGGAAGTCGAGGGATTCATTCGCCAGACGGTAGGGGCGGCCGCTCTCGCCGGACTCGAACCCGGCTCCAGGACCACGCGCACCGTCCCGGAGCCGGTCCGTCACACCGCGATGGGCTCGCTGTCCCGGTTGATGAGCGTCGCGTACTGGCCACCGCGCAGCAGCAGCTCCTCGTGGGTGCCGCGCTCCGAGATCCGGCCCCGGTCCAGCACGACGATCTCGTCGGCGTTGCGCACGGTCGACAGCCGGTGGGCGACCGTGATCGTCGTACGGCCCACGCTGGCCGCGTCGATGGCCTTCTGCACGGCCTGCTCCGTATGCGTGTCCAGGGCGCTGGTGGCCTCGTCCAGCACCAGGATCGGCGGGTCGCGCAGGATGGTCCGGGCGATCGCCAGCCGCTGCTTCTCACCGCCGGAGAACCGGTACCCGCGCTCGCCGACCACCGTGTCGTAGCCGTCCGGCAGCAGCGTCAGATAGTCGTGGATGTGCGCGATCCGCGCCGCCGCGTACAGCTCCTCGTCGGTCGCGTCGGGCTTGGCGAAACGCAGGTTCTCCGCGACCGTGGCGTGGAACAGGTACGTCTCCTGGGAGACGACGCCGACCGCCGACGTCAGCGTGGCGAAGGACAGATCGCGTACGTCGACCCCGTCGATCATGACGGACCCGGACGTGACGTCGTACAGCCGCGGGATGAGATAGCTGAGCGTGGTCTTCCCCGAACCCGTCTCCCCGACGATCGCCAGGCTGTGGCCCGCCGGAACGGTCACGTCGACGCCGGCCAGCGTGGGCCGCTCCGTCCCCGTGTACGAGAAGCCGACCCCCCGCATGCGCACCTCGCCCCGCAGCGCGGCCGGCTCCCGCGGCTGCTCGGGCTCGTCGATGTCGACCGGCAGATCGAGGTACTCGAAGATGCGGCCGAACAGTTCCAGCGAGCCCTGGATCTCGATCCCGACGGTCAGCAGCCGCTGCGCCGGGCGGAACAGGCTCTGCTGGAGGGACGTGAACGCGACCAGGGAGCCGATGGAGATGGCCATGTGACCGTTGTTCGAGGTCAGCCCCGCAACCCAGTAGATCGTCGCCGGCATGGAGGCGATGACGATCCAGATCGTGGACTGGTACCACAGCCCCGCCGTGGTGACCCGTACCTCGACGTCGCTGAGCTTGCGCGACTGCCGCGCGAAGCTGTCGGTCAGCGACCGCGAACGGCCCATGGTGTGGCTGAGCAGGATGCCGCTGATCGACAGCGACTCCTGCATGGTCGAGGACAGCCCGGCGAGCTGCTTCTGCCGGTTGCGGGTGATGTCGCGCCGCTGGTTGCCGACGCGCCGGCTCACCAGGGCGAACGCCGGCAGCATGAGCATGGACGCCAGCGTCAGCCGCCAGTCGAGCACGAACATGGCGGTGGTCGCGGCGATCACGACCGTCACATCGGCCAGCAGCGCCGTCGCGGTGGTCGTGACGGTGACCTGCATCCCGCCGATGTCGTTCGAGATCCGCGACTGCACCTCGCCGGTACGGGTACGGGCGAAGAAGGCCAGCGACATCCGCTGGAGGTGGGCGTACACCGCCGTGCGCAGGTCGTGCATCACCAGCTGGCCCACCGTGGCCGATATATGCGTCTGCCACACGTTGAACGTGCTGGTGGTGACCGAGACCAGGACCATGCCGAGGGCGAGCAGGGACAGCAGCCCCAGCCGGTCCTCCGGCAGTGCCGTGTCCATGATCTCGCGGATCAGGAACGGGTTGACGAGGGCGACCAGGGCGGAGCCCAGGACCAGCAGCACGACGGACAGCAACTGCTTCCGGTACGGGCGGAACAGCCCGAGGACGCGTCGCGACTGGCCGTCTTTCATCAGTGCCCGGGGGCGCGTGGTACTCAAGCCGGCGCGGCTCACCCTGGCCTCCTTCTCATTGTCGGTCGTTTTCGTTGTCACCGGAGCCGTCCCGTGCCTACTTCAGCTGCTGGACCAGTGCCGTCCACTGCGCGAGCTCCGCGTCGGACAGCGGTGCCGGGCACGGCCGGCCGGCGTACGGGCCCGCGGACTCCTCCGCCTTCCACCCGTAGGGGGGACACACGCCGTTCATCGCGAACCCCGACCAGAACAGCCCCTCCGTCAGCGTCTGCCACACGACCCGCATCACGTATCCGGGCCTCGCACCCATCTCGATCTCCATTCGTAGGGGGAACCGTCCGGGGGTCTGCCGGGCGACCGGCGCCTCAGCGCGCGGCCAGCAGACCGCGGCTGCGCAGCACCCGGCGCTCCAGCGGGCTGAAGAACAACAGGTCGATGGCGACGCCGACGACGAAGATGAGGATGATGCCGAGCAGCACACCCGGCATGTCGGAGAACTCCCGCTGGTTCTCCAGATAGCGGCCCAGGCCCGTCCCCAGATCCGGGGACGAGGCGATGAGTTCGGCGGCCATCAGCGACCGCCAGGAGAACGCCCAGCCCTGCTTCAGACCGGCCAGGTAACCGGGCAGCGCGGCCGGCAGCAGCACATGCCGCACCCCGCGCGCCCCGCGGGCGCCGAGCGTACGGCCGGCCCGCAGGAACAGCGGCGGCACCTGGTCCACCCCGGCGATCAGACCGTTGGCGATCGACGGCGTCGCACCCAGCAGGATCACGGCGTACATGGCCGAGTTGTTGATGCCGAGCCAGATGACGGCGGCCGGCACCCAGGCCACCGAGGGCAGCGACTGCAGGCCCGAGAGCACCGGCCCCAGGGCGGCCCGGACCGGTCTGATCCGGGCGACGAGCAGACCGAGGGGCGTGCCGATCGCGACCGCCACCAGGAAGCCCGATACACCGCGCCACAGGCTCGTCCAGATGATGGAGAACAGGGTGCCCTCGCCCCACAGCAGCGTCAGCGCGTGCCAGACGTCCGCCGGACCCGGCAGCTTCGTGGGACTGGCCAGGCGCAGGCTGTGGGCGAGCTGCCAGAGGCCGATGACCAGGACGAGGCCCAGGACCGGCGGAAGCACCCTCGCCCTGAGCACCTGGCGGAACCGGGCGCGCTGCGGACGGTCGGCCTCCAGCGCGTCCAGACCGGCCGCCAGTGCGCCGAGGCCGGGCGCCGGGCTCTCGGAGAAGGGCGCACGGCCGCTCGCCGGGGTTCGGATGTCAGTGCTGGACATGGCGGCGTATCTCCCCACGCAGATGCTCGGTGATCTCGATGGACAGCGCCGCGACCTCGGCGGACTCGCCCCGCAGCGCGTGCGGCAGGTCGACGCGCCACTCGCGGGCGATCCGGCCGGGCCGGGACGACAGCAGGACGACCCGCTGGGCGAGGCGCACGGCCTCGCGCACGTTGTGGGTGACGAACAGGACGGTGAGCCCGCGCTCGGTCCAGATCCGGGTGATCTCCTCGTGCAGCACGTCACGGGTGATGGCGTCGAGCGCGGCGAACGGCTCGTCCATCAGCAGCACGGTGCTGCCCTGGGCGAGCGCGCGGGCCAGCGCCACCCGCTGGCGCATGCCGCCGGACAGCTCGTGCACCCGCTTGCGGTACGCGCCGCCGAGATGCACCAGCTCCAGCAGCCGTTCGGCCTCCGGCCTGCGGTCCTCGCGCGCCACGCCCGCCAGGCGCAGCGCCAGTTCGATGTTCTTGCCGGCGGTCAGCCACGGGAACAGCGCGTGGTCCTGGAACATCAGCGACGGCCTGGTGCCGGGCACCTCGATGGTTCCGGCACTGGGTTCGTCGAGCCCCGCCACCAGATTCAGCAGGGTGGACTTGCCGCAGCCGGACGCGCCGACCAGGGTGACGAACTCGCCCGGCGCCACGTCCAGATCGATGTCGTCGAGGATGACGGAGCCCGCGCCGGGCCGGCCGAAGGCCTTGGAGACGTGCGAGAGCCGGACCGCCGGGCTGTCGTCCATGGGCTCGACGACGGGGGCGGGCTGCGGGATGCTCAGTGCCGTGGTCATTGCGGGTTCCTCCTGCGGGGGTGGACGAGGGCGCTGCGCGGAGCCGTGGGGCGCCGGGGGTCACTTCGCGTCGAGTCCGGCGTCCGCGGCGGCGGGCCGGCCCGCCGCGGCGAGGACCTTGTCGAGCAGCGTCAGGTCGACGATCCCGGAGAGATCGGGCTCGTCGAGCAGGCCCACGGCGACCGCATGGCCGGCCCCGGTCCGCAGGGAGCCCGCCAGCGGGTCGTCGGTGAAGTCGATCCCCGCCCACGCGGGGTCGAGGACGGCGGGCGGCAGCGCCTTGCCCGTGTCGGCCTTGATCCGCAGATTGGCGTCGGCCTTCGCCCGCGCGGGGTCGGCCGCGATGAAGGCGTTGGCCGCCAGTGAGCCGCGCAGCACGGCCTCGACCACGTCGGGGTGTGCGGAGAGGAACTTCTGCGAGGCGATGATGCTGGTGGTCGCGAACGCGCCGTCCGGCCACAGCGACTTCTCGTCCAGCAGGACCTTCGCGCCGAGCGCGACCAGCTGGGAGGCGGTCGGCTCGGGCACCCAGGCGCCGTCGATGGAACCGGAGCCGTACGCCTGCGGCACCACCTTGTTCTTCGTGCGGAGCACCCTGACGTCGCCCGCGCCGGAGACCGGGTTCACCCGGTAGCCCCGGCCCGCCAGATAGTGGAGCAGGGCGACGTCCTGGGTGCCGCCCAGCTGCGGGGTGGCGATCCGCTTGCCCGCCAGGTCGTCCGGCGAGGCGATCTTCTCCGGGTCGACCACCAGCTTGACGCCGCCGGAGGCCGCGCCGCCGACGATCCGCAGCGAGGTGCCGCGCGACGCGGCGTAGCCGTTGACCGCCGAGTTCGGGCCGATGAAGCCGATGTCGATCGAACCGGCGTTGAGCGCCTCGATCTCGGCCGGACCGGCGTTGAAGAACTGGGCCTTGATCCGGGTCGAGCCCAGCTCCTTCTGGAACAGGCCGTTCTGCAGACCGACCAGCGCGGTCCCGTGCGTGATGTTCGGGAAGTAGCCGATCCGCACGGTGTCGGCGGAGAGCTTCGGCCCCGAGGGCTCGACGGCCGGCTTCGCCGCGGCCGCCCCGGCGCGGGCACCGTAGCCGCAGCCCGACAGCAACCCGACGGCCGCGGCCGCCGCGACGGCCGCCGCGGCCAGGCGCCCGGTCCTCCGCCGGGGCATCAGGTCCATCCCTCCTCGCCGGCCGTTCCGGGCCCGCGCCGCGCGGTCACGAACGGCTCGCCCGCCATGCCCGCCGCGAGGGTGGTGCCGTCGTCCGGGTCGATCAGCAGGAACGAGCCCGTGCGGCGGTTGTCGGCGTACGGGTCGAGCGCGAGCGGCTCGGCCGTGCGCAGTACGACGTGGCCGATGTCGTTGACCTGCAACTCCTGGGCGCCGGGGCGCCGTTCGAGGGTGCTGATGTCGATCCGGTACGCGATGTCCTGGACCACGGCCCGCACGGTACGGGTGGTGTGCTTGACGAGGACCTTGTCGCCGATGTGCAGGGGGCGCTCGTTGAGGTGGCAGACGCTGGCCGCGACGTCCTTGGTGGGCGCCCCGGCCGTGCCGCCGGCCGCGATCATGTCGCCGCGCGAGATGTCGACGTCGTCGGTGAGCCGGACGGTGACGGACTGGGGCGCCCAGGCCACGTCCGTCTGCCTGCCGAGCGCGTCGATGGCCGCGACGGAGGTGGTGCGCCCGGAGGACAGGACAGTGACGGGGTCGCCGACCCGCAGCACCCCGGAGGCGATCTGGCCCGCGTAGCCCCGGTAGTCGGGGCGCTCGGCGGTCCGCGGCCGGATCACGTACTGGACCGGGAAGCGGGCGTGCTCCGCCCTCGGGTCACTGCCGACCGGGACGGTCTCCAGGTGCTCCAGCAGGGTCCGGCCGCCGTACCAGTCCATACGGGTGGAGGGTTCGACGACGTTGTCCCCGGCCAGCGCGGACAGCGGGATCGCGACGACGTTCTCGACGCCGAGGGAGGCCGCGTACGCGGTGAACTCCTCGGCGATGCGCGCGAAGACACGCTCCTGGTAGCCGACGAGGTCCATCTTGTTGACGGCGAGCACCACGTGCGGGACGCGCAGCAGGGCGGCGACGGCGGTGTGCCGGCGGGTCTGCTCGACCATGCCGTTGCGGGCGTCGACCAGGACGACCGCGAGGTCGGCGGTGGAGGCGCCGGTGACCATGTTGCGGGTGTACTGCACATGGCCGGGCGTGTCGGCGAGGATGAACCGGCGCCGGGCGGTGGCGAAGTAGCGGTGGGCGACGTCGATGGTGATGCCCTGCTCGCGCTCGGCCCGCAGTCCGTCGGTCAGCAGCGCCAGGTCGGGCGCCTCCTGGCCGCGGCCGGCCGAGACCCGTACGACGGCCTCCAGCTGGTCGGTGAGCACGGACTTGGAGTCGTGCAGCAGCCGCCCGACGAGGGTGGACTTGCCGTCGTCGACGGAGCCCGCGGTCGCGAAGCGCAGCAGGGTGGTGGCGCTGAGCTGCTCGGTGGTGGTGGTCATCTCAGAAGTACCCCTCGCGCTTGCGGTCTTCCATCGCGGCCTCGGACAGCTTGTCGTCGGCGCGGGTCGCGCCCCGTTCGGTGAGCCGGGAGACGGCGATCTCGGAGATCACCGCGTCCAGCGTGGTGGCGTCGGAGTCGACTGCGCCGGTGCAGGACATGTCGCCCACGGTGCGGTAGCGCACCAGGCGCCTCTCGACGGTCTCGCCGTCCTTGGGGCCGCCCCACTCGCCGGCGGTCAGCCACATGCCGCCGCGCAGGAAGACGTCCCGTTCGTGGGCGAAGTAGAGCTCGGGGAGCTCGATCCCCTCCCGTGCGATGTACTGCCAGACGTCCAGCTCGGTCCAGTTGGAGAGCGGGAAGACGCGGACGTGCTCGCCGGGGGCGTGCCGGCCGTTGTAGAGCTGCCAGAGTTCGGGGCGCTGGCGGCGCGGGTCCCACTGGGAGAACTCGTCGCGCAGCGAGAAGACGCGCTCCTTGGCGCGGGCCTTCTCCTCGTCGCGCCGCCCGCCGCCGAAGACGGCGTCGAAGCGGTGCTGCTGGATGGCCTCGGTCAGCGGCACGGTCTGGAGCGGGTTGCGGGTGCCGTCGGGGCGCTCGCGGAGCTTGCCGGCGTCGATGTACTCCTGGACGGAGGCCACGTGCAGCCGCAGCCCGTGCCGGGCCACCGTGCGGTCCCGGTAGTCGATGGCCTCCCGGAAGTTGTGCCCGGTGTCCACGTGCAGCAGCGCGAAGGGCACCGGGGCCGGGGCGAACGCCTTGAGCGCCAGATGCAGCATGACGATCGAGTCCTTGCCGCCGGAGAACAGGATCACCGGCTTCTCGAACTCGCCCGCCACCTCGCGGAAGATGTGCACCGCCTCGGACTCCAGCGAGTCCAGGTGCGTCAGCGCGAAGGGATTTCCCGATGCCTCGATCAGGCGATGGGTCGCGGTCGTCATACCAGTCCCCTCTCGGTCAGGAAGGTGTACAGCTCGGCTGCGGAGTCGGCCACCGAGCGGTTCTGCGTCCGGATGCGCAGATCCGGGTTCTCCGGCGCCTCGTACGGGTCGTCGACGCCCGTGAGACCGGAGATCTCACCGGCCGCCTGCCTGGCGTACAGGCCCTTCACGTCCCGCTGGGAACAGAGCGTCACCGGGGTGGCCACGTGGACCTCCAGGAACGGGGTGCCGCGGGCGGCGTGCCGGGCACGGACGGCGGCGCGGGAGTCGGCGTACGGGGCGATGACCGGGACCAGCGTCTTCACGCCGTGCGACGCCAGCAGCGCGGCCACGAAGCCGATCCGCTGCACGTTGGTGTCCCGGTCCTCGCGGGTGAAACCCAGTCCCGAGGAGAGGAACTCGCGGATCTCGTCGCCGTCGAGCACCTCCACCCGGTGCCCCCCGGCGCGCAGGTGCTCGGCGAGGGTGCGGGCGAGGGTCGACTTGCCCGCGCTGGGCAGCCCGGTCAGCCACACGGTGGCGCCGCGCGCGGCGGCCGGAACCGCCCGGGCGGTGTCCCCGGCGGCCAGGGTGAGAGCCGTGGTCACGGTGGTGTACTCCTGAGAGGTAGGGGGCGCGGGCAGGAGCGGCGCGGCCATTCAGGCGGCCGCGAACTCGACCAGCGTCCGGCCGAGCACGTCCATGTCGATGCGGTGCCAGGAGCCGGACAGCTCCAGACCCCGGCCGTTGGGCAGGGCCGCAGCGGTCGCCTGCGCGGCCGCCCGCAGCCAGGTGCTGGTGGCGTCACTGTTGAGGACGAGCGTCCGCGTCGGCAGCTGGGCGAGCCGGCCGGCCGGAACGGTGAAGTCGCCGCAGATGGCGATGTCGTACAGCAGCGTGTGCGCGTTCGCCTCGTTCATCGCCCAGATCGGGCCCTTGCGCCACTGCGCGACGTCGTCCGGAGTGAGCCCCAGGACGGGGCCGAGGAAGTATTCGGCCGCCTCGCCGCGCCGGTCGCCGTCCGCGAGGAGGGCCCGGAGCGTATCGGCGGAGTTCGACGGGGGCTTGGGGAACCCCTCGGGCCGGAAGAACGGCTCGTGGAGCGCCAGCCTGGTGATCGGCGTACCCGCGAACGCGGCCCGGAGCGCCAGGTTCGCGCCCGTGGACCCGGCGAACACGGCCGCGGAGCCGCCCGCCTCCTCGATCATCGCCTGGAGATCCTCGATCTCCCGCTCGACGGCGTACGAGGGAGCGTCGCCGCTCTGGCCCCGGCCGCGGCGGTCGTAGGCGTACACGGTGCAGTGGCGCGCCAGCGCGGGGACGAGATCGTCGAAGATCGTGTGATCGCGGAACGCGCCGTTGAGCAGCACGAGCGGTGGGCCCTCGCCCGCGGTGTCGTAGGCGATCGTCGTGCCGTCCCGCGAAACGACCTTGCGCATCTCGCACTCCTCTGCCGACCGGAGGTGCTGTCACCTCGCTCTGTGTCTGCAGCTTCGAGTCCGCCGGTGCACAACCGGTCGAGAACCGTTAGGGCCTGTCCGGAGAAAGCGAACAGCCGCCCCTCACGCCTCGCGGGGCGGGCCCGCGGGGCAGTGAGGAACGGCTGGTGTGCGAGGGGTGCCGGAGACCTGCTCCGGGTCAGCCCCGCAGTGCGGCGATGGCCTTCTCGATGCGCCGCCGGCGCGTCTCGGGCATCTTCGCGCTCTCGACGGCACGCACGTGCTCGCGCTTGCGGCTGTACGTGAGGTGGTCGTACGCGGCCCGGACGGCCGGGTCCTCGTCCAGGGCCCGGGCGAAGTCCTCCGGCTCCACGACGACGCGCGGCTCGGTGTCGAGCTCCAGCTCGACCTCGACCTCCTCACCGATCTCGACCTCCGCCGCACGCCGGTTGGCGTGGCTGAGCCCGATCAGGTGACGGCCGCGCAGAAAGGCGACGCGGCTGCGCCAGGAGTGCCCGTTGAGCGTGATCTTCACCGGCGGCCGCGAGCCCTCGCCGAGAGCCTCCACCACCTCCGGCGGGACCAGCAGACCCCGCATGGGCTCGGGGGGTTCGACGCGGGACAGAAACTTCATGATCCTTCTCCTGGTTGTCCGCCGGGCCGCCCGGATTCGGCCGCGCTACTCGGCGTAGGGCTGGTCCGTTCCCTGGTCGCTGTAGCCGAGGCTCCACACATAGCCGTCCGGGTCGGCGAAGGTGCCGCCGTACCCGCCCCACGGCAGGGCGCCGGCCGGCTTGAGGATCGTGGCGCCGGCCTCGGCGGCCTCCGCCATGACCTCGTCGACCCGCGCTTCGCTGCGGACGACATAGGTCATGACCAGTCCGCTGAAGCCGCTGCCCGCCGGGTCCGTGCCCACCTGCTGGGCCAGGCCCTCACGGCTGTAGAAACCGACCGGCGAGGCACCGTCCGACTCGAAGAACACCGAGACGCCGTAGTCGTTCTGGACCTTCCAGCCCAGCCCCTCGGTGTAGAACTTCTTGGCCCGGTCCATGTCCTGGACGCCGAGAAGGATCGAACTGACGTGTGCCTTCATGTCGTACTCCTTGAGCGGTTGAGATGTACGTGCCCGGCAAGGGGGCGGAGGCCGGGCCGGTGGACGAGCCCCGGCCTTCCGTTCCCTGTCCCGGCAACATCACCGTAGGTCCGTGCGCCGATCGGGGCTTCTTGATTCCTGATCGGTTCCACGGGCCCCCATCTTCCGCACACCGCACCCCGACAGGGGCGCGCCGCCACGCCGATCCGCGTACGAGCCCCCCGCTCAGGGGACCTGCTGGATGCGGACCAGATTGCCCGCCGGGTCGCGGAAGGCGCAGTCGCGGATGCCGTACGGCTGCTCGACCGGCTCCTGGACGACCTCGGTGTCCCCGGCCTGCACCTTCTCGAACGTGGCGGCGAGGTCCGGGGTGGCCAGGAGAATCCAGCCGTAGGTGCCCTTGGCCATCATCTCCGTGATCACCCGGCGCTCGTCCTCGGTGACACACGGATCGGTGGCGGGCGGAGTCAGCAGGATCGAGGTCTCCGGCCGGCCGGCCGGACACACGGTGATCCAGCGCGCCAGGCCCTGGCCGACATCGCTCAGGACCTCGAACCCGAGAACGTCACGGTAGAAGGCGAGCGAGGCGTCCGGGTCGTCGTACGGCAGCGCTGTGGTGCGAATGGTGATGTCCATGGCAGGAGACTAGGGCCTGTACGGGGGAGCCCTCCCGGCCGGAGCCGCTCGCTTCCTGCCGTGCCCCGGCCGTGATCCGTGAGGGCCCCCCGCGCCCCGCGCCCCCGCCGGGGAGCGTCCGGGAGCGTTTAGCCCCAGGCGGCGCCGGCGGGCTCCTGAAGGGTGGCGTTCAGCCGGTTGAAGAAGTTCGTCGTCGCGATCATGAGGAGGATCGCGGCGAGCTGCTCCTCCGAGAAGTGGTCGGCGGCCTCGTCCCAGATCTCGTCCGACACGGCCTGCCCGCTGTGGTCGGCCAGCCGGGTGACGGCCTCCGTCAGCGCCAGCGCCGCGCGCTCGGAGTCGGTGAAGAACGGCGCCTCGCGCCAGGCGGCGACGGAGTGCAGACGCTCATCGGTCTCCCCGGCCTTCTTGGCGCCCGTCACACCGGCGTGGACACAGGCGCTGCAGCCGTTGATCTGGCTCGCCCGGAGGTGAACCAGGTCCAGCGTGTGCTTTTCCACCCCGCCCTGGTGAATGGCCTTGTAGAGGTTCTGAATACCGCTCATCGCGTCCGGCAGAACCTTGGCGGGGTTCGTCATACGAGCCTTCATCACATCTCCCTCAGCGGTTCTCTTCATTCTTCCGTGCCTCACCAGACTGACGGATTCCGCCCCGCGCGGGGGACCGGAGAACAAGGGAAGTGTTCCCGCAGAAGGCACCCCCAACGCGCTGAACAGGAATGATGCCGGAGACTCCGGCGCGCCTGCGGCACCGCTCAAGCGAAACTCATGTGCGTCTGTGTCATAACTCCAGGGAATCTCATGCACCGCCGGGAGACCGTACAACCGACGAAAGAAACCGGCCGCGCAAGCGAATCCGGCCGGAAAGGACCACTACCCGGCGACGGAATACGAGATCAAGCCGGCTCAAGGGACACTCCACCGGGACTCCACCCCGTTGGTGAACAACTTGTACGCCCAGTCCCGATTCCGTACGAGCCCCCGCTCCACGGCTCCTGACACTCAGTGAGCGTCACATGACGACCCAGACCACGGCACCATCCCCCACAGAAACGGTTCCACCGCCCGTTCCCCCACCCACCGTTACGAATCGATACGCTGCCTTCGTAGCCGGCCGGCGCTCCAAGTGGGTCGTGCTCGTACTGTGGCTCCTGCTCATGGGCGTCGGTGGCTCGCTGGCCGCCGGCCTCGCGGACGTGCAGGACAACGACCCCGAGGCATGGCTGCCGTCGAGCGCCCAGTCGACCAAGGCGGTACAGCTCGCGGAGGAGTACTTCGCGGACAAGGACACCAGCACCGCGGTCATCGTCTACGCCCGCGAGGGCGGTCTCACCCCGGCGGACCTGTCCCGGATCGACGGCGACCGCACCCGGCTCGCCGACCAGGTGGCCGTCGGCGACGTCACGCCCGCCGTGGTCTCCGACGACAAGGTCGCGGCCTTCGTGAGCGTTCCGCTGCGCACCTCGCCCAGCGACAACGCGGTCCTCACCGACAAGGTCAAGGAAGCCGGCGAGATCACCGCCGACGGCATCCCCGCCGGCCTCGACGTCAAGATCACCGGTGAGGCCGGAAGCATCACGGACTTCGCCGACGTCTACTCCGGCATGGACGGCGCCCTGCTGGGCATCGCGCTCGCCGTGGCGGCGGTCCTGCTCCTCCTGACCTACCGCAGCCCGGTGCTGTGGCTGATCCCGCTGATCACCGTCGGGCTGGCCAGCCAGGTGGCGAGCGGCGTGGTCTACCTCCTCGCCAAGCACGCCGGCCTGATGGTCAACGGCCAGAGCGCCTACGTGCTGATGGTGCTCTCGGTCGGCGTCGGCACCGACTACGCCCTGCTGCTCGTCTCCCGCTACCGCGAGGAGCTGCACCGGCACGAGGACCGCCACACGGCGATGGCACTGGCCGTGCACGGCTCGCTGCCGGCCCTGGCCGCCTCCGCCGCGACGGTGACGATCGCCTCGCTGTGCCTGGTGTTCGGCAGCATGAACAGCACCCAGGGTCTGGGACCGGTCGTCGCCATCGGCGTGGTCCTGGTGTTCTTCGCCATGACCTCGCTGCTGCCGGCGCTGCTGGTGATCCTGGGCCGCTGGGTCTTCTGGCCCGCCAAGCCGCGCGTCACCGCCGGATACGACCCGAACTCGGGCCAGGAGCACGGCACCTGGGCGAAGATCGCCGCCGTCGTGGGCCGTCGCCCGCGCATGGTGTGGGTCGGCACCGCGCTGGTGCTGGGCGTCATGGCGCTGGGCATCACCGGCGTACAGACCGGCCAGACCCAGGCGGAGCAGTTCACCGGCAAGGTCGACTCGGTCACCGGCCAGCAGGTCCTGGCCGAGCACTTCCCCGCGGGCTCGTCCGCCCCTGCGGACGTCTACGTCCAGGACGCCGGGGCCGCGACCGCGAAGGCCGTCGTCGCCAAGGTGCCCGGCGTGGTCTCCGTCGACACCCAGGTGGCCAAGGGCGGCTGGACGCATCTGGCGGCGGTGCTCCGCGACGCCCCGGACTCCGCGGCGGCCAAGGACACCATCCAGGACATCAGGACGGCCCTGTCCGACTCGTCCGGCCCGGCGGCCGACGCCGTCGTCGGCGGCCAGAGCGCCGTGGCGCTCGACGTCTCCGAGGCGCAGGGCGACGAAGAGGCGCTGCTGATCCCGCTCATCCTCGCGGTGGTGCTGGTGATGCTCCTGATCCTGCTGCGGGCGGCCATCGCGTCCGCGGTGCTGCTCGCGTCCGTGGTGCTGTCGTTCGGGGCGGCCGTCGGTACGGCGTCCCTGCTGTTCCACGCACTCGACCACGGGAAGATCGACCGCGGCCTGGTGCTGTTCGGCTTCATCTTCCTGGTGGCGCTGGGCGTCGACTACACCATCTTCCTGATGACACGCGCGAAGGAGGAGGTGCGCCTGCGCGGGCACCGCGACGGCATCCTCACCGCGGTGACGGTGACCGGCGGTGTCATCACGTCGGCGGGCGTGATCCTGGCCGCCACGTTCTGCGTCCTCGCGGCGATCCCCACGGTGAGCGCACTGCAGCAGGGTCTGCTGGTGGCGGTCGGCATCCTCCTCGACACGTTCCTGGTACGCAGCCTGCTGGTCCCCGCCCTCGCCCTGGACCTGGGCCCCCGCTTCTGGCGACCGGGCCTGACGCAGGAACAGACGCAGCCGCGCAACCCCGTCAAGAGCCGGACCGAGGAACCGTCCACCGTCTGACCCGACCGGCGGACGACCGGCACGCACGACCCGCACGACCGGGCGCCCGGACAGCGACAAGCTGTCCGGGCGCCCGGCATTTATTACGCCGTAATAATCCGCGCCCGGCTACCTTCCGGCCGCCCGCCGCCTGCGGTTGTACGAGACGGTCACGGCCGCGAGCAGCGGCCCCCAGGCGATCAGCGGCAGATAGAGCAGGCCCACGACGAGCCTGCCCCCTGCGGTCAGATCGTCGTGCGGGAGCGACCACCAGGCGAGCAGCGGCGTCCACAGCACCGTCAGGGCGAGGGCCCCGAGGCCGGCGGGGACCACGACCGCGAGGCGAGGGAGCGTACGCCCGCCGAGCACCGGCACCCAGCGGGGAAGCACCTCGCCCCAGGGCCGTACGAGACCGAGGGCGAGCAGCGCGACCACCTCGCTGACCACGCTGAGACCGATGAGGTACACCGTGCCCCCGCCGGTGAAGTCCATCGCCGCGTAGCCCTCCGCGGTGTAGCCGGCCGAATGCCCTGTCGCCAGGAGAAGGCGCCAGACGCCGGTCGGCAGGGCGACGAGTGCGCACAGGTGGGCGGCCCGGACCGCCCAGCGGGGCACGGACGGAACGACGGCGACGGCCTGACGAGGAGTCATGCGCACCATCCTCCGGGCCGGTTCGCCCCCCGTCGTCGACTCCGGGAACGAGCTGCCGCCCGCCCCGGCACGAGATTCCGCCCCCCGGCCTCCGCCGTACGGCGGAGCCCCTTCTCACCCCGGACCCCGGACACCCGGTTCCGTCCCCGAGGGGTCCACGCGACCGCTTCTGTGCTACATATCTGGACATGAACACGTCTGGCAGAGCCGGGAGTTCGAGTTCCGTCCACGAGTGGATCAACTCACTGGGCGTGCTGCTCGCGGTGGGGCTCTCCGTATTCGCCCTGTACCGCGACTACACGCAGCAGGCCGAGGACGAAGTGCGCGAGGCGATGAAGGTCAACGTGTTCTGGACGGGCCCCGCCACCGCCCCGACCGGCCTGCTGGTCGAGAACCAGCAGGACACCCGCATCATGGGTGTGACGGTCCGTCTGGAAGTGGGCGACGAGACCGTCCAGCGGGTCCAGTTCGACGAGGTCCACTCCTGCCGGCTCGACTGGTTCACCTTCGGCACCCACCAGCCCGAGGTCCGCGCGGACGCCGTGCTCGTCCTCCAGTTCCGCGACGCCTCGGGCAACTGGTGGCAGATGAAGCCCGGCTCGGTCCTGGACCGGATAGACGCGGGCAAGGCCGGCCGCCCCGGCGGAGACGACCTGGTCACCACCTGGAAACTCCAGCGCAAAACGGACCCCTCCAGCGACTGCGGCCAAGGATTGTCCGGCGGTCACCGATGACGCGCGAGACGGCGATCACCCTGGTGCAGAGGGTCATCGACATCGAGTACGACGAGGACGAGACAGCCCGGGTGCTGAACCGACTCGACCGAGCTCTCGCCTGCCCGGCCGGCTACGTCTCCGACCTGATCTTCTGGCCCGAGGACGGAAAGGAGCCGACGGCCGCGAAGGTGGTCGACCAGGCCCTGGCGTACCAGCCGTTCGCGCTGTGAACCGCCCCGGCCGCCCCGATCAGTGCCGCCGGTCGGTGCCGTCCTCGTCCCGCGCCGTGACCAGGCCGCCCAGGAGGTGCCGCAGGCAGCGCACCGCCAGGTCGGCGGGGGAGCCGGGCCCCTCGGTCGCCGCCTCGGTGGCGGACCAGACCTCCAGGGCGATCCGGATGGCGTCGGTGGCCGCCGCCGCGACCAGGCGTACGTCCAGCGGGTCGCGGCGGCCGTCCGTCAGCCGGGCGATGACCGGGACGAGCAACTCCTCCGACTCCTGATTCACGCGGTACCAGACGGCGCGCAGGGCGGGATCGTCCGCCGCGGCGCGCAGCAGCCCACGGGTGCGCAGGAGCGCCTCCGTGGCCCGGCGGTCCGGTGTGGCCAGCGACCGTTCGACCGCGTCGCGCAGCGCCGGCCCCAGCGCGGTGCCCGGCGGCGTCTCGGCCAGCAGCGCGCGCCACTGGTCGGCGCCGACCGTGAGCAGCGGGCCGACGGCGTCCTGCTTGGAGCGGAAGTACCGGTAGAAGGTCCGCAGCGCGACCCCCGCCCGCCGGGCGATCTCCTCCGCCGTCGTGGCCTCCGGGCCCCGGGTGGCGAAGAGCTCGGCCGCGGCGTGCGCGATGTCGAGCTGCGTGGCGGCCTTGCGACGTTCGGTCAGCGACGGGGGCGATGGCTCGGTACTCACCCCAGAAGCGTACGGCCTGCGACCACCCGGAGGCACGTCGTGACAAGATGGCAAAACGTGTCACCTAGGCGTACGGTGAAGTGGAAGGCAAGGGCGCCGGCGGGCAGGACAGGCCGCGACGGGCGCCGGAAGGGGCCTGACCGACGACGTCGCCGGGCCGAGTAGGAGAGCGCACATGACCCACAAGAACCACTCCCTCCGTTACGACGGCCGTCGCGCCCTGGTCACCGGAGGTGGCTCGGGCATCGGCCAGGCCACCGTGCTGCGCCTGCTCGCGGAGGGCGGCACCGTTGTCGCGGCGGACGTCAGCGAGCCGGGCCTGAAGGACACCCTGGACAAGGCCGGCGCCCACGCGGACCGGCTCACCACCCTGGTCGTCGACATCGCGGACGAGACCTCGGTGCGCGAGGGCGTCCGGGCCGCGACCGACGCGCTCGGCGGGCTGGACGTCCTCGTCAACGCGGCCGGCATCCTGCGCTCCTCGCACACCGAGAAGACCGGCCTCGCGGACTTCACCCGCGTCCTGACCGTGAACCTCGTCGGCACGTTCGTGGTGATCCGCGAGGCGATCCCGGCGCTCCTGGAGGGCGAGGACGCGGCCGTCGTCAACTTCAGCTCGACCTCCGCCGTTTTCGCGCACCCCTACATGGCCGCCTACGCCGCGAGCAAGGGCGGCATCCAGTCCATGACCCACGCGCTGGCCTCCGAGTACGCGAGCCGCGGCATCCGCTTCACCGCCGTGCAGCCCGGCTCCATCTCCTCCGGCATGACGGACGGCAGCGGGGCCAGCGGACAGAGCGTCGGCCCGGGTCTGCCCGAGGACGCCGACATGAGCCTGTTCGCGAAGCTCTCCCCGGCGCTCGGCCAGGGATTCGCCGGCCCGGAGACGGTGGCGTCGGTCGTCGCGATGCTGGCGTCGGAGGACGGCCGGTTCATCACCGGCACCGAGGTACGCGTCGACGGCGGCACCCACTTCTGATCCCCGCCACCCCACCGGCCCCTGGAAGGAGCACATCATGCACGAGTCCCCCCACCACGACCTGACCGGCAAGAACCTGATCATCACCGGAGGCGCCCGGGGCCTGGGCGCGGAGGCGGCCCGGCAGGCGGTGGCCGCCGGCGCCCACGTCCTGATCACCGACGTCCTGGACGAGGACGGCGAGCGCACGGCCCGCGAACTCGGCGACCGCGCCCGCTTCCTGCACCACGACGTGACCTCGCAGGAGGACTGGCGGCAGGTCGCCGACTTCGCCGTCACCGAGTTCGGGGCGCTGCACGGCCTGGTGAACAACGCCGGCATCTCGACCGGCAGCCTGCTGGAGTCGGAGTCCGTCGAGCACTTCCGCAAGGTGCTCGACATCAACCTCACGGGCGTCTTCATCGGCATGAAGACCGTGATCCCCGCGCTGAAGGAGGCCGGCGGCGGATCGATCGTCAACATCTCGTCCGCGGCCGGCCTGATGGGCCTCGCCCTCACGGCCGGCTACGGCGCCTCCAAGTGGGGCGTCCGCGGGCTCACCAAGATCGGCGCCGTGGAACTGGGCACCGCCCGTATCCGCGTGAACTCCGTGCACCCGGGAATGACGTACACCCCGATGACCGCGAGCACCGGCATCGAGCGCGGCGAGGGCAAGTACCCCAACACACCGATGGGCCGGGTCGGCGAGGCCGACGAGATCGCGGGCGCGGTCGTCTTCCTGCTCTCGGACGCCGCGTCCTACGTCACCGGAGCCGAACTCGCGGTGGACGGCGGCTGGACCACGGGCCCGACCATCGCATACGTCATGGGCCAGTAAACACACACGACGAACGAGCTGCCCAACGCTTTCGCTCACCTCGGCACAGATGACGTGGGACCGTGGCGGCGCGGCATCCGGCAAGGGGGAGGGCACGGCGTGAGCAGGGAGCACACCGGGATCAACCGCTTCGGGTTCGCGCAGTACGACGACATGGCCGGCATCGCCCGGGAGACGGACCTGCCGGCCATGGCGGAGACGCTGCGCCAGATCGTGGAACTGGTCTGACCACCCTTCTACGAAGCCTCCCACGCTGAACCGTGTGGGGGCATGCCCAACCGATAAAGCAGTTCGTTCCCCGGAGCCCGCACCACTACCGTGGCGCGATGGTGCACGTACGGGAGATGGCCGCGGCTGACATCGAGGCCGTATCGACGATCAGAGTCCGAGGATGGCAGGCGGCATACGCCGGCGTGGTTCCCCGGACGTATCTGGACGCCATGACGGTGGCAGACGACGCCGGTCAACGGCGGCAATGGTTCTCTCAACCCGGACGAGAGTCCACAGACCTGGTGGCGCTCGGTGACCGTGGCCCGGTCGGGTGGATCTGCTTCGGGCCGTATCGAGGTGAGACGCCCGGCCCGGAACGGGTCGGCGAGGTCTACGCCCTGTACATCGCGCCGGACCTGATCGGCCGGGGCATCGGCCGGACTCTCCTGGGCGAGGCCCATGCCCGGCTGAAGGCCCAGGCCTTCGAGGCATCGGCTCTGTGGGTTCTGCGTGACAACCAGCGCGCCCGGCGCTTCTACGAGCAGGCCGGCTATCGGGCTGACGGTGCGACTCAGGACGATACCTGTGACGGGGCCACGCTCACCGAGCTCCGCTACCACCGCACGCTCTGACAGGCACGCTCTGACAGGAACCAAGGGCTGTCCCGTGACTACAGGTCACAGGACAGCCCTCGGCACTACGCCATACCGGCCCAGCGGTGACGCGGAGCACGGTTCGTCAGAACCACCAGGAAGGCCGGACCTTGCGCAGTTCGGTCCTCAGCACGGGCGTGCCGTCGACGGGCGCCGGGTCCTGCGCGGTCGGCTCGATCCCACCGGCGGCGATCTTGTCGAGCGTCTTCAGACCGGCGGCGCCGACCGTACCGAACACCGTGTAGTCCGGCCGCAGCACGGAGTCACCGTAGACGACGAAGAACTGCGAACCGTTCGTGTTCGGCCCGGCGTTGGCCATCGCCAGCAAGCCGCGCTCGTAGACGCGACGCGTACCGGTCGGATCAGTGGGTGCCGGCGGCAGGTCCACCGGCAGTTCGTCCTTGTACGCGTACCCCGGCCCGCCCTCACCGGTGCCGGTCGGGTCGCCGCACTGCAGGACCTTCAGCGTCGGATACGCCGTCAGCCGATGGCACACCGTACGGTCGTAGAACCGGTGCCGCGCCAGGTGCACGAAGCTCTGGACCGTGCATGGGGCCTTCGCCCGGTCCAGACGCAGGGGAAGCGGCCCCTGGCTGGTCGGGACGGCCACATCGACCGTGCCGTGACTGGGGGTGTGCCGCGGGTCGCGCGGCAGGGGAACGCGCCGCGCCGCCGGGTCGTCCGGTGTCTGGGCGTACTGGCAAGGACCGTGCGTGGTCCGCGGCGGGCCATCGGAAGCGGAAGCGGTGGCGCCGCCCCCGGACACGACCAGCGTTAACGCCGCCAGCGTGGTCATGAGACCTCGGTTCATCCTGCACACCCTCCAGAAGATCGTCAGGTTTCGGAGCGGTCGCAGTCTAAGGCGCGACCCCTCGGGCGAGTACCCGTCCGCAAGCCACATTCCCCTCCTCCGCGATCGGAGCGGAGCGGTGGGCGGCGGGCGGCGCCGGGGGCGGGGGCGCGAGAGGTCATAACACCGGCGTTATGGCCAGATGTGAGTAGGCGGCCCGGTCGCGCCTCGGCGAGGATAGGTCATGTCCATGTCGAACACCCGGCCGTGACTCGTTGCCCCAACTGCCGTCATGGCGCCGGGTGTTCGCCATGCACACGGCCGCAGGCCGTCCCCCCACCCTCACACGTTCGCAGAACGTGTCTTCAGGATCGAGGAATCTTGCGCCTCTCCAGACTCGCGTCCGTACTCGCCGCCGCGGTGATCACCGTCTTCGCCCTGCTCTCCCCGCCGGCCGCCGCCGATTCCCCGGTGACGGCCCCGGCGATCACCAAGGGTCCGCAGCCCATCATCGGTGGCGGATACGCGGGCAACGCCCCCTGGGCCGCCCGGCTGTACTCCAACGGCCAGGAAACCTGTTCGTCCACCATCATCGCCCCCACCTGGATTCTCACCGCCAAGCACTGCGTCAGCGGCGGCGGACTCGCCTTCCGCATAGGCAGCCTGGACCAGTACAGCGGCGGAACCGTCGCCAACGGCGTCCAGACCTACACCCACGGCGCGGACCTGGCCCTCGTCCGTCTCGACCGGTCGGTGTCGGCCTCGTACGCCCCCCTCGGGCAGCCGGGCACCGTGCGGGTCGGTCAGAGCGTGCAGGTGTACGGCTGGGGCGCCACCTCCCGGTGCGGCTCGGAGATCAACTGCCAGTCCCGCTACCTGAAGGTCGCCAACGTCACGGTCACCCGCGGCTGCACGGACGCCTACGGCGGCTCCGCGATCTGCGCGAGCTGGGGCAACGGCATCACCGCGGGCGGCGACTCGGGCGGCCCCATGATGGCGGGCGGCGTCCAGGTCGGCGTAGCCTCCACCAGCGACCGCCAGAGCAGCACGGCCTACACCAACGTGACCGCGTACCGCTCCTGGATCCAGTCGATCGCGGGCGTCTGATCCGGCCCGGAAAGTCATGAGAACCGGCGGCGGGGGCGTGGGACGACCACGCCCCCGCCTGCCGCGTGAGGAGCGCTTCACACCCCGTCGGCAGCGGGACCCCCGAGACCCCCGGAACCCCCGGCACCCGGTGCGGTCCCGGCCACCGCGTCGACCAGGGGCTGGACCCGGTAGGGGATGACCGGGCTCAGCGCGATGACCGTCGCGCTGCGCCGGACCCCCGGCACCTCCAGAACGTGGTCGATCACCCGCTGCACGTGCTGGTTGCTCGTGCCCGCGATCCGGCACCAGATGTCGCCGGAACCCGTCACCACATGTGCCTCCAGGATCTGCGGCACGGCCCGCAGCCGCGCGGCGATGGCCTCGCGGGCGGGCTGGTCCACCTCGAAGGTGGTGAACGCCTGGACCGCGTGACCGAGAGCGGCGACATCCACGTCCGGTCCATAGCCGGTCACCACGCCGGACTCCGTCAGCCGGTCCAGCCGCGCCTGCAACGTGCCCCGGGCGACACCGAGTTGGCGCGCGATCTCCAGCAGGCCCGCGCGCGGGCGCTCACGGAGCATGCACAGCATCCGGCCGTCGAGCCGGTCGAGTCCTCGTCGCGCCACCACACCAGCCGATCTGCCACTCCGGGGACACCCATACGCCCCATCTTTTGTCAGATTAGCAAGGAAACAGCCCAGCTATTGCCTGATCGTCCACCACCGCTCCACTCTGTGGGTCCCGGGGCACGGCCAGGGCCGTGGGCGAGAGGAGAACCATGAGGCAGCACACCCACCCGTTCGTCCCGTACCGGCCCGACCGGTACGACGAGGCCGAGATGGTCCGGCGGGGGGAAGACTTCGTGTCGTTTCTCGACGGCAGGCGCAGTGTGCGGTTCTTCAGCGACGAGCCGGTCCCGCGCGCCTGCATCGACCTCGCAGTCGCGGCCGCGAACACCGCCCCCTCCGGTGCCCACTTCCAGCCGTGGAAGTTCGCCGTGATCGGCGACGCCGAGACCAAGCACCGCATCCGGGTCGCGGCCGAGGAGGAGGAACAGGTCAACTACGAAGGGGGACGCATCCCGCCCGAGTGGCGCGCCGCCCTCGCCCGCCTGGAGACGGACTCCGACAAGAGCTTCCTCGACGTCGTGCCGTGGATCGTCGTCTGCTTCGCCGAGAAGAGCACGGCGATGCCGGACGGTTCCCTGCGCAAGAACTACTACGTCAACGAGAGCGTCGGCATCGCGTGCGGCTTCTTCATCGCCGCCCTGCACGCGATGGGACTGAGCACCCTGACGCACACACCCAACCCGATGGGCTTCCTCACCGAGATCTGCGAACGGCCCGGCAACGAACGGCCCTACATCCTCTTCCCCGTCGGCTACGCCGCAGCCGACTGCGAAGTCCCGGCCCTGGCCCGCAAGCCACTGACAGAGGCGATCGCCGAGAGCCCCCACCAAAAGGACTGACCGGCCGACCGGGGTGGTGCCGGCCCGCGGTCGCGGCCCGGCATCACCCCGCTTCCGGCGGGTACGTCAGCCGATGCTCGGGCCGTTGTCGTTGGACAGGTTCAGGCCGAAGCGGGCCTTGCGCACCGGGGCGCCCAGGTCCACGGGATTGAAGGCGACGGAGCCCGTCGCGGTCAGGCCCGAGGAGACACCCCGCAGCCACCACACCGCACCGCCGTCGGCGACGGCCTCGAGATCCTCGTCGGGGGCACCGGCGATCAGGTCCGCCCTGCCGTCCTTGTTGGTGTCGAGCAGCCGGACCGATCCACCGAAGTGGTCACCGGCCTCAGCCACACCCGGCACCCCGGTCGACGCCTGGTGGAAGGACTTGGAACCGGTACCGCTCAGACCACCGGCTCCGCCCTTCAGCAGCACCACCGCGCCCGCCGCCCTGGTCGTCTTGATGGCCTCGAACGGCACACCCGCGGCCAGGTCGGCGTAACCGTCGCCGTTGACGTCACCCGCGCTCAGCCGCGCGCCGAACTGGTCGCCCTTCTCGCTCACCCCGGGCACGCCCGCGGTGTTCTGGGTGATCGTCTTCGTCCGGGTGGTGCTCAGGCCGGACGCGGAACCGTAGTAGACCTTGATGGTTCCGGAATCGGTGGGCAGGTTCTCCGTATTGCCGTTCGGGACCACCCGCGTGGCGAGGTCGTCCCTGCCGTCCTTGTTGAAGTCACCCACCGCGGTGGCCGCGGCGCTCGGGAGCGGGATCGACTTCGTGGACAGGCCCTTCGGGGTGCCCAGCCACAGCTTGCCGCCCTCGGAGTGGTTCTGGTACGCGAAGAACGTGCACAGGTCGTCGATGCCGTCGCCGTTGAAGTCGCCGGCAGCGGTGTTCGACATGTCGTTGTCGGTATCGGTCATGAAGATCCCCCGCTCGCGGGCGGGCACCCCCTTACGGGTGAACGGGCCGTAGAGCACGTCGCGCTGCCGCCCGCTGTCTCCATTCAGCATCATCAGGTCCGTCGCACCGTCACCGTCGAAATCACCGGCGGTGAGGTTGTCCCCGATCTGGTAGTCGGGCTCAACCGGTATACGGACCGCACCCTTCCCGGTGATGCCACCGGTACTGCCCCACAGCAGAATGACGGAGCCGTTGATGGCGTAACCCTCGCCCACGAACCGTTCACGGGTCACCAGAGCGAGATCGGTCAGCCCGTCGTGGTCGAGGTCCTCAGCGGCCAACCGGTAGCCGAAGCGCTGATTCTTCCCGGATGCTCCCGGCACCCCCGGGGTGTTCTGATCGATGACCGTGGTCCTCGCCGCGCTCAGACCCTTGGCCGATCCATAGCTGACGGCGACATAGCCGGCCGAGGAGTGGCCGGCGACCGTCGCGGCGGGAGCGGCGACGGCAAGATCCTGATAGCCGTCCCCGTTGAAGTCCTCGTGCACGGTCGTTGCCGCCGTGCCACCGGCAGTCCCCGCGGACGTGCCGCCGGGAGCCGCGACGGCCGTGCCGCCCGACAGTGCCGTGGCAGCACAGACAGCTATGGCCAGCGTGGTGCGTATGCCCACAAATTCTCCTTGCTCGCGTACGCGGAGCCAATGGCGTACGAGGTATGGGGCTCGCATGAGAGACCCGTACGAGGGGGAGAAGGTTGCACGGCAAAGGAGTGGGTCGGGGCCATCACCGAGCGGCGACAAGTCGGAAGACGGGGAGGATGACGACCCGGCCTCCGCCTCCTGGCCACGGTGACATGATCGTGAGGTGTTCCTGGTGATCAAGGCGGCGCGACCGGCGGAATCCGCCCACTTGCGGGACGAGAACGGGAGCAGCGACAGATGAGCAGGAACCTGGCCGAGGTGGAGATCGCCCGTACGGTCTGGACGGACCACAGGACGATGGGCGACAGGTCCCGTGAGGTGCCCGGCGCGCTGCGTCGTCTGTTGGCGGCCTCGGACGAGGACGAGGCCATGGCGGCCTACTGGGACCTGGAGAATGTTGTCGTGGTGCAGGGACAACTGCACAGCGCGGCCCTCCCCACCGTCCCCGTTCTCCTCGCGGGACTGCTCGGCGAACTGTCTCCGGACGCCCGCGACCTCGTTCTGGAGCTCCTCCGGCAGATCGTCACGGGTGAGCCGGACAAGGACGAGCGCGCCTTGGGCAACACCGATCTCGGTGACCGGTGCAGGGAAGCCGCCCGCACCGGCCTCTGGCTCGTCTATCGGGAGCTGATAACACGGCGCCGGGACACGGCGGAGGCCATCCTGGACCGCATCGAGGAGGACCGCGCGAGAATCGCCGCGTATCTGAGGAACACCCGAGGCAAGTAGCCGCTGGAAAGCGCCCGGCCGGCGAGCGTCGCCCCCGTACTCGCCGCCTGCCGATGGTCGATTGCCGGAAGAATGAACCCTCGCGGCGATGACTTCGCTCCGGAGCAAGAGTCTCCTTCAGGGCGATGTCGAGCACGTCCATTCCAGGAGGTACCCCTTATGCCTGATCCGGAACTGACAACAGACCGTAGCCGCAGGGCCGAGGCCTGGCCCGTGATCCACGCTGAACGGGCGGCGCTGGCGGCCGATCTCGGAGATCTGACGGTCGAGCAGTGGGCGACGCCCTCGTTGTGCTCCGGTTTGACGGTGCGTGAGGTGCTGGCTCATCTCACCGCCGGTGCGAGCCTGAACACCGTGCGCTGGCTGGCGGGGGTGATCCGCTGCCGGTTCGACTTCGACAAGCAGGTGGCGATGCGGCTGGCCGAGCAACTGGGCGCGGCGCCGGTTGAGACCCTTGAGCGGTTCCGGCATGTGGTCCGGAGCCGGACCAAGCCTCCCTTGCCTGCCATCGCCATGCTGGGCGAGACGATCGTGCACGGAGAAGACATCCGGAGGCCGCTGGGCATCCGTCGTAGCTATCCGGTCGAGGTCGTCACTCAGGTGGCCGAGTACTACCAGGGCTCGGACCTTGTGGTTGTTGCCAAGGGACGTATCGGTGGTCTGAAACTCGTTGCGGCCGACGGCCCTTTCACCACCGGTTCCGGGCTGCTCGTGTCCGGCCCCACTTTGGCCTTGGTGATGGCCATGACCGGACGCGCAACGTACTGCAACGACCTTGAGGGCGACGGTGTGGAACTCCTCCGCAGTCGGTGCGGGACAACACACCGTTAGTTAAGCGGGCATCTTGGTGTCGATGACAAGCTGACCAATGTCCGCCGCGCCGCGCGTGGGACCTACGCTGGCGCTACCTCCCATCTTGTCCAGGAGCAGCGTGCCGCCTGCCTTCGTTCACGGATCACGGAGTACGACCCCGCCGACCGTGACGAGCACGGCAACTACCGGGGCGCGGAGGAGGCGGTCAGCGACCACGGGCCGGTCGAGGCCGCGTTACCTGGAGGCAATCTCCGCGTTCGGGCAAGCTGCGGGCATCAACCGGCTCGAGATCCGTGAGCCCTCCGTCACCGGGCTCGTCCACTTCGGTTCCCAGCCGCACAGCGATACCCGGGGCCGCGTTGAGACGATGCCTCACCTCGCCCTCGTGATGCCCCCTTCGCCGCCCACCGCGTCAGCGCGCACCCGCAGTGCCTGCGGGACGCGCGCAGGTTCACCTCCGACGTGGTCCTGCGCTGGAACTTGGACTCCGTACGCGAGGACGCCGTGCAGATTGCCTTTGAACTTATCGCCAACGCGATGCGCCACGGCCAGCGCCGAACCCCCCTGCCCGACGGCAGCCCACCCGTCGTGTGGCTGGCACTCACCCAGCGCACACACAGCCTGCTCTGCGTGGTCTACGACCCCAGCCGGCGCAGCCCCCGACTCACACCACCGCCGCCCCTGGCCGAGGAAAACCGCGGACTCCCCATCAGCGAAGCGCTCAGCCAGGGATGGGGCTGGAAACCAACCGGCGACACCGGAAAAGCCGTCTGGGCACGCCTGGCCCTGCCACCCGCTCCTGCCCCAAGAACCATCGAGTCCGCCCATGTCCCCGCCCGCTTACGCGGCGGTAGCAACGTGCATGCGCCCAGAAGATGACGGTCTCGCGGATCGGCGGAGGTGGGGGACGTGCCGGGGTCTTTCATCGGTGAAGGCCCGTGTTGCCGGGTCAGATCTGCTGGCGGATCACGTAGAAGCCGAGGCCGATGACGCCGGCGCCGGTGGCGCAGGCGGCACCGCGCAGGGCGTTGTAGAGGAGGGCGGTGCGGCGGCGGGCGATCCAGCCGAGGGCGCGGCGGGCCGTGGAGGGCTTGTGTGCGGGGCGCTGGATTTCCGGGGTCTGGTCCGCAGTGGGGGTGTGGCGGCTAGTGTGCATGGCAGGTGCTCCGTTCTCCGGGGTGCTGGTGTGGTCCGGCGGGGGCTGGGCGGCCTGGAAACCTTCGGCCCCGCGCCGGGCTTCTGTGTTTCAGGGGCGGCCGGCGAGTTCGTGTATGCGGTCGGCCAGCTGGTCGACGTCGGCTTCGAGTCCGCCGGTCAGTACCGCCCGGCCGGCGTCGCGGCAGGCGGAGTCGCTGGTGAAGTGCTCCAAGTGCCTTGAGGAATGCCTGCGGGTTGACTTCGCGGTCCCTGGCCGCGTCCGGGCAGAACAGCGTGGTCACCTGCCGCTTCAAGAATGTCGCCTCGCCCTCGTCGCCGAGCGCCAGGTGGTCGAGGTAGAGGCAGTACGCCGCGCCGCTGGAGCCGGCGCCGGCGGCGAAGCGCCACCAGAAACGGGCGCTTTCGGGGTGGTGGGCGAGGTAGAGCATGCAGGCGAAGACCTGGACGCCCTCGATGTCGACGCTGCTGGACCACGACGCGGGCCATGACGCCGAGCCGGCGCCGGGCACTGGGGTGGCCGCCGGCGGGGAGCGGGCCGGAGGACGGGAGGTGGGCGGTGTCGTGGGCGATACGGCGGAGCCCGGCGCCGACGTCGAAGGCGCGGCGGGGCTCGAGGACGGCGGTGTCGGCGTCGGCGAAGAGCTGTTCCCAGGTGTCGCTCACTGGACGTCCTTCTTGATCGACCACGTGGCGCGGCGGTGGATGGGGGCGAGGCGTTCCTGGGCCTTGCGGATGTGGTGGGTGACCGTGTGTGTGGGGGGGGGAGGGAGAGAGACCCATGTACCAGGCGATCTTCTGGGTGTCGAGACCGCCGACGAAGCACAGGACGACGGCGTCGAACTGACGCGGGGAAAGTTTGGCGAGGGCAGGGTAGAGGCCGATGCCGCTGTCGCGCGCGGCGACTTCCTCGCGGAAGCCGCCGATCAGTTCGTCGATGATGGCGCGGCGCAGGATCAGCCAGGTCTGGGCCTGCAGATCCGGTTCGGCGAGCAGGGTGTCCCAGCGGGTGCGGATCTCTACGTAGGCGCAGTGGACGGCCTTTTCCGCCCGGTCATTGGTTAGCAGGATGTACAGCGCGAAGTCGTGGAACGCTGCCTGGTTGGTGAGGTAGTGGGCCTCGAACTCCAGGGGGAGCTGGAGCGGGGCCTCCTGGGCCACCGGCATGCGGCCGTCCTCACGAACGTCGTCGGTCATGGGGTGCTTGGGTCCTCTTCGTTGAGGTCTGGGGGAACGGGCGGCTCCTGGGCACCGCTTGGGGTCACTCAACCGGACCAATCGGCCGAACACGCATGCACACTCTCACGAATTTCACGCAGTGCGGTCAGGGGGGCGCTCAACGTGATCATCTTGAGGGGATGGCCACCCCTGCCCTGCAGCGATGGTCACTCAAGGGCGCAGCGCACATGCGCTGAGTGATTGAGGTCACATGGGAAAGGCTCTGCCGTATGAGCGATTTCCCGCCTCCTTCGAGTGAACTCCGCCAGCTCCACGCGCACAACTCCCCGAGTTCGCCCCCTCCCCGAGGGGCTCGGCTCCCTGCGATGTGGGTCCGATGCACAACGACCCGACCCTGTTGCTTGCGGGTGCGCACCTCCGGCCGGTCGGAGCTCGGGCTGCTTTCAGTGCCGGTTTGGCCAGATGCCTTTACTCCGGGGCTGGTTGGGGTGGTTTCCGTGCGAGCGGGGCAACAGGTGGGGCACCATACGCAACGAACACATGCGACTATTCAAAGCGATGAAGAGGGGGGGTGATGGGAGTCCGGAAGGACGACTTCAGCGCGGCGCTCGGGATGCTGCACACCGCCATCACGAGCTCGGGCACGGATCTGCGTGACGCGCTCAGTAAGGGGGTGGAGAAGCTTGAGGCGAGCGGACGGGCCGCGCAGGAGGAAACGTCCCGCAACGTGGTCAGCGAACTCAGCCGGATGCGTGACAACCTCCGCGAGGCACGGAACGGGCTGTCCGCCGGTGAGAGGGCGCTGAACGATGAAGTTCGCAACGCCGTCGCGGAGCTGCGGGCAGAGTTTCGTGGCGTGCGGGAGGCGGTAGAGGACCTGGCCGTGCCCGACGTCCCGGCGACCGCCGCTCCGGCAGAGGTGACGGTCCCGTACGGCCGCACCGAGAACGGCACATCGTCCTCTGCCGCCGAGACGCTGGTGCGCACCGAGCCCAGGACGGCACCGGCCGCCGGCGCCGCGGACGACGCCGCGCTGCGGCACGAGCCCGTCCTGCCGGCGATTCCCGCGCAGCGTGGCGGCGGCGATGACGAACTGTCGGCCGACGTCCTTCAGCAGGCCCTTCGGAACGTGGTCGCGCAGGAGCTCGCTCCGCTGACGGCCCTCCTCGCGCAGAGGAACGCCGACGGCCAGGATCAGGACGATGATGTTCCTTCCGGGCCGGACGTGAGCGAGCAGCTGCTCGGCGCGGTCGGGGAACTGCGCACATTCCTGGAGACCGCACGGCGGGAAGTCGGTGCCGAGCTCGCCGCGCTGCGCGACGGGAGCGCCGAGCTGCGGGCCGGCCTGGAGCAGCTGCACGTACGGGCCGTCGTAGAAGAGACGGCGGCCGCGGTGGTCGACAAGGAGCACAGCGAGCTGCTGAAGCGGGCCGCCCGGGTTTCCTCCGTCGATCTGCTGTGTCATCGCGACATCTGGGAGTTTGTTACCGCTCAGGCCGGGCGCCACCCGCACTTCCGTGTGCCGCCGCAGGTGGCCGACGAGGGCGCCGAGCGGATCAGGGCGGCGGTCTCCGGGCGCTCCCTGATTGCCCTGCTGATCAGCCTGCACGCCGTCGAACACGCCGCACGCGACGGCGACGGCGACCGGGAGCTCGCCGCCACCCTGTACGAACGGATCGAAACCAGCCTGGCCGCCCTCGCGGGACAGGGCGAGCCGGTCACCATCACCCTGGACGACCGCACCCCGCCCGTCACGAGCCCACATGTGCCTTCCGCTGCCGCCGGCGACGCACCGGACCAGCCGACCAGCGAACAGGCACACCGCTCCCCGCCTCAACCACCCGTAGCCGACGGCGAGGACCAGCCGCCCACCGCCCCGGCCTGACCGAAAGGGCCGCAGCAGCTGGCGAGCAGCTGAAGCGTCGCACCGAGCCCGAGCGGTCCGCGGCCGTCCTGGGTACAAGAGGGTGTCGGTGCGCCGCTTCAGCGTCTGGGTGCCACCGTTCTTCCCTCACCGCTGCTGTCCACGCAGGGGGAGCCGGAGCCACGTCACCGGCCTGACACTGAGCCGCCACCACCGCATCGAAAGGGCGGCGAGTGCGGCCCGGGCGCTGTTTCTACTCGTCCGTGTACGCGGCGTCCGCCTCGTACAGTTCCTCCCCGCGTCGCCGACGGGCCTCGTTGGGACGACGTCGCCGGTGCAGAGCGGGGGATATCGGGGCGGCGGGCCGGGAGGGACACATGGCGGTGTGTTCCACCTGGCAGGGGGCCGAAGGAACGGAGTCCTCGGGCAGGCGCTGGGCGTGGATCTGCTCGACGGACTCGCCGCCCGCGCGGCGCCGCAGCATGGTGTGCAGCATTGTCGTCGGTGATGACCGGCGGCCGGCCGCCGTGCTTGCTCTTGCGGGCTGCGGTGTCGAGTCCTTCGAGGGTGGACTAGCGGATGTTCTCCCGCTCGGTCTCAGTCATCGTGGCGAAGAACGCGAACAGCAGCTTGCCCGGCCCGGTCGGGTCGTAGATGCCGGGCAGCGGACCGGCGAGCATCTCGAGGACCAGGCCGTGGGCGGTGAGCTCTGCGGCGTCGCGGCCGAGACGCTTCATCTCGTACACGGTGAAGATGACCCGGCAGTGCGGGGCGTGCGCCTTGACCTCGCGCGCGGTCCGCAGCGCCTCCTCGAACTGCGGCTGTACGCGGATGCGGGTGCTGATCTTCTCGGCGAAGACCTTGTCCCTCGGAATGCCGTGCCCCGCGAGGGCGTCGAGCTGGGAGTCGAGTTCCTGGCCGAGGGTCGAGCAGGCAGAGGCAGGTCGGGTCGCCGCCGCTGCCGTCGTACACGAGCGAGACGCTGCCTACATACCTGCGGACGCCGAAGCAAATTCGCTCGGAAGGGCTGGAGCCGACCGGCCCTCCCGCCGGGATGCTGTCGTGGACTCCGCAGGGTTCGTACGCGCCGGCCCAGTGCCCGGTGTGGGACATCCGCAAGGCGATCAGGACGTTCGACCCGGCCCAGGAAAGCCTGCTGTGAGTGGCACCGTCCACCGCCCGCAGCAGCAACACGAGTAGCAGACACAGCGGCGCCCCGGACGTGGTCCGGGGCGCCGCTACATGCTGATTAGTTCCGTGAGCGGTGCTGCCCGAACAGACCAAGGGCAGTCAGTACGGAGACGCACAGCGACATCCAACCGACGAACGCGCCGCCGCTGTACAGTACGGCGCCAGGAACCGAGGCCCCTGCCTCATGGGAGAGCACTCCTGCTACCACCGCTACCAGCAGCGCGGACACGAACGACAGGAGCGCGAGAAGTACCTGCGTGGGAAATGTCAGCCTCACCAGTCGATCCCTTCATGAAGGTGATCGAACCGTTGGCGGGCAGCCTCAGCTCGACCACCGAACTCGATGGCCTGCTGAGGCTCTGCGACGGTTAGAGACTCACGGTGCCCACCCCCCTCGGCTTCAGCGTGCTGTCCCCCATCGGACACGTCGCCAGTACATCGAAGCTTTTGAATGAGCAACACGCAGCATAGCGAGCCGCGTTAAGGGGTGCCAGGAGTTCCGCCCGAGCAGGCCGGTCCCTTGGGGAAGTGCTGAAGAGCCGCGGCTGGGATTCCAATCAGACACTCACGATCCGACGGCCGTGTCCGCCCGGCTCCGGCCGCGACAGCGCCAGCGGTCAAGCAGGGCCGTCATCAGGCCGCGCTTCTGGGCGCGCTCGACCCAGGCCTCCCACTTCTCGACCGTGCGTGTCTGGTAGCCGGTGCGCTCGCTGATCTCCTGCGGGGAGACACCGGCTTCCACGGCCCGCGCCGTCGTCTCCCGCGCCCGGGCGGTCAGCCGGAGCCATGCCTCGTAGTGCTGGGTGCGCTGGCGGCCGATCTCGTCGAGCTCGCGCAGCGCCTGGTCGTCCCCGTTCGCCTCCATGCCGCCGCTCTTGCCAGCCCGACCGGGTGCCGGCGGGCGGAATCCCGGAACATGGCGCACTGAGCAGACGACCTGATGTACGGCTTCTACGGCACGGTCGTCGCGTTCAGCGCGGGGATGCCCGAGGGGACCTCGTCGGCCCTGCGCGGCGCACTCCTGGAGAACCGGCTCCGCCACGTCGAGAAGCAGGCCGACCTGACCGGCGAGGAGGCCGATCAGCTCGTCTCTGCGCTGAGCATCGCCCGTGCCCAGACCCGGCGGCTCCGTACGTAGGGCGGTGTCCTGTAGCTCAGGTCAGCGGAGGTTGGACCCATTGGGGTCAAGGGGTCCAACCTCCGCTGCAGTGGCCGTGCGGTGGCGGGCGGAGCGCAGTTCGGCCAGGAGCTCCAGGGCCTCGTCGCGGGCGGCGGCCGCCGTGGTGCCGGCGGGCAGCTCGGCGCCGTCCGTGTCGAGGATCAGCTGCAGCGTGCGCAGCCGGGCGGCCAGGCCGGGCCCGTCGAGCTTTCGGTTCCCTGCGACCAGTCTCTCGGTGAGGGCGGGCGGAGCGGCCTCGCCCGGTGGCTACAGGCCGAACTGGTTCATCAGGTCCGTACGCAGCTCGTCAACGCTTCTAGTGCCTTCGCCATCGTCCGCCGCTGGGGAGAGCACACTGTGAACGGGTTGGAGGTGGTGGGGCCGGCGGGCGTGCGTCGGTGTGCTCTCCCGTCCGTGTCCCCAGGTGGAGGTACGGGGCACGAAGGCCGCGCGTCCGTTCGGTGAGGTGATCGATGCTGTGAGTTGCATGGTGCTGTCCAGGCGCAGCTTCCGCTGCTGTTCCTGAACGGTGGCAACGAAGTCGCAGCAGCAGGCCGTCACTACACGGTTGGAAACCGGCAGGTCGTCGCCCTGAACGGGAGGCTCTTCGACGTCTCGAATGTAGGAGAGATTGGCGGCCATCACCACGGTGCCGTCGAAGAGCAACTCGACGACGGTCTCTCGGTTTATGGGCATCTCGAAGTTGTTGCAGACCCAGCGGTGCAGCCCGGGGCGCGGGTTGTACAGGGTGTCCAGGCCCATCCCCCTCAAGGGTCCGGGCACCAGTTCGTGTGGGTGCAGATCGAGGGCTCGGGATGCGGCGGCTTCCAGGATCGCTCGTGCCTCGTCCCGGTTCATTCTGTAGGCACCACGAGGCAGAGGACGCTGTGGCCGTGCGACGGCGATGAACCATGCCGACGGCGTGGAATCGTGGCCACCGATGCTCTGGACGAGGAAGTCGGTGTGGCGCTGGATCTCTTCCTCTGCGCTGCCGATGCGGGCGAAGCGATCGCGGTAGGCCCGCTCGATCTGGTGTTCTGCCATCCAGGCGGTGTGGTCGTGATCCCGGTAAGGGACAACCGCGGTCTGCTGTTCCTTGTCGCGTGCTGCGCCGCCGTAAACAAAGTGTGGCGCCATCTCGCTGGCCGGGACATCGACGACCAGGATGCTCTTCACGTCGTCGGTCAGCACGGATATGTCCAGGTCGGGCAGGTATGGGTGGACGTGGTTGCGAATCCACTGGGTGTACTGCTGCGGATTGGCGGTCTCAGCATCAATGCCTGTAAGAGCAGTCGTCTTATCCTGCACACCGAAGATGATCAAGCCGCCCCGGGTGTTGGCCATGGCGGCCACGTCCTTGGCCAATTCGTTCCACCGCCCGTCCCGGGGCGGCTGAGGGAGCATCTCTTTCCAGTCCAGGTCATCGGACTCTTCCAGGTTGTTCGCCGCGGCCTGTCGGACCATGTCGAAGGTGACGGGTCCAGGCGGACACCCGAGGTGTTCGTGGAGTCGGGTCCATATGCGTGCCATGCGCGGCAGCGTAATTGGCGGTCGCTGTACTCGGCAGGTTGCGGCGGAAACATGCTCCCGTCCAACGGGCCGACTCGGGAGAGAATTATGCGTGTTTGGCCGTCCGAGTTTCCCGCCCCCGACGGTGAGTACGTCCAGCGCGTTCGTCGTCACACGCCGAGTTCCCTGCTGCTTGTGATCGCGAGGGTGAGCTCCCTCCTTCCGTCGACAGCCGACTGGAAGCGGGACTGGGCGAAGCTGCAACTGCACCGGCGTGCTGCTGGGTTGTATCGGCCGTGGGGCCTCGCCGACGCAGCTTGGGTGTCCCTGGCCCAGGGGAATGAGCACAGGCACTGAGCGGCGTCGCTGGATGACGTCTACCGGAAGCTCCCTCCAGAGCCGCCACCGCGAAGCCCGGAAGGAGGGGCTCCAGTGCGCGAACGGGCGCGCCCCGCCCCACCCCGTCCCCCATGCTGAAGGGGCACTTCGCCTCCGGTGCCGGCTTTCGGCCGGGGACACGTTCGTCTGCGCGGGAGGGCTGCTCTGGCCCACCCCGGTGACGAGCGTCGGTCCGCTGGAGAGGAGCCGGGCGAGACCGCGCGGCACTCCGAAGACTGCCCGGCGGCCTGTTCAGTTCGTGGGCCGACAGTCGTCATCGAGGCGGGCCCGGGTGTAGACGTGTTCGTCGGGGTGGCGGGCCAGTCGGGCCGTTACCCACGCGGTCTGGGCGTCCATTCCCTAGTCGGCGGCGAGGCGGCGTGCGTGCCACGTTGTGCGCGGGTCCAGGACCCACCGGGCGAGGGAGAAGCGGACGCGGCCGGTGCTGGCTGCCGTCCGTCTGGCCCCGCCGGGGCTGCTCTCGGGGGCGGTGCCGGGGAGGTTCAGGTCGGTCATGATCGTGAGTGTGGCGATGGCCGAGGCGCGATGGCGGGCGGTGGGCCGGGGACCACCGGAACGGGTGGTGCAGCGCGGATCGTGTTGACCCGAAGTCGGGGTGAACACGGGGCCGGCCCGCCAGGTCGACTGCGGTTCGGGCATTCCCACTGCGACTCTCCGTGACGGCCGTTAGGCTGAACGGCTGAAGGTGATCTAGCTCTCCTCCCGTTCGCAGGGCGCCTCCTGCGAACGGGAGAGGCGGGCTGTGCTGGCGAGGGGGCTGGCGATGGGCGTTGACAACCGGCAGATCCAGACGGCTGTCCTGGCGGACCCCGAGTCCGACGATCCGGTCGTCTGCCCGACGGATGCCAACGAGCTCGACGACTTCCGCGAGGAGTTCGCCGGTACGACGTTCTGGTGCGGGATTCTCCTCGGCGGCTGCGGCGGCGAGCTCACCACGAGACGGGGCAACGTACGCGTCAGCCACTTTGCCCACTTCCCCGACCCCGACGGTCTGAGGTCCGAGTGCGGCCGCCGTTCCCGGGGCACCACGAGCGCGGACCATCTGTACGTACGGACGGCCACCCAGACGTGGCTGCGCCGGCAGGGCCACCAGCCGCGCTACCGCTACGTCGACCGCGACGACGCCCCGGTCGGGTCCGTCGTGGAGATCGAACTGGACGGGCGCACACTGCTGGTGCACATGGACCCCACGGCACCGCCCGACTGGGACACGGCGCAGGCCGGGGACATCATCCTCGGCCCCGGGGTCAGCATCGATCACCGCACCCTGGTGCGCCGCGGCTACGTCCACCGCGTGAGATTCGTCAGCGAGGGTAACGAGCGGGTCATGATGCTCGGCACCGAGCTTCCGTGGCTCGGCACCGACTGGGACTTCGAGCTGGCGGACTGCACCGTCGGCGAGGACGGCCGGCTCATCACCCCGGTCATCACCCGCGTCGCGGCCGCACGTGCTGCCCAGGAACGGGCCCCGGTGCCCCAGCCTCGCCAGGAGAAGGCCGAAGGGCCGGTACAGATCGGCGCACTGACCCGCCAGATCGGCAGCGCTGTGCAGAAGAAGGAAATCATCGCCGTCCGAGAGCTGCTGGACACAGCGCGGCTCCAGGTGCCCCGTTGCGAGGGGCAGGCGCTCGAACACCTCCGCCGTGCGATCGGCTGGGCGGAGGACTTGCTGAACGAGCAGGACCGTATTCGTCGAGGGCTCTTTACCGGCATCGACGAGGCGCTACGGCATAGTCACGTCGTCACGGTCACGAAACTGGCGTCACAGGTCAGGAAGCTCCTCGACCACGACGTGGAGGCCACGGCGCAGGAAGCGGGCATCCTCCAGGCGGCCGACGCGTTCCTTGAACAGGCGCGCCTGGACCGGGCCCAGAAGCGACGGGAGGAGGACGTACGCCGTGCGGCCGAGGCTGAGGAATGGCGGAGGCGTCGTAACGCAGCGGCGACGCGGGATCAGCAGGCGCTGCTGGTGGCGCAGGCTCTGGAGCGCAAGGCGCGCAACAGGGCGCGGGGCCTGGTCCAGAGCATCACCGGTCGTCTGCGCCGCGAAGCGCTGTCGGCCCAGCAGCAGAGGGAGCTCGTCCAGGAGCTGACGGTCGCGGCGGAGGAGGCCGGCGGCCTCTTGCCCGAGGCCGAGCAGGACAAGGTGAGGAAGTGGACGACGAAGATCGCCACCCCCGCCAAAGAGCCGGTCACGGCCGAGACCCCGTCTCCGGTCGTACAGCCGCAGCCGGACGCGGAGCCCACGAAGCTGCCGGACCGTCTCGTGCCCATCGTGGCGGCGGTCCGCGGAGCGTTGAAGAAGGCGGCACGGGAACGTACCCCGACCAGTTGGAGCCGGCTGGAGCAGCAGCTCGGCTCCGCGCTCCCCTCCCTCACCGGCAACGAGCGCGTCCAGGTACTCGTCCAGATCGACAAGTCCACGGACGCCGACGCACCGCTCCTGTCATCCCTGCTGGCGGCGGGTGACCCGCACTTCGCCTACCAGTACTACCGGTGCGTTCTGACCGCACTCGGTCTGGACGCGCCCACCGACGACGACCTTCAGGACGTCGTCGAAGCCGATGCCGAGCAGGTCTTCACCGACTGGCGCCTTCACTGAATCCACCGGTCGGTGGGCTTGGCGTCGAGAAAGGCCGTGTCCACAACGATCCGCATGGGTGGGTTCTCGGGACCCGGCCGTTTGGTGGTCCGGTCCAGGACTGCGGAGATCTTGTTGTACATGCGGATGGATTCCGCTTTCCTGTTTCAGCTCCAGGGGGCATCGCCCCATGCCACTCCCCGTCGTAATCGAGTTCCCGCAGGTAGTTACTGAGGTTGAACTCGTGGAGTCGTAGGGGCTGACGGCTCGCTTCCGTTGCGGTATCACCGGAATATGCGGTATCCACAAGGGGGCGGGCTGACCGCCGAACGGCAGCGGTTCCGCGAGGAGTTACGGCTCAAGGCGGCCGAGAGGTTCGCCCGGGGTGAGGCGAGTTCGGTGATCGCCAGGGACCTACGGGTCAGCGTCCGCTCGGTGCAGCGATGGCGGCAGATGTGGGACGAGGGCGGTCTGCGGGCTCTGCGATCACAGGGGCCGGCGTCGCTGCCGAGGCTGAGCGAGAAGCAGTTCGCCCAGCTGGAGGCGGAGCTTGCCAAGGGGCCTGCCGCGCACGGCTGGGAAGACCAACGCTGGTCCCTGAGCCGCGTGAAGACGGTGATCGGCCGGCGCTTCCACCTGACCTACACGATCCAGGGCGTGCGCAAACTGCTGGTACGCAACGGCTGGTCCTGCCAGGTTCCGGCCCGCCGGGCGATCGAGCGGGGCGATGACGTGGTGGCCGGGTGGGTCAAGGAGGTGGGGTCGTGCGCGGAAGGCTCGCGGCGGCCCGTGGAGCCTGGCTCGTCTTCGAAGGCGAAGCCGGATTCTCCATGACGCCGCCGCATGCCAGGACTTGGTCACAGCGCGGCCGTACCCCCGTGGTGCGGGTCCGCAGGCGGGTGTCCATCGCGGCGCTGACCTGCTACAAACCCGGCCACCGCTCAAGGCTGATCTACCGGCCACGCCGGGACGACGGCCGACGTGACGGGCGCAAGAGCTTTTCCTGGCGCGACTACCGGGACCTGCTGATCGCAGCCCACCAGCAGCTCGGCGGCCCGATCGTGCTCGTCTGGGACAACCTCAACGTCCACAAAGCCGCCGGCCTGAGAGAGTTCGCCGAAGCCCGAGACTGGCTGACCATCTACTACCTGCCGCCCTACGCACCCGACCTCAACCCCGTCGAGGGCATCTGGTCCCTCCTGTGGCGCGGCTGGCTCTCCAACGTTGCCTTCCATACCCCTGAACACCTCGTCCAGACCGTCCGACACGGCCTACGGCACATCCCGTACCGCAGTCACCTCATAGACGGCTGCCTCACCGAGACCGGCCTGACCATCCGACCTGCCTGATCAGCAGCACGACATCCCGAGTTCAACCTCAGTAACCCCAGCTCACACACCGGGACCACCAGGGTCTGACCACCCGCTCGACTTCTCAGCAAACCCACAACACCCCAGACCAGCCACCCCGCCCTACACCAACAAACCCCCACCGAGCGTTACCTGCGGAGGTTCCTGAGCCGCCCGGCCCCAGAGGCCGGGCGGCGGAACCCGCCACGAAGGCCGACGCCTGCTGGTGGACCTCAGCCACCTTATATCTACGCAGATCAAGAGCCCGCAGGCGCCGACTGTGGCGAACCGGAACTGCGCGAATTCGTTCAGTCAAACTCTTTGAGCGCGTATTCCTCGTGAATAGAACTACAAACGGGCGAATTTCCGTCGATAGGCTGAAATACCTTTGCGCAATTCCGATCAACGATACGCATCTCATCATCCTCACCCGTGTTGCCGACGCGTAAGCAAGAATAAGAGATGCGACCGTAGTGTTTCACGTCGAATTTTCCCAGCAGTTGGCATTTACTATAAGACATGTTATATCCTGCGGTCCACCACACGTGTGCTGCTGCAGGCGGCGCAGATAGAGATGCTGTGCCGCAGATAATCGTTGCAGCAATACCGATCCTTGCCATTACGGTACGCAACCGCTTCATACGGTTCTCCTCATCGCTGTGTTGGGCCGCCAACCCCTGATGGTTCTCTGCAAGCCCTTAGCAAGGGTAGGTGGATCGCACCTTCGGCGTCGTTGTCGATCGCGGCAGGCAGGTCGAACTCGCAGGTTCGTTTCAGCAGGCGCAGCCCGCGCCGCCGTCGATGTCAGCACTAATCTGACCATGGAGCGCTAAACGAACGATAAACAGCAGGCTACTGAGATCATCCCGATCGCCGCGCCGAGCCCGAGCGGCTCGCGCCCGTCGCACCGGACGACGATGGTGGTGCGCCGCTTCGGCTTCTTGGTGGTGGCGCCATTCTTCCTCGCCGCCTCCCGGCCGCGACCAGCGCCTGGCGCGGGAGGTCAACGCCGCTCAGCTCGCCGGTCATGCGATCACCGTCCCGGTGGCGTCGCCGTCCAGCGGGCGTGCGGCGAGCTCGGGCAGCCGTTCCATCCAGGGCACGGCCGCGGTCTGCTCGGTGCGGGTGGGGGCCTGCTCGCGCAGCTGCTTCAGCCGCGAGGCCAGTAGGTACTGGGCGATGCGCTGTCTGGCTTCGTCGGCGGCCTCCGTCGCGGCGGCGATGGCGTCCGCGCCGTGCGGGTTGTGCCGGAACCAGCGCCGTTTCTGCTCGGTCCGGTATGCCCGGCTTGCTTCCGCTTCAGCTTCCTGGGTCCGCCCGAGGCGCCCCAGAGCGCTGGCCTGGTACTCCGGCAGTGCCGCCTGGACGGTCTGGAGCGCGGTGAAAGCGAGCACGGAGGCCGCACCGGCCGGGTCCTGGTCCAGCTCGCTGGGCTTTACCATCGCCATGAACTCGCCCTGAGCCGTCGCGACGTCAGCCACGAGGGAGTCCCGAACGTGGTTGCTGACGGCCGCGACATCGGCCGGGTCGGTGAGGTCGGCCGACCAGGTCGCGGCGACCAGCCCGGCCTCCACGACCAGGGCTTCGGTTCGCCGCCTGTAGCCGCACGCCTCGCACAGCCCGGCAGCACGCTGCTGCCCGCAGTCTTCGCACGCCAGCTCCTGGCGCACCGCGTCGCCGACCGCCGCAGCCGCGCGCTTCGCCTCCGCACGCTGTGCTGCCGCCGCCCGGGCCGCAGCCCGGCGGGCCTGCTGCTCGCGGGCTTCCTCCCGGCGCCGGGCAAGGTCCTTCGCCTCGGCAGCGGTGTGCTCGCGCAGCCGCTCCTTGAGGACGCGGCGGCGCTCATCGTCGGCCAGACCGGGCAGCTCCCGGTCGATCTCCGTGCTGATCCGTGCCCGACGGGCCCGGCGGGTGTGGAGCACGTTGGCGCAGTTGTCACAGGCAGCCCCGGTGTCGATGCGGACGCCGTTGTCGCAGCGCCGGTCCGTGCACGAGGGTCGCTGGACCAGGCCCCGCCGGATCAGCCAGCCGTACGGGCCAGTGACCATCGCCTCGCCGCCGGTCTCCGCCAGGCGGTCGGTGAGCCGGTCGGCCAGCAGCCGCGGCGCACCGCCCGGCAGCGCCAGCAGGCCTTCCAGGTGGGCGAGCTCTGTCTTGGCGGCGGCCTCCACCTGGTTCTGCTGCCAGCCGGACAGCCGCTTCCACAGCCAGGAGACCGGCGCCAGTGCTACCCGCAGACGAAGATCAGCTGGGAGGTCCACCCTCCGCTGCCGCTGCGCTTCTTCCCACCCCGCGGCCTTCGGCCAGCCACCGGCATCAGCTCCGGCAGTGCGCCGCCCATCCTGTTCAACCGGGGACTCCTTCGGCTGTTCCCCGCGAAGCGGGCCGCGCTCAGCCACCGGCGACCCGATCCCGGCAACGTCGCCTTCGCCGTCGGCGGCACGGTCCTCGCCCGTGCACGCGCGCTCCGGCCGACGGCCAACAGCCCCACGGCCTTCGCCGGAAAAGCCACCACAGAGCGAGAGATCAACAGCCTCAGTACCCAGGTGAGGGTGGTCAGTGTGAAGGGCTGCCGCAACGTCGGGCTCTGCAACACCCGGCTCATCTGTCACATGCGAGCCGTTGACCTGCGGTTCGGTCTCCGTCTCCGGCGCCTCACCAGGCCCTGCCGCATCGTCGGGGTCTGAAAACTCGGGCTTCCGGGCTTCCGCACGGTCCTCCCGGACGTCGTCGGCGACCGTATGGCCGTGCGCGGCGGCGACCGCCGGCACCACCAGCCGCGACCGGTTCGGCATCCCCGAGCCCGTCTTCAGCCGCGCCCGCAGCACCAGCTCCCGGTCCTCCAGGTGCTCCAGCACCCGCTTCCCCGCCGACGCCGTGCAGCCCAGCGGCCGGGCCACCGTCGCCGCGGCCCGGCCGCGCCTGGAGTCCACGCTCCCGCCGCACAGCCGTACCCGGCCGTTCTCCCGCGCCTCCAGCACCAGCAGTAGCAGCGCGAGCTGGTCGTGGTGCAGGATTTCGAGGACCCCAAGGATGTGCTGGTTGCCACGCAGGAGGCGGAGCATCTCGGAGATGTGCACCGTGTCGCCCGGTCGCGCGCGTAGGTCAGCAGTTCGCCGAACTCCGGCCGCTGGAGCGGGTGAAGGCGGCTGGAGGTGCCCAGGCCCTCCTCGAAGGGGATCGGGTCTTTGATCCCCGCCTCGGCCAGGACTAGGCTGCCGTCGGTCCCCGGAATCGCTGGGTTTATTGGACGCCCGTCGCTCCTGTCGTCATCGTTTGACGACAGACAGCCCGAGCGTCACCCGGGACCGGGGAAAGTAGGCCGCGCGTTGAACTGTCAGCATCAGGGCATGACCAGAAGAAACACCACTGTACCCGCAGCCGGGCCAGAGCCCCGCCACGATGTCGATCTCGCCCAGGTGATGTTCCGTAAGGCCGACCTCGAGAGCCAACGGGCCGCCGTGTACGCCGAGCAGGTCGAGCAGGAGCACGCTGCTGGCCTCAGCGGTCTGGAACGTCGGGCCCGGGAGCGCGACGCGGTGATTTCCACGGTGGTCCTTGTTCAGGCGTCCGTGGAGGCGTTCATCAACTGGACGCACATCCAGGCCGGACAAACCGTGACCAGCATGAAGTTTAAGGAGCGGGCCGAGGCTGTCACCGCGTCGGTGGCGATCCTCGACCCGGCGGCCGAGGTCTTCGCGTGGAGCGAGGCCGAGAACGACTTCTTCACTGAGCTGACCAAGTGGCGCAACTTCCTGGGCCACTCCTCGCCGAGTTCACGTGACTGGCTTCGGGATCTGCTCGTGTCGCGTGGCGAGGTGCCCGATGGGGCCAGTGACTCGCAGATGGTGGAGCTGCTGACCGCACCGCTGGCGGCGAGATTCGTTGACACCGCGCGCACGCTGATGGCCCGAGCTGCCGGGGCGACCGGCACCAGCGCCCCGTTCAGTGACGGCGCGTGGCACGCTCCCGACGAGCTTGCCGAGCCGCTTCCGCTCCAGTGATCGCCCGGATGCTCGGCTTCAACGATGACCACGCCGCCCGAATCGCCGAAGAAACCGGAGGTACCTGGCGTCGCTATGCCCCAGGTGACCACTCAGGGTGACACCAGGCCCGAACTCACCACACGAGTTGCTGCGTCTCGTAACTGCAGCGCTGATGTTCCTAGGAGCTGTCCGGCCGATCATGTGACTGACTCAGCCCTGGCTCGTTGGTCACGGCATGGGGCGAGACTCACGTGGTGATTTATCGGATGCCGAGTGGGAGCGACTCCTGCCATTCCTGCCGGTCAGCAACGGTCGCTGTGGGCGATGGCGGGATCACCGGCAGGTGATCGACGGGATTCTGCACCGGGTGCGGACCGGGGTGCAGTGGCGTGATCTTCCCGAGCGATTTGGGCCGTGGAAGACCTACGAACGCCACCGGCTCCGGTCGGCGGACGGCACCTGGGAGAACCTGCTGCAGCGGGTCCAGGCTGCAGCGGATGCGGCGGGTGACCTCAACTGGGACGTCTCGGTCGACTCGACCAGCGTGCGCGCTCACCAGCACGCTGCAGGCGCCCGCAAGCAGCCACCACCCGAACTGCCTACCTCAAAAGGGGACGAAGGAGCGGAACACCAGCCCGAACCCTTGTGGCAGAGCCTCGTCGACCGGTTGGTGGAGGTGGTGCAGGAAGCGAGGGACTGGGCCGCTCGCGGGGCGGCTTCACCAGCAAGATCCACCTGAGCGCCGACGGACATTGCCGCCCGCTGTCCCTTCTCGTCACCGCCGGCCAGCGAGGCGACAGCCCCCAGTTCATGCCAGTTCTGGAGAAGATCCGCGTCCCCCGCCTCGGACCGGGCAGGCCCCGCAAGAAGCCCGACAGCCGGGCCGCCCGCCTGCGTAAAGGCTCACGCGGCGGACGGCCGCCCGGCTTCGACAAAGACCGCTACAAGAAGCGCAACACCGTCGAACGGGCAATCAATAAGCTCAAGAACCACCGAGCCGTGGCCACACGCTACGACAAGCGCGGTTACGTCTTCCTCGGCACAGTCACCGCGGCTGCCCTCGTCATCTGGCTACGGACCTAAAGCCGCGTCACAGTGCGAACGGTTGGTAAGCCAGGGCTCGGTCAACCACCTCTGCGGCGGTCGGCTCCTGCCTGCCCTTGGGCCAGAAGATCAAATCGGATACGTAGCCGGTCGGGCAGGCGAGAGCACTGTCGAGCTGATCCAGGACCTCTGCCATCTCCTCCTCGTCGTACTCAACATCCATGACCTTCTGTACCAGCGTGATCGCTGTCTCGCGGGTCATCCGCAACTGCACCCACCCTTCATGAGCAGCAGCACCATACGCAAAGACATGATCGGCCGGACATGCCCTAGTCGCCTGACCACGAGAAAGCGCAGCCGCACCGTGCCCTTCTTCACCCACGTCCAGACCGCAGACGAAGCCCAGGCCCTGATCGCAGATCTCGCAGGCACGGGCCTGCGCCGTCTCGACGCGCTTGGCCGTCACCTCGGCCCCGTCCGACTCGGCCTCGATCTAGAGCACAATGAGATCTGGTGGGCCGCGCCCGACCGTGAGGCATGGGCTGTGGAGTCGACGACACCAGGCCAGTTTCTCGATCTCATCAGCGAGCGTGCTGATCCAGCCTGGGCTGATGAACCCCTGGCGCGTGCCGATTACCAGCGTATCCTCGACACGCTCATCCCCTCTGCAGGATCCACACGGCAGGCGGGGCGGCTCGGGCGCCAGGCGGGACGGCTGAGGACGCCGCTGCCCTGGTCACCGCGCGTCATCGTCAGGGCCTCCTCCCTGTCGGCGGCGCAGCACCTCCCAGGCTGAGTTCACCGTACGGGCCGCCTCGGCCAGAACACCAGCCTCCTCCTGGGCCACCGCTCTCTGGCTGTCAGTCTTCATCGGTAGCTGCCTGTTCCTCGGTCTTGGCTTCTTCCACCATCCGTTCGATTTCCGTGTCAACTCGACGCAGCTCGTCTACAACCAGGCCCCATGCCCGGCCGTGCAGTTCTTCTGGCACCTCGTCTTGGATGAACTGCGACAGCCGGTCTATCTGCATTTCAGCGTCGTACTCGCTCGCGGTCGTCGGTGAGGTCGCCACGGCCCACGCGAACCGGCCGACCGCCGCGACCCCGCGGGCGATACCGCCGAGCACCGTCCCGAAATCCGGCACTGTCCCCTCCTCCACCCTCAGCAGTCTGTCGATTCTGGCTGTGGGGCTCAGTGCAGCCCCAACCATCTCAAGCGGATGGTGACGGACACCTGGCCTGGAAGTCACTCAGCAGCCTGCAAAGTTTTCTGCTTTGCGGCCTCCTCCAGACTTTGGCAGGCGGGAGCGCTACCAGAGATGAGGCTGGCGAGTTTAG
This sequence comes from Streptomyces sp. NBC_00525, assembly GCF_036346595.1. Taxonomy (GTDB): domain Bacteria; phylum Actinomycetota; class Actinomycetes; order Streptomycetales; family Streptomycetaceae; genus Streptomyces. The sequence continues at coordinate 276,623 of NZ_CP107835.1, forward strand.
TGACGGGGGGTGGGCCTGACTGGACACACCTGGGCCGTACGGCGCTACAGATTCTTCCCTGCTGCGAACTGTGCCTTCCCAGTACATTCCAGACTGACGTCCCGTACCATGGCGAAGCAGCCTCGGTGGTGTGGTCTGGGTGCGTTTCCCATGCGCAGGCGAGGTGCCGTCAGGAAAGCTGCGCTTCAGGCCGGTCGAGCACACTGCCCGCAGGGGTGTTGGAGGGGGAATCGTGGCAAAGGTGACGCTGTCCGAGGCGCTGGCAGAACTCCGCGAAGAGCTGTACAAAGCCGCTGATACCGGTGGCAACGAGCAGTTCAGGTTCGAGGTCGAGCAGGCCGAACTCTGTCTTGAGGTCGAGTTCCGCAAGGACGGCAACGGCAAGGTCAACGTCGAAGTCGGCGCCTTCGGCACCAAGAGTGCAGTGGAGGCCGGAGGTGGGGGTGGGAGCACGCAGCGGCAGACGTTGACGTTGACGCTGAACGTCCGCGACGAGGCCCTGGGCGGACAGCCCGCCCGCATCCGCAGGCACGAGACGCCTGGCGGGGAGCCGAGGGCTGATGTCCCGCCTGGCGGCGACGCCTGAGTAGTTACAAACGTGGAGGCGCGGGCGTAGCGGGAGAACGACAGTGGACGCGCAGAGAACGGCCTACATCAAGCCTGACCAGCCGGTAGGCGGGTCGGGTTCGGGATATCTCATCGGGCCCCGGCTGGTGCTGACCGCGCTCCACGTCGTCCACGACGACGGTGTCCGCGCATCCGGTGCGACCGTCTGGGTCGGGCATCCTCGCGCGGACTCCGGGCTTCGCAAACGCACCGCGACGGTCATCTGGCCAGCCCCGGGCCTCGGCCCGGATAGCGCCGGGGTGCCGGACGTCGCGCTGCTGCTTCTGGATCAGGACGCCGACGAAGGCCACACGACGGCCGTGCCCTGGGGCCGGCCCCAGGGCGATGCTCCGCTGGCCTATGCCGGGATCGGGGTTCCGGCGTTCTCCACCCTCTCGGGCGGCGGCGTCCAGTACGAGACCCTCCGCGGCGAACTCGCCCCCCTGACCACCGCCGGCAGACGCTGGGTCCTCGACTGCCGCGTCTGGCCCGCCGCCACACAGCAGAAGGAACGTCCTTGGGCCGGCGCCTCCGGCACCGCCATCTTCACCAACGGACACCTCGTCGGCATCGCCGTCGAATACGGCACCGGCATGGGCGAACGACGCCTCACCGCCGAACCCGTCCACTTGCTCCTCACCGAACCAGGATTCACCACCCTGCTGACCGAGCATGGCTTCCCCAGCACCCGGAATACAGCCGACGACGTCACCGCCCACGAGGCGACCGCGGCACGAAGCCGACACGCGTGGTCGGTGCTCGCTGAACAACGCAAGCTCGCTACGGCCGGCGTTCGGACCGCTATCGGTGATGAGTCATCCGGTGGTCCGGTCGTGATCTCATTCGCCGACCGCCGCGAGCAACTCGCTGAGGCCCTGCGCGAGGCCGGTACTCGTGCTTCGGCTCTGTTGGTATCCGGCGAGTCGGGTATCGGCAAGAGTGCGCTGACGCTGTCGGCCGTCGCCGAGCTGGAAGCCGTAGACCCTGCCGGGTTCCAAGGGGTGGTGGTGAACTTCCGGAGTTTGCCGCAGTCCAGCTTGGAGCTGCGAGCTGCCCTTGGGATGTCGCTGGAGGACGTGCTCGCAGAGACATCGGCATCGTCTCGGGTCTTGGTCATCGACGCGGCTGATGCTGCTCTGGAGCGGTCCGCTGGCCTCTTGAGCGATCTGGTGCTGGCAGCGGCTGCGGCCGGTGTTGGGCTCGTCGCGGTCACATCTGACGTGGCACTGGATTACGTACGGGAGCAGGTCGAGCTGGGGTTCGCGAAGTCCGTTTCGTCTTTCGAGATGTCGCCGCTGGGAGATGAGGATATCTCGGTTGTCTCGGGACATTTTCAGCTTCTGCGTGCAGTCCTGCGAGACCTGCCTGTGAACTCGCTGCTGCGCAGACCTGTCGTGCTGGACCTTCTCGCTCGGACCGGGACAGAGCCGGACAGCGCGCTGGGTGAGTGGGAATGTCTTGATCTCGTGTGGAGCAGGGTTGTTCGCGGCGACGGACGGCCCGGTGTCGGATCGGCGGAGGCACGCGAACAGACACTGCTTGCGGTAGCCGCAGCGACCATGAAGCTGCCCGAGGGGCATCGGCCCCTCGCAGGCGTCGATGCCGCAGCAGTCGACGCGCTGCGCCGTGATCATCTGCTCGCGCCGGCGAGCCGGTACCGGAACCAGCCGGACTTCGCGCACGATGAAGTCCGGCGGTACGCGACCGCCATCCTTCTCGTCCGTAGTCAGAGCCCGACCGAGTTGCTGCAGGCAGCGGGGGCGCCCCGGTGGGCACTGTCGGCCGCCACGCTTGCCTGCAAGGGACTGCTGAAAGCGCCGGACACTCGACCCGTTCAGATGTTTATCGAACAACGCTCGCAATTTCAGGGGTTCGCGGCGGCGCACGGACCCCGGTGGTCTGACGTCCCGGTAGAGGCGGTTTTGGAGACGCCATTCGCGTACGAATGCCTGAAGTTCGCGTGCGAGGATCAGTCGGTCGGACTGGCGCTCGGCGACGTGGTTCGAGTTGTTCAGCAGAGGCATAAGGTCAACGGGCTGGTCGACCGTTTCATCACTAACCCTGTTGTGCAGATTCTTCTCGATGACGAAAAGCCTTGGGACGTGTCGAAGGAGTCGTTCGAACTACTTGCGGACTGGCTGCAAGCTCTGTCCCTGGCAAACATTCCGGCCGGCGACGAGCTGCGAATCCGTCTTCGAGGGCGTCTCCTTTCCTACTGGAAATCGTTTCCTCTACGCAAAACCGGAGCCGACGTACCGTCCGGGCGAATCTTGCAACGCCGTCGACGCCGACGTGAACTGGACTACCACCTGACGAGGGAGAATTTTGTCGAAACGTTGGCCCTGCTCGGTCCGGACATTGATGATGCCATCGAAGCTTGCCTTCGGGCCATCGCGGAGGATGCACCAGCGTTCCTGACTCCGGCCGCGGACGCGCCATTGAGTGCCCGAGCCTTGGCGCAGAAGGACCCGGAGCTATTGGCGGCGTTGATGATGGCCTACTACATCGACGACGAAACAAGCTGGCACCGAGATGAGGGTGTCCGAGGGCATCAGGGGCGCTGGAGAGGTTTCGGAGTACCTTTCTTCCAGTACTACTTCGGTGGGTTCTGGCAGCTATTCCAGACAGCATCAGTGCCGACCTCGGTGCGGGTGTTGAATGGCATCCTGAATAGCGGTGCGCGGGCGCGCGTAGCAATGTTGTCGCGGCCCAGCCCGCCCTATGCACTTACTGATCCTTTTGATGGTGGCGGCGAGGGCGCCGATGGTGAGGCGGAGAATGGAGAGGGAGAAGACCGCGGTGCGATTCTGAACATCTATGGCACTTCCCGCTTTTATGTCGGCGACAGTCATGTTTGGAGCTGGTACCGGGGTACGTCGGTCGGCCCATATTCGGCGATGAGCGCGCTCCAGGCGATGGAGCGTCTTGCCGATATGTGGTTGAGTCAGGGCGCGTCACCAAAAAGGGTCGTTGAGGTGCTCCTGCATGGCTGCGAGAACCTCGCGGTTCCAGGAATGCTATTTGGTCTGCTCGTGCGCCACATCGAGAAAGTCGGCACCGAACTCGACCTGTTCCTCGCCGAACCGGTTGTGTGGAACTTGGAGTTCGGTCGCACGACGAGTGAGTATTCAGGGCTGCGTGCAATAACCGAAGGGCTCGCGAACCTCGAACGTCGCCGTTGGACACCGCGCGAGGTAGCCATGTGGCTTATGGTGCATGGCGGGCAGGGGCGTGTCCAGGATTTGAAGAAAGTCGCCAAAAAGCTTGTCGAGAATGGCGACCGTCTTGGATACAGCCAAGAGCTTACGAAGAACTGGGCTGCCAGTCTGGATTCGGATCAATACCGGGTTAAACGGCACGGTGATGCAGTCCACATCGAGGTCGAGCCGCCGCCTGAGCTGCGAGCCGCACAAGAAGCGCACACGGCTTACCAGGAAGCCCTGCAGACCAGCACGCGGCTGAAGAACCGGTATTGGGGATCGGTCAAGCACGACACCGAGTACGTGCCGCCCTCATCGGCAGAGATCGCCGCGGATCTGGCGGCAGGCCGTGCCCTGCTGGATTCCGACGGAGATCAAATGCCGCCCTGGGATTTGGACGCCGTTGCCCACGTCACTCGAGCAGCGATCGAACGAGCCGCTGCTGGTGATATGGAGGCGCTTGGCGACGAAGCGCAATTCGCAACCGAGCTTGTCATCGGCATCGCATTGTCGTTCCAGGAGACCGAGGGCCAACATCACGAGGGCCAGTTCTTCGATCTTGGCGCCGACCGGGCGGTGGCTCAAGCCGTGCCGGCGTTCCTCACACCCGCCCTGGCCGCACCGCTGGAAGCGGCTGGTGGCTCGATCGAAGATGTCGCTGAAGCCGCTCTTGCGATGGCAGGCAAGGCGCCTATGGAGACCCGGCTATACCTGGCACGTGGATGCGATGTCGTCTGGAGGGGCCCATGCCACTTCAACCCTTGCATCCACTCGACCGCATTGAACTGGTTGCTTGAGACCGCCCGTGGCGCAGAAATCGGCCCGTGGGACCAAAGCGGCCAAAGACGGCCGAATGTCCAGATTGCTGGCGACGTTGCCGAACGCCTCCAGGAACTACCGGGTGACTCCGTCAGGATCGCGGTTCTCGATGCAGCCATTCGCGGCCTCGGCGCAGCCGCGTCGACAGACCACTGTTGCACTAACGAGGCAGCCGCGCTCCTCGCCGCGTTCCTCGACGTCGAGCGACGTGCCATGGTCGTGCAAGAGAGCGAGGGCTGGTCTGCGGACGACCGCGGGACGCACACTCTGGTCGCCGCACGGGCCCTGCTCGAAGGGTTCGCGAAGACCGGCGACATCGGACCGTTGCTCGAGCACCTCGATGCCCTTCGCGCAGGTGCACAGTTGATGGCGAATTTTCTCCACGGTCTTGCCGCGGCAGGTGCAGAGAACGACCGCTTGGCCGAGGCTGCCAGAGGTGTCTGGCCGTCGTTGCTGCGCCATGCCATTGGCTACCTGAGTGATGACCCGAGCCCCTATCGCGACCGCCACTGGGGGGACTGGGCCGCCGCTGCCCTACTGCCGGATCCTCTTCCTTGGACGCAGGGGCTGCACAACGAGGTCGTCGGTGAACCCATTGACTGGGTCCGCGCTGACGACCTTGTTGAGGTGATTGACGATTGGCTGCCTGCCGCTCGAGGTGAGGTCAAGCCCGTCGACGCGCTTATCAGCATCCTGCGAAGGCTCCCGGAGAAGGTGCAAGTCACCCGTGGCGTGCCCTGGGTCTCTGACCTGTGCATTCAAGATGGGCATGTCACGGTCAAGCAGTCGTGGTTTTCGGATAGCTGGCTCAAGGACATCCGCACAACGGCCGAGGAGCTCGGTAAGTTGGACGAATGGCAGATGCTCGTCGACTCCTTGGTCGTCGCCGGCAACGAGGGACTGGCGCCGTACAGCAGGTGATGCCTCAGATTCCCTGCCCGTCCTCTCTTGAGTCTTCCCGGATCTACAGCGAGTACCGACAGTGGAGTTCGATCAATGAGCTTCTTCAGAGTGGACACCGATCGGGTGACGGCCTGGCCCGTGAAGGCGAGTACCACTGCAGAACAAAGGCCGGTCAGCCCCACAGGGTCGTTCACTCTCTGGGCCGCTGAAGGAGCTCACTGATCGTTTCAGAATAAGTTGCGCCGCGGATTTGCGTTCTTCTGCGGCTGGCCACGGGAGCGCGACGCCGGAACGGGGCGCCGTACCGAAGCCCGGCAGAGGCGAGTTCGGCGAGAGAGCGGGCCAGCCGAACGTCGGAGCTCGGCCCGCTCACGGTCGACTTAGAGCTCGTAACACGATCATGGTCGGGTCTTCTTGAGGCGTCGGTAGCAGATGAGGCTGCAGGCGAGGGAGACGAAGGCGTCGTGGAGTTCGGTGCGGCGTTCTCAGCGCACAGCGAGGTGGCTTCGTTGATCTCTCGGAACAGCGTTTGTCGACCGGTTTCGGAGGCAGGTGGTGATCGGCTGGGCTGCCAGCCCGGCGGCTCGTGCTCCGCCTCCTCTGCCGCTTCCCTATGAGCCGCTGGCTGCCGGGTCTGCTGCTCGCGGACGGTCTCCTGCCTCCGCACCAGGTCCTCCGCCTCGGCTGCAGCATGCTCACGCAGCCGCTCATCGAGGACACGAGGACCTCGTCAGGGGGCAATACCGGGGAGCTTCCGGTCGGTTCCGCGCCGGTGCGGGCACGGCCGACCCGGTCTGGGCCTGCTCCGGGTTGGGGTGCACCCTTGCACCGAAGAGCTCGTTGACCAGATATGCAACCTGTGCCTGATCCCCTGGAGCGCCTTCATGCGAAGTTGGCTACGGTCAACGATCTGGCCTTCGCCCTGGTTCCTCAGTCGCCCGAGGAGTCCGTCAGGGAACTCATGGAGGCGTTGAGGGAAGCCGTTGCCCTGGCCGGAGAGCTGAAGGGAGTGTCGGCTCGAAGCACTGGTTGTCAGGAGCATCCGCAAGGGCCTGTTGATCCGGTGGCGCCGGTCGGATGGGGTGTGTGCCTGTTGTGCAATACACGTCGTCATCGTGGGGTACGGAGGCGGCCGCCGGACTCTTTCGGCGTGCGAGGGGCGTAAAGCTTCCAGTGTTCGGCTCACTCGTGCCAGTGATCAAGTGGGGAAGCCTGGTACCCGATCACATAAGCATGAGTACAGCACGTTCTAAAAAGACGGCGTTCCGAGGCGATCCCGACACGGCTTGGCCCCACGTTAAGCACCCACACGAAATGGGCGGTCGGCCCGAGGACTGCCAGCACTGTGCTTCGCCCAGGATCATGATCACTTCGGATTGTCGTCTGTGCGCCTCATGCGGCTACCAGCAAAAGCCCAGCGACTGGTGCCTGGCCTGCGATACGCAGCTCAATGCCCGCAGTCTTGAGATCCGCCTCGGCCTGTGCACAGGGTGCCGCCGGAAGGCTGAGGAGAGCGACTTGGACTCCACTCGGGACTGGTTGTGACGTCCATTCACCAAGGAGTTGACCGGGACGTTCTCCCCATGCGGCTGCGCCTCTTGGTGATCGTCTGTACGGGCCTATGAGCGACGATCCTCCTCCCGGGCTTGGGATTTGGGGTGGGTGATCGTCGGCGAGGGCGCCGTACAGGGCTGTTGTAGGGCGTGTGGGGTCTCGGCTCGTGTCGGACGCCGAGGCCATGACCTACGGCCCCGTCCGCCGTCTCACGCTGTGTCGGACGCTCAGCGTCTCAGCTTCACGTCGGAATTCGCTGGCGACGCTGGCCGCTGGATTCCACATCAGGTGAAACGCACGGTCAGCCTCTCGGCCGGTGCGTTCGACTCGTCTTCCGCGGCAGCTCGGACCAGGACGGACGCGATTGCCGCGAACGCTTCATCGCCCATGCGTTCACGGCTGATCGTAGCGTTCTCCCAGACGATCTCGACCGGGCGCTCGGCATCCGTGCTCAGACGGTCCCACAGGGCGCTCAGGTTGTGCCCGTAGTACGGACCGAAGTCCAAAGGCCCGGCAAGAACCCGGTGCAGGTCCGCCTGGCTTCCGATGTGTGCCCCGTCAATGGCGACCCGCATGCTCCTTCATCCCTTCGGTCGGCCAAGCGGCTCTATGACCCCCGGCACCCCTGCCGACACCGCGCCCCGCTGAACTGCGATGTCTCACGGTCGATGTCGGGCCGGGGACAAGACAGTGTGCGGCCCGTGCTGGGCCGACGATGTCGCCCGCCTGGAGGCCGCCGCCGAAGCCGCCCGCCACCAGGCCGCCGCACCGCCGGAGCCGGAACCGTAGGACAGCCCCGGGCCGGACCGGAGACGCGGCTGGTTCCGCCGACGGACCTGACCGAGTGCCCGCTGTGCGGTGGCAGCCGCCAGGCCGCACAGCGGGGCCGGCCCCGACGACGGCGGCTCACGACCAATTTCGGTCACACCCCTGCCGAATGGCCAGAACTGGTGTCATGCTGGCGGCGCGTACCACCCCGCCACCCCAGGCAGAGAAGGCGCACCCGGTCGCGCCCTGCAATCCCCCGGTAGAGCGCGGCCGCGCCGCCCTCCCGGTCCTCCCCACGGGAGGCCAGGCGCGCGCCCGGAAGGGCCTCGTGCTGTCAGCGCCGGTTGGCAGACTGGCTGGATGGACGGCGATGAGCAGCTGCTGAGGGGCCGTGTCTACGGCCGCTACCACGATGACCCCAACCCCGGCCCGCTCCCGCACTGGACCTACGCCGAACTGGTCGGCGGCCCGCTGGACGGCCTGTTGCTCGACATCCACGGCTGGCGCGCCGAGGAAGTCGACGACGGCGTCGCCCTGACCACCGAACTGTCCCGGTGGCCCGGCGGCCGCGCCCTGTACGACCCGCGCCCCGGCGAGCCCCGCGCGCGCCCGGCCCGGGACTGAGCTGCCGCTTCTACCACTCCGGTGACACACCCTGACCACGGGCGCCGCGAGGCAGGGTCAGCTGGGCGGTGTTCTCGATCCACAGCCGCGTCCACTTCGACACCGGCCCCGCAACCCGTCCGGTCCAATTTCTTCATTCCCATGGGGGAGCGGGTAGGCCATTCGTGTTGCGCAGCCCCCGCAATTGTCGGAGGCGCGCTCTACGTTCCGGGCCATGACGGATTGGATCGAGCCCTGTGCTCGTGAAACAGGACCGGCGTACTCCTCTGAGCAGGTGGAACTCGGCCGGAAGCTTGTAGCGCGTGATGATCTCCTGACGAGCGAGAAGCAGCGGACGCGTCTGGAGATTGGAGATCTCCTGCTTGACGTCGCGCCGATGGGCAACGAGGAACCCTCCAACGGCTCCCGCGAGCTGATCAGGGCGTTCGCCGCAGACATCGGTATGACCGCCGAGATGGCCCGTGAGTACCGGGGCGTGGCCGCAGGATGTGACAGCGCGCTCAGGCAGGTGCTGGCCGAGTCCGATGTCACGGTCTCCTACTCAGTCGTCCGCGAGGCCGCTCTGGGCTTCTCCCTGCCGAAGGAGACCCGGGAGGCCGAGAACGTGCTTGGGAGAGAGGAGCGCGCGCGACGGCTCCAGGACCGCTGGGAGATCCTGCTGCGGATGCTTCAGGAGCCCGGCCGCCATCGTGTGACGGCGCAGGAGTTCCGCGCAGCGATCGGCGCACGGCCGATTCCGAACTCGGCCTCCGCGATGACCGCCGAGAAGATCGTGGAACAGCTCGACCGCCCCGACGTCAGGTCGGCGGTGATGGCGAGCGTGATGGAGCCAGCGTTCCTCGTGGAGGCGTTTGCGGTCGATCCGATGGTGGAGCTGAAGATCCGCGACAGTCTCGCCCAGGTGGCCCAGGTGACCGGCAACAGGGAGAGCGCTTCTGCCCCCGAGGAGACCGACGAACGGCTGGTCCTGCAGTTCCGGCGCCGGGTGAACCTGCTGTACGGCCTGGTCGAGATGCACCCCGAGCAGATCATCAACATCGCCGACGAGGACATGCTCAACGACCTGGAGAAGGCGTGTGAGGGCGTTGTGCACTGGGCGCAGCGGCTGCACTCGGCCCGGACGTCCGGACAGGTGGGTGTGCGGTGACCGCCTCGCGCCTCAACTCACTGTCGGTTGTGACCCGTCAGTGGATCACGGACAACTACGGCTCGCTGTTCGCGCAGCACAGTGACAAGAACCGGCGGACCGGCGAGTTCATGGACCTCATGCTCGACGCGGTCCAGTCCGGCGAGCTGCCCGCGATCGAGTACTTCAAAGTCGTCTTCGGCCCCGTCCTCGGAGCGCTGGACCATGACCTGATGGTCCGCTTCGCGCACAGCGGCCCCGATACACCCCCTGCCGGGGGAGGCGGCACGGCCGGCGGCACGAAGGAACCCGGCGGGGCGCCGCCGCCGATTCCGGGACTCTGCGGCGGCGGCACGGCGCCCGGCCTCGCCGCCGGCGGCTGCGGCACTTGGACCGACGGGGAGGCCAGCATCCCTGGGCAGCGCTCGTTCCTGCCCGCCGACCTAGTACACGCCCGCATCGTGGAGGTGACCAAACAGCTCCTTGCCATCAAGGCCAACCAGAAGCACCTGCGCCAGCAGGAGAAGGACAGTCGGGAGTTCCGCAAGATCCTCGCGGGCCAGTACAAGGAACTGGAGAGCCAGCTCCACGCTCTCCAGCGCGCTCGCGAGCGCATCAAGGAGAACCCCAAGATCGGGCTGGACGCACTGGCCGCGATGGGTATCGGCGCTGCGGAACTGGGCATGAGTGAGGCCGACCTCGAGACCCTGGCGGGAGCGGTATGAACCTCCCCCTCATCTACTCCTCGACCCAGTGGCACGACTACTGGAAGCGTATGGTGCCGGCGTCCCAACGCGAACAGCGGCGCGGAAACCACATCGCCGACCTGATCGCGGCTGACGGATGCGTGGTGGAGATCCAGCATGCGAGCATGTCCCCGACGAAGATCATGGGACGCGAACTGGACCACGGCCACATGGTGTGGATCTGGGACGGCCGCTCCGCCTACGCATCTGGCGCCATCCTGCTGACTGCCTTCGCCGACGGCATCGTGAGCTTCCGCTGGAAGAACCAGCGCCGCAACCTCCGCACGTGCCGACGCCCGTACTTCCTGGATCTCTGGAGGCTGGGAGAAACCGGGGAACGGGTGCTGCTGAAGGTAGACATCCTCAACGAGGACGGAACGGGCTCCGGTCAGCTGGTCACCCACGACATCATGCGCCTGTGGATCGTCTCCGGCCTCCCCCGTCGTCCCCTCGCTGAGCTCCCCGAGGGCTCTGGCATCCCGTCGGTGAAGCTCGCCGCAGCGGTCGCGTAGCACGACCGCCCACCCGCTCAGCGACATCGAGCCTGGCGAGACCTCGGACACCAGCAACAGGACACGGGCATCGCCGCCTGCAACGACTCCCTCCCGAGCCGTCCCGCACGTGCTCCCGCACGAGCGGGACGGCTTCGTGGGCAGCACAGGCCCGGCGGGCAGAAACCGGCCGTGATTGTCGGAGGTGGGATTCATACTGGCTGATTAGCCACATCGCGCGGTCGCACCTGTCCCGTCTGGCACAGGCCCCCACGCTGCGCGGATCACACAAGGGCAAGGTGGCCCTTGGAGGGGAGTGCCATGCTGGTGACGTCCGTGGAGATCGAGACGTTCCGCAACATCACGAACAAGCAGACCATGGTGGTCGACCCCGAGGTCACGTGCCTGATCGGCAAGAACGAGTCGGGCAAGACGACAGTCCTGAAGGCCCTGCACCGGCTGAACCCGGCCAACAACGCCGACGACTTCCACGTCACCACCGACTACCCGCGGCGGCACCTGGCCACGGACCGGCGCAAGAAGGACCTCGACACGGTCGCCCCCGTGACGGCCGTCTTCAAGCTGGAGGACTCCGACTTCGACGCGATCGAGGAACTGGTCGGCGTACGGCCGCCGGCCCAGGCGTACGCCACGGCATCCCGCCTCTACGACGGCAGCCTCCGAGCCGATGTGCACTGCGCCCTCGAGGACATCCTGGCGGACGTCTTCGAAGAGGCCGGCGTCGACGACGAGGAGGACCAGAAGGCCATCACCGGGGACCACACGACCATCGAGGCCGTGAGCGCCGCGGCGAAAGCCCGAGCCAAGGAAGTCGGCAGCGGCAAGAAGACGGCCCGGGTCAAGGCGATCGAGAAGGTCCCGGCCGAGCTGGACCGCTACAAGAAGTACGTCGAAGAGGGCCTCGACGACGAGGAGCACGAGCATCTGATCGGGCTGCTCCCGAAGTTCTTCTACTTCTCCACCTACGAGATGCTCCCGGGCGACTGCGACCTCCACGCACTCGCCGAACGCGCCAAGGCCAAGCAGTGGGAGCGCGGCGACGAGACCATGATGTCCCTGCTCCGCCTCGCTGGTGAGGGCCCGGACGACTTCCTGGACGAGGACTACGCCAGCCGCAAGGCCGAACTCCAGGCCGCCAGCCTGGACCTGAGCGCGCAGGTCTTCGAGTACTGGAAGCAGAACGAAGACCTCAGTGTCTCCTTCGACACCGACCTGATCCCCATGCCCCCGCAACCTAACGGTCAGCCACAGCCCCACCACCGGATGCTCAAGATCGAACTGCGCGACGACCGGCACGGCGGCGTGGAGACCAACTTCTCCACCCGCTCCACCGGCTTCCAGTGGTTCTTCTCCTTCCTCGCCGCATTCAGTACCTACCGCGACACCGACGAACGCGTCGTCGTCCTGCTCGACGAGCCGGGTACCAGCCTGCACGGCGAGGCCCAGGGCGACTTCCTCCGTTACGTCTACAGCGAGCTCGGGCCCAAGCAGCAGGTCCTCTACACCACCCACTCCCAGCACATGATCGACCCCACGCGGTACGAGACCATGCGCGCCATCCACGACCAGGCCACCCGTACCGATCCGAACCTGGGCGTGGTCATCACCTCGGTCAGCCTGTCCGCGGACCCCAAGACGATCCTGCCGGTGGAAGCGGCGCTCGGATACTCCGTGGCGCAGCACCTGTTCCTGGGTGCCGGCCCGCTCCTGGCCGTGGAAGGCAGCAGCGATTTCGTCTTCCTCATGCGCATGTCCGACCACCTGGTCAGCCAGGGCCGCACCGGCCTCGACCCCCGGCTGGCCATCATCCCGGTCGGAGGCATCGGCAACATGCCGGCCTTCATCGCCGTCATGGGGCGCCGACTGTCCGTTCGCGCGCTCATCGACGGGGCCGAGACCACCAAGGTGACCGCCAAGGTCCTCAGCGCCGCCGAGGCCGCCGAAGTCGACACTTCCCACATCACCGTCATCGGCCAGCTCGACGGCCTCCCGGAGACGGCCGACATCGAGGACCTGTTCTCCACCAAGGACTACCTCTGGCTCTACAACAAGGCCACCGAGGCCACCATCAACGAGGAAGACCTGATCACCCCCGACAAGCCCCTCCCGATCCTCCAGCGCATCGGGATCGCCCGGGAGAAACAGCGCAAGCCCCGGGACTTCGACCACGTCGGACCCGCACACCAGCTCACCCGGGACAAGGACGACTTCTTCGCGCAGGTCGACGACGACACCCTCGACCGCTTCGAGACGGTCTTCAAGAAGCTGACGGCCTGAACCTGCCGGCCTGGCTCGGGCTCGCCCCACTCCCCCGAGGGCGAGTCCGAACCAAGGTGGCCCCAAGCATCATTCGGCGCGGCGACGAGAACGGTGCTCCCATGGGCGCTCGTGGGCGGCGGGTTCGCCGCGCTGGAGCTCGCGCGCGGCGCGCCGGTCCCGAGACCGCAGCACGGCCAGCCACAGATCCCGCTTGTGCTCGGAGTCCTCGGGCAGGATGACCTGAGCGAAAAGGATGAGGCCGGGCACCACGATGGCGAGGACCACCGCGACGGCCACCGACCACCACGGCGCGCCCACCCAGACGAGCGCGCCGACTGCGGCAGCCCCACCGAGCGCGGTCACGCCGGCCCGGCGCGGTGCGGCAGAACCGGGCCGGGCCGGCTGCTGAACCGGGGTGCTCACTTGGCCACCTTCTTCCTGCGCTGTCCTGCTCACGGCGTCGCGCCCATTCGGCCTCGATCGAGGGCGGGATGACCAGCTCACCTTTCTGCCTGAGCGCCTTGGCCTTGGTGCGCAGGGTGTACAGAGCGTTGTTGACGTCGTAGAGCTTGATCCCGAGGGCGTCGGCTATCTCGCCGGGGGCGAAGCCGTCCACGGTCATGTGCCACACGGCCCGGTTGCGAGGCTTCAGCGCGTCGATCATCGCCGTGACGGTGTCGCACAGGGCGGCGACGTCCGGGGGCACGCGCTCGGACCCGTACTGTCCAAGGGCCTGGGCAAGGCGCCAGCCCTCCATGTTGTCCTTGGCCTGGCGAAGGAAGCGGTCCGTACGCTCCGCCTTCCAGTTGTTGAAGACCCGGGGGAAGACGAGCCCGCAACGGGTGACGAAGAACGACTTCAGCGCCATGAACCTGCCGTCCTTGCCCGGGTTGTCCGCGGGGTTGTATCCGCCCTTTTTCAGCAGCTCCGGGAACGTCTCCATGGCCACGTTGATGGTCATCACGGCAATGAGCGCGCGGTCGTCGGAGTTACGGTGCAGCGTGGACCGGTCCTCGTCGGTCAGCTTGAGCGGCGTGTTCGACTTCGCCACCAACTCCATGAGCTCGTCGGTGCGGCGCATCTTCGAGCGCAGCGTCTTGAACGCGTACGCGTACAGCTCGTTCGCCATCTGGTGCCACGTCGAGCTGCGGAAGCCGGCCGCGACCGCTTCGGCGACGCGGTCCACGTCGTCCTGGATGTGTGCCGGCAGGGTACACCTGCGGTTCGTGCTGCCCGGGTTCTGGGTGCCCGGGTCCCCCGTTCCGTTTGAGAGCATGATCTTCCCTGTTGTCCCGCCCGCATAGAGCCTGGTAGCGGATGCTGGTTCTAAAGGTCTGTCGCCACCTCTATGCAAAGCAGCCGCGGATTTCTCTAAGAAGCCGCCGAACTTTTCAAAACTGAGGGCTCGCAATGTCCACGGAACCTTGTCCGGCACCTGTCCGGAAAGGGCCCCGGCTCCGTTCCGAGCACTGTCCGGACAGAGACCGGACACCGGCGGACGGCAGGTCAGAGGGCTCCTACGATGAGCAGACCCAAGTGGTACTGCAGGAGGTCCCGTTGACCGCCGTGGAGGACTTCGCCCGTCATCTCCGCCACTTGCGCACCAGGGCGGGCGAACCCTCGATGCGGCAACTCGCGCAGCGGACCGGGTACGGGAAGACCACGATCAGCGACGCCTTCGCCGGGCGGCGCCTGCCCACCCTGGACGTAGTCGAGAAGCTCGTCGGTGCACTCGACGCAGACCAGGACGAGATGCGCGAGCACTGGTGAAGGCGAAGGGCCGACCCGCTGCGGCGGCCCCGGTAGCCGAATGGCTCACCTCCGTACGGACCGACATCCCCCGACCTGGCGGGAGCCCAGGGGATCGAAGACGTATGCGCGGCGGCCACGTCACACCCGAAGGCGGCCCTGGACTCGAGCTGGGGCGTCCTGCGCGTGGGCGCGTCGCAGCTGTCGCGTTGTCGACACCTACGGCCGGGCCGAGGCGGGCGGCCTGCGTCCCGCAGGCGCCGCGTCCGTGGCCGAGACGGTGCACCACTACTACGTCTCCTCCAACGTCCACCCGGAGGAACTGCCGTCCACCGCTGAACTCCTCCAGATCATCGTCCTGTTCTACCGACTGGCCTGGCAGGCCCGCGACCTGATCACGACGGACCGGGAGAACACCGCCGACTCCTGGCCTGGCCCCTCCCCTTCGTTCTCACCGCCGGACAAGCCAGCGACGTGCCCGCGTTCCCCGACGCCGTGGACAGCCCCGGACCAGGCCGGACGTGGTTCTGGCGGATAAGGCGTACTCCTCCCGTGCAAATTCGCGAGCACCTCTGCAAGCGTGGCATCCGGGCACGGCGATCGAGCAGGGGGATCTCGATCGGATGTGGGCCTTGCTGGACCACGCCATCGCCTGATGTGACGACGGGGAGGGCGGCTGCGGGCGGGGGAGCGGCGGGTCGGTCTGGTGGCCGGAGGCCGGGTTCGTGGGGCTAGCTGATGGTTCGGTGGTTCCGGCCAGGAACGGTCAAAAGTACTGTTCAGCGCCGGACGTGACAGGGAGAATCTGCCTATGGCTTCCTCGTCTTTCGGCAAACTGCCCGACCCGCTGCAGCACCGCTCCGTCTCCCAGAGGAGGAGCGTGTGCCCCCATCCCGAGTGTGCAGTCGGTGTTGCGATGTCGTTGCGTGATCGGCGCCAGGTGCATCCGACCGCCTCGACCAACCACGTCGTGACGACGGACGACTTGGTCGTCTACGAGGAGCTGTGGACGTGCGACTTGTGCCATCGAGCCACCGTCGAGCTGGTCGGTTTTTTGGGTCAAGCCGGAACAGTCGTGGGCCGGACCGGAACGAGCGGAAATGGAACGAGCCGCGCTGGGGCGTCTGTGTCGTGGCGTCGTCAGGTGTGGCCGGAGCCGTTGCCCCGGAAACTCTCCGAACACGTGCCGGAGATGGTGCGCTCCTTGTTCATGGAGGCCTCGAAGGCGGAGAACGCCGGCAGCTACCGCTTGGCGGGCGTCGGCTACCGAGCTGCGGTTGAGGAGATCTGTAAGGACCAGGGGGCGACGAAGTACAAGCTCTACGACAAGATCACGGAGCTGGCAGAACGAGGTCTTCCGCAGGACGTTGTGGACGCGATGCACGAGGCTCGCGTCGTCGGTAACGACAGCATCCACCAGAACCTTGAGTACGCGGCGGATGAGGTCGCCGACCTTGCGGAGATCATCGGAGAAGCAGTACAGATACTCTACGTACAGCCAGCGGAACGGAAGCGGATGGCGCAGGCCCGCAGGCAACGCAGCGAGGCAGCCAAGGCATCGAAGTAGTTGGTGCCGCGGTGCTGTCCTTCGGGGGCTGAGCCCCATCAAGGGGTGAGGCGGGAGACTCCCGCCAGACGGAGGTACTACTGTGACCGTTCGTTTCATTGGTGGTCCGCTCGCCGGACGCGAGCTGGAGACCACCGACGCCCCGTGGTCCGGCGACTGGTTCACGGTCGGCGACACCGCTGGCCTGTACAAGCCGACGCACCGCGACCCGGCGACCGGCGTCGTCCTGGCGGAGGTCTGGATCACCATCCCGCGCCGCTGGTAGCGGCCCGCACCGCCGGGCGGTGACGTACGAGACCCCGGGCCCTGTCAGCGGGCCTAGGGTCTTATGGGGTAGGGGAGCGGTCAGAAGTCGTCCCCGTAGCCCTCCCGATCGGAGGGCGGCCCGTACCGTTCGATGGCCCAGCAGGTGCAGTTCCCGCCCTCGTACAGCTCCTCGTCACACTCCTCGTGGTGCTCCCGCACCCGCCGCTTCGCCGGGGCCGCCGGCGGTGCGGGCTGCGGGGCGGGCGGCTGCGGGGCGGCCTCGACGGCCGGGACGACGCCCGCCCACTCCATCCCCAGCGCGGCGAGGGCGGCGCGCTGCTCCTGGTCGAGCTTGTCCCGTCTCGACTCGGTGTTCGAAATCCATACCCCCAGCTTCACCAGCACCGTCTCGCCGTCGACCTCGACCTCCACGACCGCGCCGCGCGGGACCGGCCGCTGTCTCTCCTTCTCCACCCGCTGCGCCAGGGCTGCCAGGCCCCGCTGGAACGCGGCCTTGGCCTTGCTCCCGGCCTTCCCCGCCCCCTTGAGGGCCGCAGCCAGCGCCGGACGGAGCTCCGCCGGGGCGACGGCCGCCACGGGGAGAGTGGCACCCCGCACGCCCAGCGCGGTCAGCCGATCGCGCTGCTCGGGCATCAGCTGCGCCCAGGTGCCCGGTTCCTGCTGCCGCCACCTCCAGGTGCCGATGTCGTCACCGTCGAAGATGACGCTGGGGGCGATGTAGGGAAGGTGACCGTCGGCGTCGACCAGGTCCGCGAGCACCCGGTAGTGGCGCTGCCAGTTCAGCGGCCACGGGCAGTTCCAGTCCGGGTCGATCTCCGCCAGATGCTCCGCGCGCTCCGCCGCGCGCTTGGGGTCTTTGCCCAGACCGCCCTTCCGCCGGAGGTTGGCCATGTGCTGCCCGATGGGCACCATTGCCTCGCCCTCGCCCCACACCGCGTCCTGACGCGGCGCGAGGTGCCCGGTGGCCCGCCGGTACGAGCGCAGCGCGGCGAGCTTGTTCTCCCACGCCTCCTCGCCCGGCTCCCACACCATCCCGGCCTCCGGGGCGTCCAGCAGCGTCTTGCGCCGCTCCTCCAGCTCCCCGGCCTGCTGCGCCTTCCGCTGCTGATGCACCCATCGGCCAAGCGGAAACGACTTCGTCGCCCCGACCTCGACGTCATACGGAATGGCGTAGACGCCGGTGATCTCGTTCTCCGCACGCCAGCGCAGCAGGGCTTGGTAGCCCTCCAGCCACACCAGCGACTCTGGCCGGTAGACCCGGGTCCGCAGGAACGCGGCGATCGTCGCGAGGTCGCGCGGGCTGGAGAAGTGCAGCAGCGCCGACTCGGCAGCGGCGTCGGTGTCGTCCTGCTCCTGGTCCTCGCCGTCGTCGCTCTTGCCGCGGGCCCCGACGATTCGCCCGTCCTTGTCACGCTGGACGTGGATCCTGCGCTTGCCGCTGGTGAGCGCGCGGGAGGCGAGTTGCTCGACCAGGCGCTCATCGTGGCTGCGCAGGCCCTGGAGGACCGCTACGAGCGGCTTGAAGCTGGCGCTGGCCACCATGTCCGTGGGGTCCTCGTTCGGCTTCAGGAACACCGGCACGATGATCCTGGCCACCTTCGTGCTGCCGTCGAGGTTGAGGCGGAGCGCCCGGCCGATGTTCTGGACGATCTCCACCTGGGAGCCGCGGGTGTCGGCGAAGCAGATCGAGTCGACTCCCCGTTCACCGGTGATGTCGACGCCTTCCCCGAGGACGCGAACCCTGGCGAGGAAGGCGCGGTGGACCCGGTGCCCGGCGGCGTTGATGCCGTTGGCGAACTGGCGGATCTTCTCGCGCCGTTCGGCAACGGTGTGTTCGCCGCACAGCCACGCCGACCACACGCGGTCCGGCGGGACGTGGCGGCCGGCCTCCAGCTCGTAGAACTCGCGTCGATCAAGGACGCGGGGAGCTTGTCGGCGGCGGCCAGGTCGGCGTCGGAGGCGTCGTTGACGTACGGCTCGGCAGCGGTCTCCGGCAGCTTGTCCGCGAAGGCCGCGGCCTCCTCCACCTTCTGGTGGAACGTCATGACCGTGCGGAGGTTGTACGCGGCGGCGTGCTCCAGGAGCGCGGTCTGCAGGAGCGCGAGGCGCCGGCCGCGCCGGGCTTCCTCCGTCTCGCCGACGATGGGGGAGGGGTCGCGGATCTCCAGGACGTCGATCTCGAACCCGGCGAGGATCTCCCGCTCGATCGCCTCGCTCAGACCGAGCTCCGCGAGCCACGCGCCGTACTCACTGCCGGTCAGGCCGGTGACGCACCCGCCTTCACCGAGGTCATGGCCCGCCTGCGCGTTCCCCGCCCACGAGGCCGGCCCCGCACCGGGCCGGACGTGGTCCTGGCCGACAAGGCGTACTCCTCCCGCGCGATCCGCGAGCACCTACGCAAGCGCGGCATCCGGGCTGTGATCCCCGTCCCCGCCGACCAGCGCAGCCACCGGCTCCGTCGAGGCAGCCGAGGCGGCAGGCCACCGGCATCCGACCGAGATACCTACAAGCAGCGCAACACCGTCGAGCGGTGCATCAACCGCCTGAAGCAGTGGCGTGGTATCGCCACGCGCTACGAGAAGACCGCGACCGTCTACCTCGCTGGACTCCACATCGCGGGCATCTTCCTCTGGTCAGCGCGGTGATCCAAACGAAACTGCCTAGACCTGTTCGATGAGGCGGACATGGCAAGACGCGTGGCCCTTACCGTTCTTCGGCAGTACCCAGAAGGAACCGTCGCCGTCCCGCCCCACCACGCGTGACGTTCCCTTTGGAGAGTCAGGCACGTGACTCTTGGCCGCCTTGTACAGCTCTGCGAGCGCTTCCTCCCGGCTCTTGCCACCGATCACGGTCCGGATGATCTCGATGCGGCGCTGCGGTGAGGCCGCATCGGTAGTGACACTCTCCTCCGCGATGATCAACCACGTCGGCATCGATCAGTGTCCTTGTCACAGGCATCACCAGCCATAAGCCGGAATCTGGATAGGGGCCCCTGGGTTCGTTCTCAAGCCAGGCCCGATGGAAACCTCAGCACTTACTTTTAGGCCCCACCCATGAACAGAGCGAGGATCACAGCTCCCACCCGGAGTCCAGCGACGCCCGGTCCATCTCCCCGCCAGGGGAGGGCACCAAATCAAATGTCTGCTCAACAAACCCATACGACATCAAGGCGCCGACAGGCGCCCTAGAAACACCCCTTCCCGATAGGGAAGGGGGAGCCCGCCAACCCGTCATGCCGTCAGGCATGACACACCACCACCCTCCGGCCGCCAGGCCGGAGCTGACGCCAGCTCAATGTTGGGCCGCCAGGCCCAACCCTTACCAACCCCTTGCTCCCGCCAGGGAGCAAGCCCACGCCCAACCCCCTTCATGCCGTCAGGCATGAAGCCGCGGCAGTCTCCCGCCGTCAGGCGGGAGTTGGGCCGCCAGGCCCA